>JBAVJZ010000212.1:0-3543 GCA_049688015.1 Candidatus Deferrimicrobiaceae bacterium | reverse complement strand
CTCCATACGGGGGGGCGAAACGCAAAAAGGGGGATCGTTCGGCGTCCGTGGAGGTCGGTATGAGCGAGAAGATCCCGGCGGAACCTCCGGTTCTCATTCCCGAGAACGAGATCCGCCGTCGGGTCGGAGAGCTTGCCCGGCAGGTGTCCGCGGATTACGCAGCGGCGAAAGAGCTGCATCTGATCGGCGTACTGAGGGGTTGCTTCATATTCCTTGCCGATCTCTCCCGGCTCCTCACCGTCCCGCGGCAGATCGATTTCATGGCCATTGCCGCCTACGGGAAGAATTCGGCGCCGTCGGGCGCCGTGCGCCTCATCATGGATCTCCGAACGAACATCGCGGGGAAGCATGTTCTGATCGTCGAGGATATCGTCGACACCGGAAACACGCTCGAGTACCTCATGAGCACCCTGCTTCCACGCAAGCCGGCCACCCTGAAGACCTGCGTGCTGCTTCGGAAGAGGGCACGCCTGGAGAAGGACGTAAAGATCGATTATCTCGGGTTCGACATCCCCGACCGGTGGGTCGTGGGATATGGGCTGGACTGCGCGGACGGACATCGCGCCCTTCCGTATATAGGCGTTGTGAAGACGGATTAATCCATTCGCCCGCAGAGAGCCCCACTTGCTTCGGCTCTATGGGGAACTCTTTTCAGGAGAGGGGATTCGATGAACAGGGATGATCAGGGAAGGAGGAAAGGGCAGGGCGAGGAGAGCTTCCCGGAGCTGCTGGAGGGGGCCATGCCCGAGTCTGTCCGGCTGGAGCCGGGGGAGAAGGTTACAGCGAGAATCATTGCAATCACCTCGGAGTACATCTTCCTCGATCTGGGATGGAAAGGGGAGGGGTGCCTCGAAAGGAAGGAATTCCTCGACGCGGACGGAAACCTCACCGTCCGGGAAGGCGATACCGTCCAGTCGTATTTCCTCGGAACGAAAAACAACGAGATGTGGTTCGCCACGAAGATCGGAGGCGCGGCGGTCGGGCAGTCCCGGATGGAAGACGCCTTCCGAAACGGCATTCCCGTAGAGGGGAATGTGGACAGGGAGGTAAAGGGGGGCTTTTCCGTACGCATCGCGGGAGGAATCCGGGGGTTCTGCCCGTTCTCCCAGGCGGGCTTCGCCGGAGAAGAGAGCCGGGGAGAAATGATCGGGAAAAAACTTCTCTTTCGTATTACGAAGTACGACGGAAAAGGACGCAACATCGTCCTTTCGCACCGTGCCGTGCTGGAGGAAAAACGCCGGGAGGAACGGGAATCCCTCAAGGGAACGCTGCGGGAAGGGATGACGGTCAGGGGCAGGGTCACTTCCGTCAGGGAATTCGGTGCCTTCGTGAGCGCAGGTCCCATCGAAGGGTTGGTGCCGGCGTCCGAAGTCGGCTGGGAGCGAGGAGGCGACATCCGGGATACGCTTACCGTGGGGCAGGAAGTGGAAGTTGCGGTCATGCACCTCGATTGGGAAAAAGAGCGTTTTACCTTCAGCATGAAGAAGACACTGGCCGACCCGTGGGAGCGTATCGAGGAAAAATATCTAGAGGGATCGCTCCACACCGGGAAGGTGTCGCGCCGTGTCCCGTTCGGGATCTTCGTAAGTCTGGAACCGGGGGTGGACGGGCTCCTGCACATCTCCAAACTCGGGGAAGGAAAGCGGACCCGCAACTTGGGCGAGTTCGGGAAGGAGGGAGAGACAATTCCGGTGAAGGTGGATCGTGTGGATAAGGAAAAGAGGAAGATCTCACTTTCCCTTCCGACGGACGAGGCCGAGGAGGGGAGAACGGCCGATTCGGAGGATTATCGACAATACTTCATCAAGGAGCAATCTCCCTCCCTGGGCTCGCTGGGAGAGGCGTTGAAAGCGCAACTGGAGGAGAAAAGGAAAAAATAGCCGAACGGATTTTCCTTCAGCTATCGAGAATCTGCCTTACCTTATTGGTGAGATCATGTGGTGTAAATGGCTTATATAGAAAGGGAATTGTCTTTGCTAGATCATCCCGCTTATCCAGGACGGCTTCCGAGTAGCCGCTGATCAGGAGTACCTTTACCCCCGGGTAAAGGGAAGCGACCTGTTCCGCAAGACTCTTTCCCCCCATCCGCGGCATGACAACATCGGAAAGAATGAGGTGTACCGGTTTACCGAACCGGGAGAGGAGCGCAAGCGCTTCTTCCCCGTTGGGAGCATCGATCACGGTGTACCCTGCATCCTCCAGCGTTTCCCTTACGATTGCCCGGACCGGTTCCTCGTCCTCCACCAGAAGGATCGTTTCGACCCCCCGCGGGATTTCCAGAAGGGGCTCAACGCCTTCCGGCGCCGCCTCCGCATCCGCTACCCGGGGGAGCCAGATCGTGAAGGTCGACCCTTGCCCCGGCTCGCTCTCCACCTGGATGTCCCCACCGCTCTGCCGGATGATGCCATACACGGTCGCCAGCCCGAGACCCGTACCTTTTCCCACTTCCTTGGTAGTGAAGTACGGTTCGAATATATGGGAGATGGTCTCCTCGTACATCCCGGTTCCGTCGTCGCGGAAAATGAGCTTTACGTAAGGACCTGCAGGAAGATTCCCGTGCCGGGCGACGGCGGATTCGTCCAGGATCTCCTCCGCGGTTTCGATTTGCAGCCTGCCCCCCTTTGCCATCGCGTCCCGCGCATTCAGAGCCAGGTTGACGACCACCTGCTCGATCTGGCCCGGATCCGCTTTCACTTTCCCGATATTGCCGCCAAGGATCGTCACGAGTTCGATGTCCTCCCCGATCAGGCGTCGGAGCATCTTGTCCATGTTGGATACGATCCGGTTCAGATCCAGAATCTGGGGCAGAAGGATCTGTTTGCGGCTGAAGGCGATCAGCTGCTTTGTCAACCGCGTGGCTCGAAGACCTGCCTTCCCGATCTCATCGAGTCCCTTGGAGACGTGTTCGGGGTTTGTGCGGCGCTTCTTCGTCAGCCCGACGTACCCCGTAATTACCGTCATGAGATTGTTGAAATCGTGTGCGATTCCACCCGCCAGTCGTCCCACGGCCTCTATTTTCTGGGATTGGCGCAATTGTTCCTCGAGCTGCTTCCGCCCGGTTACGTCACGGGCGAAGATCTGGAGAGCGGCCTTGCCGAGGTACTCGATCGGTACGGCCGATATCTCCATTTCCACGGGGGTTCCGTCGAGCCGGAGATATTTCTCCTCGATCGAAAAAATTTCCTTTCCCTTTTCCTGTTCCATGCGGGTCCGTTCCGCGGCCGACTCCCGGCTGTCCGGGTGGAGGAAGTCCAGAACCGGCTTTCCCAAAAGATCATTGGGTGTGGAGGCGCCGAAAAGCTTCACTCCCGAACTGTTGATGAAAACGAATTTTCCCTCCTGCTGGATGTAGATCGTCTCCGGGGAAAGTTCCACCAGGTCCTGGTACTGCTCCTTGCTCTCCCGGAGGTTGTCTTCCGCCCGTTTTCTCTCCAGCAGGATGACGATGGCAAGCCAGAGCACGGTGACCCCGATCAATCGGTTGAGGACCGCCACGTTGGGGTTGAGCGGTGTGCTCGCAACGTGTCCGAGACCGATCAACAG
>JBAVJZ010000211.1:0-4581 GCA_049688015.1 Candidatus Deferrimicrobiaceae bacterium | reverse complement strand
ATCGTTCACCACCGCCGCCGTGCTCGCGCCCGGAAACGATACCCGCAGGGCGCGAAAGACCGGCGTGGACAGAAGGACGTCACCGATGTGGCGCTGCTTGAACACCACGATCGATCGGACATCCCGTCCCCGGAGACTACTCCCCATGAAGCGCCCTCAGTTTCGCGTATTTGGCGTAGGTGTACCGGGCGTAGAGCAACGCAAGGCGGAACCCGAGCGCACCGTCCAGGAACCCCCGCTTGAGAACGTACATTTTAACGAATGTGAACGGCGGACGGAGCCAGAGGTCCGCGAGCGTCCCGCGGACCCCTTCCCTCCGCAGTTCCTCCGCGCCGAGAGCGGCGTATCGGCTCATCCGCTCCAGGAAATCCGCCGTGTCCCGGTAGGTAAAGTGGACGAGGTCCCCACGAAGCGTCCCCACGGGGCCGGGGAGACGCACGGATTCGTGCACCGTCCGGTCGTTGAATCTCCCCCTGTCCTTGCGCCATAGACGGATCACATAGTCCGGATACCATCCCCCGTGCCGCACCCAGGTGTCCCCGAAATAGCTCCTCCTGGGAATGCGAAAACCGTCGACGGAAAGAGAAGGCAGATCGAGCCCGGCGACTTCCCGGGCCAGTTCGTCCGACACGCGTTCGTCGGCGTCGATGCTGAAGATCCAGGGACCCGCCGCCTTCTCGAGGGCGCTGTTTTTCTGGGGGCCGAACCCTTTCCACTCCTCGGTGTGCCACCGCACACGCGGGTCCCTCCGGCAGATCTCCTGCGTCCCGTCCGTGCTCCCCGAATCGACGACGATGATTTCCTCCGCAAAGACCAGGGAGGCGAGGCAATCGGCCACGTCGCGCTCCTCGTTCCGCGTGATGAGGATCACGCTCACCCCTTTCATGGAACACTTTCCATGAGCCCGGCCATCGCTCCAGCGGCGGCCTCCGGCGGGATGCTCTTCCGGCATTCGGCGTCCCGCTCGCACACCTTGTCCCCCTTGATCTGGCATGACGTGCAGGGAAGCGGAGCCTGGAGGAACCGGTGTCCGGGTCCCCGAGGTGCCGCATACTTCCCGTCGCTCCCGCGGAAGATGGACACCGTTCGCGCTCCTGCCGCCGCCGCGATGTGGAGAGGACCGGTGTCGGGGCCGAGCATGTATCCGCAAACCTTGTAAAGAGCCGCCAGTTGTCGCAATGCCAAACGGGGAAGCACGCGAGTCGCCCCCCCCGCCAACCGACGGATCACCTCCGCCTCCTCTCTTTCTCCCTCCGTCCCCCAGGAAAGGAATACGCCGACCCGGGAAAACCGGTCCCGAAGAAGACGGGCGACTCCCGCCCAGAAATCGGGATCCATCTTCTTTGTGTTCCAGGTGGTCCCTGCGTGGATGGCCAGCCGGGGATTCCTGTCCGGCAGCAGTTCCCCGAGAAGTCGCGCCGCCTCATTGTCGGCGGCTTCGGAGGTGACGATGCCCGGGACGGTCCACCACGAAGGGATCTCCCCCCCGAAGGGGGCGTTCACCACCCGGAGGATCTTCTGCGTCACGTGCACATCTTCCGGTCGAGAACGCACGTGCCGGTTCGTAAAAAACAGGTTCGGGAATTCGCGCACCCCGCTCCTGTCGAACCCGAAACGAAGCCCTGCTCCCGACAACCGGGTCACCACCCCGCTCTTGATATTTCCCTGGATGTCGAACGCGGCATCATACCCGCCTTCCCGCAGAAGGCGGACGGCATTCGCCGCCTCGCGGCGGGAGCTCCCCGCCGCCCACTCCCTTTTCCACGCACCGAGGTCCAGGGGGATCACGCGGCGCAGACCCGGATTCCCCTCGATAAGCCCCGCGAACCGGCGGTCCACCACCCAGTCGATCTGCGCGCCGGGGGCGGCCTCCCCAAGATAACCGACGACGGGAAGAGCGTGCGCCACGTCCCCCAGGGCGGAGAGTTTCACCACGAGGATCGTCCGCGGCCCTAACGGTTCCATGTCACCGGGCTTCCGCCAGGAGCTCGCGCGCGGCGGTCACGACCATCTCCGCAGTGACCCCCAGCATGCACTCGTGCCCCCGATTGCACTCCCTCAGGTGGCAGGGGGAGCAGTCGACATCCACACGGACGACCCGCGCCTTTGGGGTCCACGGCGCGGTCTTTTTCCAGTCCGTGGGGCCGAAGATGGCGGCGACCGGCACGTCCAGCGCTGCTCCGATGTGCATAGGCCCGGAGTCGTTCGTCACCAGGAACGCGCAGGAGGCAAGCAGGGACATCAGTTCCCGTACGGTGGTTCGTCCGGCCAGGTTCACGGGCTTAAGACTCATCGCCGCCTCGATCTCCATCGACAGGGGGATCTCGGGAACCGACCCCATCAGGACAACGGCGACGTCCCATTCCTCCGACAGTGCCTCGGCAACCTCCGCGAACCGGTCCGGAAACCAGCGCTTCGCCGAACCGAAGGTCGCTCCCGGATTGATCCCGAGGATCCGTTTCCCCTCCGGTACGCCCAGCGCGGCGAGCCGCGACCGCATCGCCGCCATCTCCTCCTCCGTCACCCGCAGGGACATCCGCGGGGAAGGAGCGGGGGGAACGCCGAGTTCCGCGAGGAGCCGCAGGTAATATTCCGCATGATGCAGGGAAAGGACCTCGTCCGTCACCGGGACGGGCCGGGAGAGCAGGAGACGCCTCCCGTCCGTCGCATACCCCATCCGTTCCGGTATGCCGGCCAGAAAAGCGAGGAGTGCGGCGTCAACGGCGTTCTGAAGCAGGAGGGCGGCGGCGTATGCTCCCCTTCGCAGCTCCCTCGCCTTCCGGAGCATGCCGAAAGCCCCCGCGTGTCGTCCGTCCTTGTCGTATACCTCGATCGCGTCGATGTCCGGGTGGTGCCGCAGGAGTTCAGCGACGAGAGGCTTGGCGGCGACCGTGATCCGTGCCTGCGGGCATGCCATACGCAATGTCCCGAGGGCGGGCGTCGTCAGTACCGCATCGCCCAACCAGTTGACCGCCCGGACGAGGAGCGCTCCGGTTCTGCTCCAGGGAAAGGAATGCACGCCTGAAGAATATCAGACTGAAATTCACCCGGATAGCGTCAAACGGGGATATCCGATGGGAGACGGCTCACTTCCCGAAAAACCTTCTCACCTGCCGGATCACCTCGTCCTGATCCGCCTCGGAGAGAAAGGCGGACATGGGAAGCGAAATCACCTCGCGCGCCGCCGCCTCGCTTTCCGGGAAATCCCCCTTACCGTATCCCAGTCCCCGGAACGCCTCCTGCAAATGGAGCGGGATCGGGTAATGCACCGCCGTGGGAACCCCGTTTTCGCGCAGGTGGGCTGCGAGGTCGTCCCTCCTCGGCGTGCGGATGGTGTATTGCGCGAAGACGTGGGTATTCCCGGGGCTCGTGACGGGAACGCCGACGAGGTCCCCCAGCCGGTCGGAATAGCGCTGCCCCATGTAATTGCGGACGCTCACCTCATCGGGAAAGCGAGGGAACTTTCCGAGCAGGATCGCCGCCTGCAGGTCGTCGAGCCGACCGTTGATCCCGATGGCCCGGTGCTGGTAACGCTCCCATTGTCCGTGGTTTCGCAATCCCCGGACGCGATCGGCCACCTTGTCGTCGGACGTGAACACCATCCCGCCGTCTCCGTAGCAGCCGAGCGGCTTGGAGGGAAAGAAGGAGGTCGTCCCCACGTGCGGCCAGCCGCACGAGCGGCGGCCGTTCCGCTCCGCCCCGAACGACTGGGCGCCGTCTTCGATGACGAACTGGCCGTATTCCCCGCCGACCGAAAGGATCGTCTCCATTTCCGGGCACTGCCCGTACAGGCTGACCGCGATGATCCCGCGGGTATTCCTCGTGACCGCGTCCTCGATCCTGGCCGCGTCGATGTTGTACGTCTTCGGATCGATGTCCACGAAAACCGGCGTGGCGCCGACGAGGGAGACCACCTCGGCCGTGGCAATAAAGCTGAAGGGGGTAGTCACGATCTCGTCTCCCGCCCCGACCCCGTAAGCCATGAGGGACAGGAGCAAAGCGTCGGTCCCGGAGGAGCAACCGATCGCGTGCGTCGCCCCCACATGGGCCGCGAGCTTCCCCTCCAGTTCGCTCCCCTTGGGGCCCATGATGAACTGGGCGCCCCGCAGGACGTCCTCGATCTCCCTGCGGATCTCGGGCTCGTAGGCCGCGAACTGGCTCTGCAGATCGACGAACTTCATGGGGAGAGATCCTTTCCGTACGGGGTTTCCACCGCCGGTTTTCCTCCTTGTACCATACCCCCGGGGGTTTTCCAATTTACGCCCGTTTTTGGTGGCGCTCGCGGGATGGGCTTGCTATAAGAGTAAGGTTACGGAGGGATGGCCGAGTGGCTTAAGGCAGCGGTCTTGAAAACCGTTGAAGCGCGAGCTTCCGTGGGTTCGAATCCTACTCCCTCCGCCAGGATGATCGACGCCGGAGGATGAGAGGATTCGAACCGGAGCCGCCGCCGACGAGCAGGAGGAATAGCGCGACTTTAGGAGCGCGGCAGGCGGCGACGAGGCCGGGAGGGCGATGGCGAAACCGCCGAGGCCCCATCGGGCGAATCCTGCTCCCTCCGCCAGGATGAGCGGGGACACTCCT
>JBAVJZ010000210.1:0-4972 GCA_049688015.1 Candidatus Deferrimicrobiaceae bacterium | reverse complement strand
GGGGAGGGGGATGAAAATGGATTCCCCTCCCCCGTCACCGGAGTTTAACGAGGCAGGCGGGAGACGCATGCTCCATGTGAACAACATCGAGGTGATCTACTCGGACGTGATCCTCGTTCTCAAAGGACTCTCCCTGGTCGTTCCCCGGGGACAGATCGTGGCCCTTCTGGGAAGCAACGGAGCCGGGAAGAGCACGACGCTCAAGGCGATCTCCGGGCTGTTGAAATCGGAGGAGGGGGAGGTGACCGACGGGGAGGTCCTCTTTGAAGGGGAGAAGATCAACGGGAGGGATCCGGAGGAGATCGTCCGACGGGGGATCTTCCAGGTGATGGAGGGGCGAAGGGTCTTCGAGGACCTGACGGTGGAAGAGAACCTGCGGTGCGGTGCGCACACGCGAAAAGACAGTGGCGTGCGCGAGGACTACGAACGGGTGTACGGGTATTTCCCCCCGATTCGGGATCGCCGGAAGGTCCTGGCGGGGTATCTGTCCGGGGGGGAGCAGCAGATGCTTGCCATCGGCCGCGCCCTCATGGCCCGCCCGAAGCTCATGCTGCTCGACGAGCCGTCGCTCGGGCTTTCCCCCCTGCTGGTCAGGGAGATCTTCGGGATCATCAGGGAGATCAACGAGAGGGAGAAGACCACCATCCTGCTCGTGGAGCAGAATGCCCACGTCGCCCTGTCCATTTCGAGCTACGGCTACATCATGGAGAACGGGAAGGTGGTTCTGGACGGAGAGACACAGGTGTTGGCGAGCAACGAGGACGTCAAGGAGTTCTATCTGGGGATGACCGAGTTGGGAACGCGCAAGTCGTACAAGGATACGAAGCACTACCGGCGCCGGAAACGCTGGCTGTCCTAAAACCGGTGATGGTCCCAGGAATCTGGTGGCGGATGCAGGTCGACCTTCCGCGGACTTCTTGGGAACATCCCTGTTCTCAAGGGAGTGAAGAATGATCGACAGGAAACGAGGGTTCTTCGACGAGACCCAGGAAAGGATGACCGCGGAAGAACGGGAAGGGTTCCGGCGAAGGATCTTATGCGATGCGGTGAGGCACGCCTACGAAAACGCTCCGGCGACCCGACGGAAGATGGACGAGGCGGGTGTAAGGCCCGCCGATGTGCACGATGTCGCCGATCTCGCAAAGATCCCGCTTACCCGGAAAGCGGATCTCAAATCGATCCAGAAGGGCGAGCTTCCCTTCGGCGGGCTGGCGGCGCTTCCCCCGCGCGCCATGCGGCGGATCTACGTCTCCCCCGGCCCCACGTACGACCCGGAGGGGAGGGAGGAGACCCACTGGCGCTGGGAGAAGGCGTTCGTGGCGGCGGGTTTCCGGCCCGGCGACATCGTCCAGAACACCTTCATGTATCATTTTTCCCCGGCCGGCCTCATGTTCGACGAGGCGCTCATCCGGATCGGCTGTACCGTGATTCCCGCGGGCGTGGGGAACACGGAGCTGCAGGCACAGGTCATGCGCGACCTCGCCGTGACGGGGTACGTCGGGACCCCTTCGTTTCTCATGACCATCCTTGAAAAGGGGAAGGAGATGGGGATCGCCCCCGGGAACGGCCTCGGCCTCCAGGTCGCCCTTGTTGCCGCAGAGATGCTCCCCGAGTCGTTGCGGCGCAGGTTTGAGGAAGAGTTCGGCATCCAGGTGCGGCAGGCATACGGGACAGCCGACGTGGGCTCCCTCGGGTACGAGTGCTTCGAGGGGAAGGGAATGCATATACCCGACGAGATCCTCCTCGAGCTCATAGACCCGGCGACAGGGGAGTCGGTCGGGCCGGGGAAGATCGGGGAGGTGGTCGTTACGCTGCCCAACGAGACTTATCCCCTCGTCCGGTTCGCCACGGGAGACCTGTCCGTCCGCACCGACGAACCGTGCCCCTGCGGGCGGACTTCCGCACGCCTGTTGCGCATCCTCGGCCGGATCGACCAGGTGACCAAGGTCAAGGGGATGTTCGTCCATCCCGAACAGGTGGGGCAGATTGAGGGAAAGGTCCCGGAAGTGGAGACTCTCCAATTGGTCATCACTCGCGTTGGGCACGAGGACCAGATGACCATCCAGGCGGTGCTCGAGGGGGATACATCGCCCAACGACGCGCTGCGGACGCGGATCGTCGAGACGACGAGGGAGGTCACGCGGATACGGGGAGAGGTCGTCTTTGTAAACGCTGCGGACCTTTCCGGAAAAGAGAAAAAGATCGTTGACAATAGAAAGTGGGAATAGAAACTAGTGTACCGCCTCGTAAATAGCTTGACGCACCGAGAGCGTCGATGCGCCGCGCCGGCAAGGCGCGCGACTGAGGCATACCGTTGAGTATGGTGAAGAAGCGCAACGAAGCGGGAGCGGATGCAGTGGCGCTCGAATGCCAAGGTATTTGCGAGACGGTGCACTAAGGGAGGATAGATAGTCATGGACGCAGTCGCTCTGTCCGGGCACCTGGAAAAACACCTTCGGGTTCACACCTTCCCCTTGGGGATCCGGTCGTACAAACCGGGAGTACCCCTGCCGGAAAAAGTTAAAGTACCAACTAAGCATCTTGGCATCAAGGTAGCAATATGTCAGGCAATTTCTATTGCCAGAAGGTACGGGTGGTCGATGGCGGTTTCCGGAGAGGACATATCCTGTCCCATCGCCAAGGCGGCCTTTGGCTTCGAGGAGCGCAACGAGTACTACACTTCGGGAAAGCTGGCTGACGGGATGTACGCCTCCTGCGGAGAGGCGGGGACGAAATTCGAGGAGGCCCTTGCGAAATACGATATCGGGGAGTACGCCTGGCTGGTTGCGGCACCCCTCGGGCGGGCGAATTTTACGCCGGACACTGTCCTTGTGTACGGGAATTCCGCCCAGGTCCTCCGGTTGCTGAACGCAGCCCTGTATGAAAAAGGGGGAAGCATAAAAAGCGACTTCTCGGGCCGGGGGGACTGCACCGATATCGTGATCAAAGGGAAAAAGACCGGAGAGCCGCAGGTAATCCTGCCGTGCTACGGCGACCGGATCTTCGGGATGACCGCCGACGACGAGATGGCGTTTACCTTCCCGTTCGGGATGGGGGAGAAGATCGTCGAGGGACTCGAGAAGACCCACGCCGGGGGAGTGAGGTACCCGGTCCCCATCTACCTGCGCTTCCAGGCGGAATACCCGAAATCCTACCAGGAGCTCGAGAAACTCTGGAAAGAAGGGAAAAAAGGAGGACGTTCCTGATCTTTCCCCTCGTGCAGGGAAAGTTCATCAATGTCCCCGGACGTGTATCGTGTACCGGCTGACGCCGAAAACAGAGATAAGCGCGAGGGTCAGGACCCTCCAGGAAAGGCTTTCGCGGGACGGAGTCGACGGGGCATTCCTCGTCCAGAACGCCGACCTGTTCTATTTCACCGGGTCGATCCAGCAGGGGGTCCTGTTCGTGCCGGCGGACGCAGACCCGGTCTATTTCGTCCGCAGGGTCTACGAGCGGGCTGTGGAAGAGGCCGCGATCGATCGGATCGTGAAGATCACCTCGCCGAAGGAGATCCCGGCGTACTTCGAGAAGCAGAAGATCTCGTTCGGCACGATCGGCTTTGAGCTGGACGTCATGCCGGTGCTTACGTTCCGGCGTTTCTCCCGGTTATTCCCGGACGCGATAGCGGTGGACTTGTCCGGTGTGATCCGCGAGACCCGTGCGGTCAAGGGGCCGTCGGAGATCGACGCGATGCGGGCCTGCGGGAAACACCTGGCGGGTCTATTGTCCGGCGCGCGGGAGTGGGTCCGCCCCGGGGTTACCGAGACCGCGCTCGGCGGCATCCTCCAGGGGAGAGCGATCTCGGCAGGCCACACGACCATCACCCGGATGCGCGCATGGAACCAGGAAGTTGGGCTGGGATGCATCATCTCGGGGGCCGACGCGGCCATTCCGTCCTATGCGGACTTCCCCACTGCAGGAAAGGGGTCGGGGCCGTACGTCCCCGTCGGGCAGGGGCACCGGACCTTCAGGGAGAACGAACCGATCCTGGTGGACCTCATGTGGGCGCAGGATGGCTACCTGGTGGACATGGCCCGGACGTACGTGATCGGGACCTTGCCGGAGAAGCTGGAGACGGCGTACGGGATGGCCACAGAGGTGATGTGGAAGATCGAGAGCGCTACGAGACCGGGGGCGGTGGCGGGCGACCTCTACGAAATCGGCATGGGGATGGCCTCCCGAACCCCGTTTGCCGAGCAATTCATGGGGGCGCCGGGGTACAATGTAAAATTCATCGGGCACGGTGTGGGGATCGAGACCGACGAGTTCCCGTTTATCGCCAAGGGATCGAAAACGGTCCTGGCGCCCGGCATGACGTTCGCCCTTGAGCCGAAGTTCGTCTTTCCCTCGGAGGGGGCGGTGGGCCTGGAAAACACGTATCTCGTAACGGAAACAGGCTTCGAAAAGCTTACTCTTATGGACGAGAAGATCATCGTCTGCGACGCACAGGGGGAGGGGGAGTAATGACGGATATTCTGAACCGGGAGGAGGCGTTCCTTCTCGTCGTTGACGTACAGGCAAAACTTGTCCCCGCAATCCACAAGGAGCTGTACCCGCGCTCCCTGAAGAACATGCAGGTCGTGATCGAGACGGCCGATACGCTCGGGATTCCGATTCTTCTCACCGAGCAATACCCGAAAGGTCTGGGCAGGACCGTGCCGGAGGTAATACAGGCACTCGACCGGAAGGAGTACCAGCTGTTCGAGAAGGTGAGCTTTAGCTGCGCCCGGGACGAGGAATTCCTTTCCGCCGTGTCCGAACTGAACCGGAAGCAGGTGATCATTGTAGGCATGGAGACCCACGTGTGCGTCTACCAGACCTGTGTTGACCTTTCCCGGGCCGGATTTTCGCTCTTTGTTTTGGACGACGCCGTCTCCTCCCGGTTCCTGCACAACTACCAGAGCGGTCTGCAGGCCCTCCGGGACGCTGGCTGCACAGTCGTCAGCACCGAGACGGCAGTCTTCCAACTCCT
>JBAVJZ010000209.1:0-40631 GCA_049688015.1 Candidatus Deferrimicrobiaceae bacterium | reverse complement strand
GGGATCGAGCTCGATCGCCTTCTCCATGGACGAAACGACATTGTCGAATTCTCCCAGCTTGTCGTAAACCACCCCGACCGAGAACCGGGCCGATGCGTCCTTCGGATCCTTCTGCACCGCCTCGGTGAGAACGTCCAGGGCCTCCCGGTACCGCTTCGCCTCTTCCAGCTGCGTCCCCAGTAAGATCATCAGCGGGACATCGTCCGGGAACTTCTTCCGCAGCTTCTGCGTCACCTCGATCGACTCGTCGATCCGCTTCCGGCGGCCGAGGGACATCGCGACGTGGAGCATCGCGTCCCGGTATACCGGAGACGACTCCGGGATCGCCCGGAATTCCTTTTCGGCTTCCGGAAACAGTCCCTGCGCCTCGTAGGCGGTCCCGAGGAAGAACCGCACCTGGCTGCTCTCGGGCTTGGCCGCCAGCACGAACAGAAACTCGTTGATCGCATCGTCGTACCGCTCGCTGTCGAGATAGAGGAGCCCGAGCTTCGTCCGGAAGTCGAGGTTCCCCTCCTCGAATTTCTTGAGTTCCTCGTACTGGTCGACCGCCTTGTCGATCTTCTTCTCCAGTATGAGGACTCTCCCGAGGCGCTCCCGGATGAACGGATTCCCCGGATTGATCGCAAGCGCCATCTTGTACCTTTCCTCCGCCTCTGTGTTGCGCCCCATCATTTCGAGAACGCCCCCGGAGTCGATAAGAGCGGCGTCGAAAGCAGGGTGGATCGCAAGCGCGCGGTCGAAGTCGGAAAGCGCGGCATCGTACTTCTTCTGGCTGGCCAGGATCCTGCCCCGGTAATAATAGGCGAGGAACGAATCCGGGTTCCTCCCGATGAGCGTGGTGAGGAATCCCTCCGCCCCGGTGAAATCCCCTTTCTCGGCATAGAGCATGGAAAGGTGGAGATATGCCTCTTCGTCATCCGGGTCGTCGGATATAACCTGGGAATACAGGGAAATCGCCTTTTCCTTGTCGCCCGTCGCCGCCAGGATCCCGGCCAGGAGGTACCGGGAACGGGCATGGTGCTCGTCGATGGCCAGAGCCTTCTCCAGGTATTCCTTCGCTTCCGACAGCCTGCCTTTCTTCACGAGGACGTTCGCGATCTCGAAGAGGATTTCCGGCTCATTCTGCTGGTACCGCAGGGCCTTGCGGTACGACTTGAGGGCGGCGTCCAGGTCCCCCTCCCGGTATTGGAGGTAGCCGGCGAGAAACTGGGAATACGCTTCCCCCTGGAGGTGCTCGCTGACCGCCTCGTTGGTTCCGTGGAATGCCACGGCATCCTGGACAAACAGGAAAGCGGCCACCAGGGTCGCCGCCAAGAGTTTCGCTTTCATCCGCTCCCTCGGGTACAATTGTTAAGTTTAGTATACACAAATCGGTGAAGAACCGCCCTTGCCCGGTCATCGCGCCCGCCCGGGCGGGCACGGGGCCGATCGCCGACCCGGAGTGCCTGATGCTATCGAAGATGCGCCTGGAACCGATCCTTTCCGCGCTGCTCTCCCGGGGAGGGGAGTACGGGGAACTGTTCTTCGAAGAGGCGAACTCGCTTTCGATCCAGCGGGAGGACGGGAAGATCGAGCGCGTCCTCTCGGGGACCGACATGGGAATAGGGATCCGGCTCATCTTCCGTGGGAAGACCTTCTACGCCTTCACCAACGAATGCGATGAACGGATCGTCCTCGCCCTCGCGAACGACCTCTCGCGATACGCGAACGGGAAGGGAATTCCCGCCGTCCTCCCCGCCACCCCCGAGGCCGCCCGCAGGCCCTCCGCCGTTCGCATTCCCCCGGGCTCCCGGGAGATCGGGGAAAAGGTCGCCCTCGTCACCGGCATGGACCGCACCGCGCGCGGGATCTCCCGGGAGATCCGCCAGGTCCGGGTGACCTATGGGGAGGCGGAACGACGGATCGAGATCGCGGCGCACCCGGGAGTCTTCGCCACGGACGCCCAGACCTTCACCCTCCTCACCGTCCAGTGCGTGGCCGGGAACGGGTCCGGCCTCACCATGGGGTACGAGACCGGCGGCGGGACATGCGGGTGGGAGTTTCTGGAGGAGTTCCTCCCGGAGGAACTCGCAAGGAAGGCTGCGGAGAGGGCCGTCCGCGCGCTTTCCGCGGGGAGAATCGGTGGAGGAAGGATGCCGGTCGTGCTTTCCTCCGAGGCGGGGGGGACGATGGTCCACGAGGCGATCGGGCACGGACTGGAGGCGGACCTCGCGCGCCGGGGGATGTCGGTTTATCGGGACTCGCTGGGAACCCGGGTGGCCAGTCCGCTCGTATCGATCGTCGATGACGCCACCGTGCCGGGAAAGCGGGGGTCGTTCGGAATCGACGATGAGGGAACAACGGGCCAGCGAACGTTGCTCGTCTCGGACGGCGTTCTGAAAGGGTTCCTCTACGACCGGCTCCACGCGATGAAGGAAGGGGTCCGCTCGACCGGAAACGGGAGACGGGAATCGTACCGGCACCGGACGGTGCCCCGCATGACGAACACGATCATTCTCCCGGGGGAGACGCCGCCGGAGGAAATCGTGGGCTCGGTGGACCGCGGGCTTCTCGTGCGCAAGATGGGAGGCGGGCAGGTAAACACCGTGACCGGCGACTTCATGTTCGAGGTGGCCGAAGGGTACCGGATCGAGAACGGACGGCAGGGCGAGGCGGTTCGCGGTGCCACCATCACCGGGAACGGACCGGAAGCCCTTGCGATGATCGACATGGTCGGGTCCGACCTCGGGTTCGGACTGGGTACCTGCGGGAAAGAGGGACAGGGGGTCCCCGTGGGCGACGCCCAGCCGACCCTGCGCTTCGGGCCGCCGTATATCACGGTGGGATAGGAAGCAGCCCGCCCATGGTGACCCGGATACTCGAAGCGCTCGGCGCCTTCATCATTTACGTGATCTCCATGATGGGCCTGCCGGGAATCGTCCTGCTGATGGCGATCGAATCGGCGTGCATCCCGCTTCCCTCCGAGGTGATCATGCCGTTCGCCGGCTACCTCGTTTTCCTGGGGAAATATTCCCTCTGGTCCGTGGGGCTGGCCGGGGCCGTCGGATGCGTCGTCGGCTCCGTTCCGGCGTACTACCTGGGCATGTACGGGGGCCGGCCGCTCGTCGAACAATACGGGAAGTACATCCTCATATCCCGGCACGACCTCGACATGGCGGACCGCTGGTTCGAACGGCACGGCGAGGCGACCGTCTTCTTCGCCCGCCTCCTCCCGGTCATCCGCACGTTCATCGCCTTCCCCGCGGGGGTCGCGCGGATGGACATGAAACGGTTCATCGCCTACACCTTCGCGGGATCCCTTCCCTGGTGCCTCGGCCTTGCCTATGTCGGGATGGTGATGGGGGAGCGATGGCCCACCCTGCGGTATTACTTCCACAAGTTCGACCTCGTGATCGGCGCCGCGATCGTGGCCGGGATCGTCTGGTACGTACGGCGGCACCTGAAGAACCGGGACTAGCACCCGAAACATCGCCTGCGGCGTTGAGGACCCTGGCTCGCGGAGGATTCCCCAAAGCTACGCTCGCGACCTACCGATCTTCAGGGGGCCATTTCCTCAGATGCCGGCATTCGAGGGCCGCTGCATCCGCTCCACCTTCGTTGCCCTCCCTCACCGTACCGCTGAGGGTACGCTTCGGTCGGGCGCCTCGGTGAAAGCGGCGCATCGACCCTCTCTGTGCACGACCTCTTCGGGAACAGCCCCCTGAAGACCGGCGCCCGTTTTTCTCGCGCTCGTCGAAAGGATCCCCGCTTTTACTCGAGTTCTCCTTTCTCGCTCCACACGCCGCTTTGCGGAACCCCCCGCATCGCCTAAGGGTCCTCCGGTTGCAGGCGCCCGGCTGCGAGTGCCGGATCCCCGGTCCCGGAAATGCGGTCAGCGGCGCAGCAAGCCGAAGGAGGAGGGGCGCAGTGAGGTTAAGCACAGGCGTGCGGGTGCATCGCACGCCGAGCCACGAACAGAGCCCCCCTCCGAGGCTGCGGAGCGAGACTTGCGACCGCTCGCTGCCGGCGACCTTTCGGCCAGGGGCCCCGGTGGCAAGAGCTGCGACAGCATCGTCAGACGAGGGAGGCAACCTCCCGCCAGAAGGCCTCTTCCCGGTCGGCCTGTCGCAGGAGCAACTCCGACACACCGCGAAAACCCCCGGCGTCCCCCGATTCCGAGACCTCCTTCAGCCTCCCCGCGATCTCCGTCCAGCCCTCCGCGACAGCGATCATATTTACGGCCAGCCCCGCCCCGGCCAGGGGGGGGAACCAGGCGGACGCATCATCGAGGTAACGGGCGTACATCCTCCGGAAGAAGCCCCCGCCGGTGCCGCGCTTTTCGATGACCTGGTAGCCGAAGCGGGCCGCGAAGGCGAATTCCTCCGTCATGGCGGGCCACCGGGAAATCTCCTCCGCCATCCGGCGCATCCCGGAGATGCCTGCGAAGGACCCCCCGGGGGGGGCGAGCATCTCCCGCGCATTCTTCCCGAGAGCCAGCGGAACCGCCTCCGGCATCGGTCGAAGCGCGCTCTCGGGCCTGACGACGCACCACCGGTTTTCCATCGGATACGGGGGGATGCGGGACGAGCGCGCTCGCTTCAGCGAAGAGACGGAAATCCGCTGTGCCTCCTCACGCTCCGAATCGGACAGGAGCGCATGCCCCGCCTCGTCATCGACCCCGAACAGAACGACGCGGTGGCCTGCGAAGTGCGTCCTTGTCTCGAAATACTCGAGGTAGGCGAGATCGGTGCTGATCAGGACGGGGTGTCCGGAAACGACAGCGGCTCGAGCCTTCTCCCATCCCGCATCGCCGTCCTCCTCTTCCCGCTCCGGGAACGGGATCGAAAGAGCGTCGCACAGTTCCCGCTCCATCTCCATGATCCGGCCGTGGAACGCGACGAAGGGAGAAACCGGGAGTTCAGGCACATACAGGAAACCCAGGCCCGAACCCAGCCCGAAGCACATCGGCTCCGGGAGGTCGACCCCCCGGAAGGCGAGAAGGTTCCTCATGGCGGCGGAACCGCAGTGCACCCCGGGCCGGTGGAGATATCCCGGAACGGTATACCGCATCCTTCCCCCTTCCTTGAAGCCGCTGTACTATTACATAGCAGAAAACAGGACCGGAGGGCCCTTGGAAAACCGATTTCTCGGCATCCTCGCCGAAGTCGAAAAAGCCCGGAAGGGGCTGGCGCTCTGCGCCCTTCTCGTGATCGGCCTGTCCGCGGCCTGCTTCGCCTTCTCGGAATCCATCCTCCTGTTCCTCGTGCGGCTCCTCAACCGGAAGCTCGTCGCCTACGACCCGTCGGAGGGGTTCTTCGCCCTGCTCACGATCGCGCTGTACTGCGGCATCGCGTTGTCGCTGCCGGTCGTCGCCTGGATGCTGTGGCGGGGAATATTCGTCCCCCGTCTGCCGGCGTGGAAACGGTGGGGGTGGGCCGTCATCGGGACGGCGACCGGTCTTTTTCTCCTCGGCATGCTGCTGGGATATTTCGTTCTTCTCCCGGCAGGCGTCGGGTTCCTCGTGGGGTTCGAGTCGGAGGAGGTGCGGGCGCTCATATCGGCCCGGAGGTTCGTCTCCTTCTGCGGAACGATGCTTCTTGCCCTGGGTCTTTCCTTCGAGGCGCCGCTGGTCTCCTACTTTCTGGCCAAGGCCGGGTGGCTTACCCCCGGATTCTTCCGGAACAAGTGGCGGCAGGCCATCCTGGGATGCGTCGTGGCGTCCGCCGTCCTCACTCCCACGCCGGACGTCTATAACCTGACGCTGATGACCCTTCCGCTCCTCGGGCTCTTCCTCGCGAGCTTCGCGGTCGTTTGGGTCGTGGACCGGGGGAAGAATGCGTGATCCCGCCGCGGCTCCTCGCGGGAGACGCTCCCCGATCCTGGTGCACTAACCGCGTTCCTCCCGGACCTTTCGCTTCCGCTCCCGTCGCTTTTCCCGGTACACGGTGACCACCCGCAGCGCCAGGAAGTAGGCGATCACGGCGGAGACCAGGGCGATGATCGTGTTCCCGACCAGGTAGATCCCCGCTCCCACGGTCAGGCTGTGCAGCCGTTCCCCGTTCCGGACGCTGGTCATCACCTTGCTCGCGTCGATCCGGAAGATGGCGGCCCCCAGCATCCCGGAAAGAGTCCAGAATAGCGGCGTCGTGATCGGGTTCATCACCAGGGACCCGAGCACTGCGGATACGCGGTTCCACCGGAACACCGAGGCCAGGAGCAGCGCAAGCGGGATCCCGATCCCGAAGGTGGGAAACACGCCGAGGAACACGCCGAGGGAGAATCCCAGAGCGATGTGGACCGGATCCCCCCCGACGCGGACCAGTCGCAGATAGATGTAGCGGAAGGTTCTTCTGCACCGCTCGACGGGGGTGCGCCCGGGGCGCGGGGACATGGGCGGTATTATAATTGATTCCGGACGGGAGGGGTTATCTCCAGGGGAAGAACCCGAGCAGCCCCGCGAGGATCCCCTCCGGGAGGGAGCGGGCTCCATGCGGGACCCTCCCCAGGTAGCGGTCCCCCGCGATACGACGGACCTCTCCTTCGTTCCCGTCCCTCGCGGGAAACGGATCCGGGCTCGTGTCGTTCAGGACTACGCCGGCCACCGGGATCGCCCCCGACCGGAGAAAATGCAGGGTCAGGCACAAATGGTTGAGGGTCCCCAGGCGATTCTGCGCCACCACGAGCACGGGGAGACAGGCGTCTTTCGCCAGATCGGCAAAGGAATACCCCGCGCAGATATCCACCGTGATCCCGCCCGCGCCCTCCACGAGGACGAGGTCCGACGCTTTCGTCGCCCCGGCAATCGCTCTCCGGATCCGGTCGGCGTCGATCGCCACCCCCTCCGCACCCGCGGCGAGGTGGGGGGAAAGCGGAGCGGCAAGGGGATACAGGCATACCGCGGAAAGGGGAAGTTCCGGGGCGAACGCTTCGCGCAGGAACGAGGCATCCTCCGGGAACGGGGCGCCGTCCGCCCCCGGTCTGCACCCGGACTCGACCGGCTTGAGAGGCCGCACGGAAAACCCCTTCTCCCGCATCGCCCTGCCGACCAGGCAGGTAACGTACGTTTTCCCCGCCCCCGTATCGGTCCCCGTGATCAGGATGGCCCGGCCCGCTTTCAGGGGGACACCCCCGTATCGCGTCTCATGTCGGGGAATGTTCCCCGCCAAGGACCGCGTCGATCGCCCAGGAGGCGGAGCGGACAAGGGACCGGATCTCCTCTTCGGTGGAGGAAAGGGGGGGCATGAGGACGATGACGTCGCCGAGCGGGCGGAGAATCACGTCGCGCTCCCGCACTTTTCGTACCACCCGCTGGCCGATTTTTTCCCCGGGGGGGAACCGCTCGCGCGTCGCGCGGTCCGCGACGATCTCGATTCCCGCCATCAGCCCCGTTCGCCGGATCTCCCCCACATTCCGGTGTCCGGACAGCTCCGCGAGTTCGCGCTCCATCGTCCCCCCCAGGCGGGACACCCGCGCGAGGACATCTTCCCGCCCGAAGATCGACAGGGTCGCGATCGCCGCTGCGCACCCGAGCGGGTTTGCCGTGTAGGAATGGCCGTGGAAAAACGTCTTGAACTCCTCGTACCGGCCGAGAAACGCCCGATAGATATCTTCGGTGGCAAGCGTCGCGGCAAGGGGAAGATACCCCCCCGTCATTCCCTTGGCGACCGCCATGATGTCCGGCGAAACTCCCTCCTGTGTACAGGCGAACATCGTCCCCGTACGGCCGAACCCCGTGGCCACCTCGTCGCAGATGAGCAGGACCCCGCACTCCCGCGTCACCGCCCGCAGCCTCGCAAGGTATCCTTCCGGCATCAGCAGCATCCCCGCCGCCCCCTGCACGATCGGCTCGACAATCGCGGCGGCCAGGGCGTCCTTCCGTCCCCGGACCTCCTCCTCCATCCGCTCGGCGCAGAAGAGAGCGCAGGAAGGGCGGGAGAGCCCATAGGGGCAGCGGTAGCAATGAGGCGCGGGAACCCGGTGCGTGGAGAACAGAAGCGGGCGGAAGATCCTGTGGAAGAGATCGATACCGCCCGCGGAGACGGACCCGATCGTGTCGCCGTGGTACGCTTCGGAGAGCGTGAGAAACTCCCGCCTCTCCTCCGCCCCCCCTTCCCGCTGGCGCCAGTACTGGAACGCCATCTTGATGGCGATCTCCATCGCGGTGGATCCGTTGTCGGAATAGAAGACGCGGGAGAGGCCCGGGGGCGCGACGGCCAGGAGCTTCTCCGCGAGTTCGATCGCAGGGGGGTGGGAAAGCCCCAGAAAGGTGGAATGGGCCATCCGGTCGAGCTGGGCGCGGACGGCTTCGTCGATTTCCCTCCTTCGGTGCCCGAACAGGTTCACCCACAGCGAGGAAACGCCGTCGAAGTATTTCCGCCCCTCCGTGTCGAAAAGGTAGTTCCCCTCGCCGCGCTCGATGATGAGCGGGTCGTCCTTCTCCCAGTCCGCCATCTGGGTGAAGGGATGCCAGAGGGCCGCCTTATCCCTTTGCCGCAACCGTTCCGTCATTTCCAATCCCCCGCTCACGAAGCACCTCGTCGATCCTCTCGGCCGCGGCACGAACCATCCCTGCGGTGTGGGTGGCCATGAGCGTCAGGCGCAGACGCCCGGTCCCCTCCGGCACCGTCGGAGGGCGAATCCCATGGACGAACACCCCCCGTTCGAACAAAGCCCTCGATGCCGCCATCGTGTCCACGTCGGATCCCACGAGAATCGGCACGATGGCGGTGTCCGATTCCACCCTCCTTCCCCTTGCCCCCATCTCCTCCCGGAACAACCGTTCGTTATCCCACAGGGCTTTCAGCCGCTCGGGCTCCCGGGCCAGGATTCCGAGCGAGGCAAGCGTAGCCCCCGCGACCGCCGGGGGAAGCCCGGTGTTGAAGATGAAGGGACGGCACTTGTTGATGAAGAACTCGACCATCCGCCGCGTGGAGCACAGGTACGCACCGTACGTTCCCAGCGCCTTCGAGAAGGTTCCCATGAGGATCTCGACCCGACCGGAGAGGCCGAAGGCATCCGCGGAGCCGCGCCCGCCGGGCGGGAGCACGCCCGTTGCGTGGGCGTCGTCGACGACAAGGATCGCCCCGTGACGGTCCTTGACCTCCACGATGTCTGGAAGGGGCGCGACGTCGCCGTCCATGCTGAATACACCGTCCGTCACCACGATCTTTCGCCGGGCGGAGGATGCCCGGAGCAACTCCTCCAGGTGGGTGACGTCCGCGTGCCGGTACACTTCCACACGGGCGCGGGACAGCCGGCAGCCGTCCACGATGGAGGCATGGTTCCATTCGTCGGAGAAGATCGTCGCACCGGAATCGCCGAGGGTGGACAGGATTCCCAGGTTGGCCATGTACCCCGCGCTGAACGTCAGGCAAGCTTCCGCCCCCTTGAAACGGGCCATCGCCTCCTCGAGCTCGGCGTGGACGTCCATGTGTCCGCTGATGAGACGGGAGGCCCCCGCGCCGACCCCGTAGCGTGCCGCGAAGTCTGCGAGCGCCGCCACCACCTCCGGATGGTTGGCCAGCCCCAGGTAGTTGTTGGAGGAGAAGTTCAGCACTTCCTCCCCCTCGATCACGATCCGGGCGTCCTGCGGCGTGGACAGCCGGCGCAGGAAACGGTACCGCCCTTTCTCCTTGAGGGCGGCGATCTCTTCGTCGAGAAAGGAAAGGCGCATCAGACGGGGAGGAGGGTGAGGCCCAGGTCACGGATCATCCGGACGTCGTCCTCCGCCGGGCGACCGGCTGTGGTCAGGTAGTTTCCGGCCATCGTACCGGTGGCTCCCGCGGCGAACATGAGGCTCTGCATGTCCCGCAGGTTCACCTCCCTCCCGCCGCAGACGATGATCTCCCGCCCGGGGTGGCACAGCCGCATCATCGCGATGATCTTGAGACAGGAGAAGGGGGTGAGTTCTTCCCTCCCCTCCACCGGAGTCCCCGGAACGGGGTTGAGGAAGTTGAGCGGAATCGAGTCGACGCCAAGCTCCCTGAGCGTCATGGCGAGCTCGACGCGGTCCTCGGCCGTCTCCCCGATGCCGAAGATTCCCCCGCAGCACACCCACGCCCCTGCCGCCTTCGCGGCCTGGACCGCCCGGACATCCTCCTCGTAGTCATGGGTCGTGCACATCGATGGGAAAAAGCCCCGGGACGTCTCGAGATTGTGGTGGACCGACCGAAGTCCCCGCGAAAGAAGGTAGGCCACCTCCTCCGCGGTCAGCGTACCGAGGCTCACGCAGGTCTCGATCCCCACCTCGACCCGGATTCGCTCGATGGCGTTCCCCACTCTCTCGAGCTCCGTGCGGTTGCGCATCGCGAGGCCCGACGACACGATCGAAAATTCCCGGGCCCCCCGGGCTTTCGCCTCCCGGGCGGTCCGGACCATCTCTTCCTCTCCCATCAGCGGGTATTTGCGGATGTCGGCCGTCGAACGGCGGGACTGGGAGCAGAAGGAACAGTCCTCCGAGCACTGCCCCGATTTCGCATTCACGATGGAGCAGAGCCTCACCCCGTCCCCCTTGAAGCGCCGGCGGACGCCTTCGGTGACGTCGAGCAGTCGCCAGAGGTCAGGCTGCGGAAGCGACAGGACCTTGAGGGCGTCTCCGGCGACGATCCCCTCGCCCCCCATGGCGTCTTCCCGGATCCGGTTCCAGAAGTCCTCCAAGCCCCCCCCCGTGGCCGCGTATGCGGCGATCCCCCATTTTTCCGGAAGCGGCCGATGCTGTCAACCCGTTAACCGAAAGCGGGTTTACAGAGAACGGGGCAGGCCGGGAGATCCCTTGTCCCGGAAACGGGGGATTTTCCATTAGAATGGTAGGCGCGAAAAAATTCTTCCCGAACGGGGGAAGGGACGATATGGAAAAAGCGGTCCGGTTGGTGGTGTTCGACCTTGACGGAACACTCGTCGATTCCAAGGTCGACCTGGCGAATTCGGTCAACTATGCCCTCGGTGCGTTCGGGTTTCCCCTTCTGCCGAACGAGACGGTCTATTCCTACGTCGGCGACGGCGCCACGATGCTGATCCAGCGATCCCTGGGGACCGACGGGAAGGAAATCCTCCCCCTCGTATTGGAGACGTTTCTCACCCATTACCGGGAGCACCTGCTGGACACGACCATCCCCTTCCCGGGGGTCAGCGAAAGTCTGGAAGCGCACAGCAAGGCGTTCGAGATGGCTCTGCTGACCAACAAGCCGGTCGACATGACCCGAAACATCCTTGCCGGACTGTCGCTCTCCCGGCACTTCGTCGATGTGCGCGGGGGGGACAGCTTCGACAGCAAGAAGCCGAACCCGGAAGGACTTCTCCGCATCATGGAGAAGCGGGGCATTTCTCCCGAGGAATCCCTCATGGTGGGGGACTCGGCGAACGACATTCTTGCCGGGCAGGCCGCGGGGGTCGCCACATGCGGCGTCTCCTACGGACTCGGCGTGAAGGGGTTCGCGGACCATTCCCCCGACTTCACCATCGACCGTTTTCCGGAGCTGTTCGACCGGATCCGACCGATTCGATAAAGGGAAACCGACGGAAGTGCGTATACGCGGGTCCTTTCCCATCCAGGCGATTCTCCTTCTCACCGGGATCGTCCTCGTACTGCGCCTGGCTACCCGCTATCCCTCCGGGTTCCTGCTGCTTCCGCCCGATCTTTTGGGGGCGGCCCTGTTCCTCTATACCCCTTTTCTGTACTACCGGCGGGGGCGGGCGCCCTCCTGGATCCGGCTTTCGGACGTGAAACGGAGTGGAGCCCTCTTCCTGGCCCTGGGGGCGGGGGGAGCCCTGGTGTATCTTCTCGTTTCCTCCCTTCCCTTCCCGTTCTTCCCCCCCTCCCGGGGAGCGCACGGGCCGTCGCTCGGGACATTCGTCTTCCGGCAGGCCATTCTCGTCGCCCTCCCGGAGGAGGTCTTCTTCCGCGGGTACCTGTACGACGTCTTCGAGGAGCGGGGGGGGGAGCCGGTCACCGTCACCTCCCTTCACTTCGCGGCGGGGCACCTCGTCATCGACGCGTCGGCGTACCGGGCACTCACCTTCTTTCCCGCACTCCTGTTCGGTTGGGGACGCAAGAAATCGGGAAACATCTACGTTCCCGTGTTCCTGCACCTCCTGTTCAATCTGATTTCCTACCTCCCGGCGTCCCTGCCATGAGCGACGTCCGCACGGCGGCGGCACGCGTCGAGGGGGTTAAGGTGACCTTCCTCCTGCCGATCGCTCCGGAGATCGTAACGGGGCTGCCGAGGGCCTGACGGCGCCGGGACTTTCTGGTACCATTCAGGCAGATTGCCTGGGAGGGAACACGATGAAGGTACGGACCATCGACCAGCTTGATCTGTCCGGGAAGCGGGTCCTCATCCGCGTCGATTTCAACGTCCCGCTGGACAAGGCCGGGAACATCACCGACGACACGCGGATCAAGGCCGTCCTGCCCACGATCCGGCTGGCCCGGGAGCGGGGGGCGAAGACGATCCTCCTGTCCCACCTGGGGCGGCCCAAGGGAAAGGCGGTTCCGGAGATGAGCCTCTCCCCCGCGGCGAAACGCCTATCCTCCCTCCTCGGGAAGGATGTCCCTTTCGTTCCCGACTGCGTGGGGGAGGCGACGGAAAAGGCCGTGGCGGCGATGCAGCCGGGCGACGTCCTCCTCCTGGAGAACGTGCGATTCCATCCCGGTGAGGAGAAAAACGACGAGGGGTTCGGAAAGCGGCTCGCGGCGCTTTGCGACGTGTACGTGAACGACGCCTTCGCGACCGCCCACCGGGGGCACTCGTCGAACGTCGCCGTCACCCGCTTCGTCAAGGAGAAGGCGGCGGGGCTTCTCATGAAGGACGAGATCGCCTATTTCGAAAAAGCCCTCGTCTCCCCCGCCCGCCCGCTGGCCGCGGTATTCGGAGGGGCCAAGATCTCCGGGAAGATCGAGGCGATCAACAACGTCATCGGAAAAGTGGACAAGATCCTCATCGGCGGCGCGATGGCCAACACGTTTTTCGCCGCACAGGGCCACGAGGTGGGGAACTCCCTGTACGAAGCCGAGATGGTGGAAATGGCAGGAACGGTGCTGGCGAACGCCGCCGGCCGCAAGGTCAAGCTCTACCTCCCCGTCGACGTCGTGGTCGCCGACCGGCTCGACGCGTCGGCACACTCGAAGGTCGTACCCACCCAGGAGATCCCCGTCGGGTGGACGGCGGCCGACATCGGGCCCGCCACATCGCTCCTTTTCAAGGAGGCGCTCCAGGACGCGAAGACCATCGTCTGGAACGGGCCGCTCGGCGCGTTCGAGATCGCACCGTTCGCCAACGGCACCCACTCGTTCATGCGGACTCTCGCGGAGAGCAACGCGATCACCATCGTGGGCGGCGGCGACACCGACACGGCGCTGCACAAGGCAGGCCTGTTTTCCCGGATGTCCTACGTGTCGACCGGCGGCGGAGCGTTCCTCGAGCTTCTGGAGGGGAAACGGCTCCCCGGAATCGTGGCGCTCGAGGAGTAAGGCGCACGGGAGGCGCAAGAGGCACACCCGGCCGGGGAGACCGTCAGGACCCGTATCCCTGCTTTTTGTGCTCCTCGATCTCTTCCTCCACCATGCGGACGTGCCAGCGCTCCTCCTCGAGGAGCTTCCGGTACGTCTCCCGGCCCCTTTCGTCGTTCGCTTCGGCGAGGGACCTCGCGTACAGTGCGATCCCGCCCTTTTCGTGCTTCCTGGCCTCGAGCCGGCTCCCCTGCGGCAGACGAAGGAGTGCCCGACGTTTTCCATTGTATAATCGTGGTGAGAAGCCGATCAAAGTCTTTCCCCAGGACCGTTTGCGAAAGGAACACGAGGATGTCCCGCGGTTCTCCCGCATCCCGCGCCGAGGAGCTGAGGCGAAAGATCCGGTACCACAACGACCGCTACTACCGGGACGACGCTCCCGAAATCTCCGATGCCGAGTACGATTCCCTGTTCCGCGAACTCACCCTGCTCGAGGAGGCCCATCCCGAGCTGGCCGATCCCGAGTCGCCGACCCGGCGAGTGGGAGCGGAGCCGGTCGAGGCGTTCGGCGTGGTGGTTCGCCAGAGTCCCATGCTTTCCCTCCAGAACGCATTCGGCGAGGACGAGATGAGAGAGTTCGACGCCCGGATCCGGCGTCACCTTGAGAACCGGGGATCCCCCGGGGGGGGACGCGTCGATCCTTTCGGGTACGCCGCCGAGGTGAAGATCGACGGGCTGGCGGTAGAGCTCACCTACGAAAAAGGAAGGTTCGTCCGGGGCGCCACCCGGGGGGACGGCGTCCGGGGGGAGGACGTGACCGCAAACCTGAGGACGGTTCCGGACATCCCGCTCACCATCCCGCGGGACCCCTCCGCCGGGCCCGTCCCCGAAATCCTGAACGTACGCGGCGAGATCTACATGGAGAAGAAGGAATTCGTCGCGTTGAACCGCGGAAGGGAACGGCTGGGGGAGCCGGCCTTCGCCAACCCGAGAAACGCGGCGGCAGGATCGGTCCGCCAGCTCGACCCGCGGGTGACCGCGAGCCGGCGTCTGAGGCTCTGGGTTTACGGGATCGGGCGGATCGTCCCCCGCGGCTCCGATCTCCCGTCCATCGAACCCTTCCTTTTCGCCACCCACATGGAAGAGCTGGACCGGCTCGCCGTCTGGGGTTTCGCGGTCAACCGGGACTGGACAAGGGGATTCCTCCCCGAGGAGAAGCGCCATGTTCCCGCGGGTCGCCACTACCTTGACCACCCGCTCGACATCGAAGGGGTGATCGCGTTTTACCGGGAAGTGGAAGCGAAAAAGGATTCCCTTCCCTACGAGATCGACGGAATCGTGGCGAAGGTCAACGAAATGGGCGTCCAGCGGGAGCTGGGGGAAGTCGCCCGCTCCCCCCGATGGGCGATTGCCGCGAAGTTCTCCCCCGACCGGGCGGAAACGACGGTGGAGAATATCGTCGTGAGCGTCGGCCGCACGGGAACCCTGACCCCCGTGGCGATCCTGTCCCCGGTGACGGTCCGGGGAGTAAGGGTCGGGAGGGCCACGCTTCACAACCAGGACAACGTCGACGCCAAGGACATCCGCGTGGGGGACCGGGTCGTGATCCAGAGGGCGGGGGACGTCATTCCCGAGGTGGTGGAATCCCTCTCCGCGAAGCGCGGAGAGCCGGGGCGGGGAACGCCGTTCCGGATACCCGACCGGTGCCCGATCTGCGGCGCTCCCGTCGAACGCGTGCCCGGCGAGGCGGCCCATCGCTGCACGGGGAAGGAGTGCGTGGCGCGACGAAAGGAGTCGCTCCGCCACTTCGTCTCGAAGAACGCCATGGACATCGAGGGGTTAGGCCCCAAGCTTCTCTCCACGCTGGTGGACGAGGGCCTGGTCGTCGACCCGGCGGATCTGTACCGGCTGGACCGGGATACGCTTGCCGTGCTGGACCGCATGGGAGAGAAGTCCGCCGACAATCTCGCCCGGGCGATCGAGGGAAGCCGGAACCCCACGCTGGGGCGCTTTCTTTTCGCCCTGGGGATTCCCCACGTGGGGGAACACCTGTCCGGGGTGATCGCCCGGAGGTTCGGAACGATCGAGGCGGTCCGTCACGCGACCGAGGAAGAACTCTCCGCCGTCCACGAAGTGGGACCCGAGGTGGCACGGAGCATCCGGGGCTATTTCGGGTCCGCGGAAGGCAAGCGGACCATGGACCATCTCCTGGAGGGGAACACGCTCACGATCCGTCCGGAGCCGGCGACCGAAGGGATCTTCGCCGGCAAGACATTCCTCTTCACGGGAAGCCTCGGGCTCCCGAGGGCGAAGGCCAAGGATATCGTGCGCAAGGGCGGGGGAACCGTCGCGACGGCGATCAGCCGGAGAGTGGACTACCTCGTGGCGGGAGAGAACCCCGGCTCCAAGCTCGCGAAGGCGAAGGAGATGGGGATCCGCGTGATCAGCGAGGAGGAATTTCTCGAGGGAGAATTCGGAGGAGAGGGATGAAGGATTTCCAGGAAGCCCACGTCGTGGTGACGGGCATGGTCCATGGGGTCTTCTTCCGCAGGTCGACGCGCGACATCGCGACCTTCTGCGGCCTGAGCGGCTTCGTCCGCAATCTTCCCGGAGGGCAGGTCGAGGCGGTCATCCAGGGGGAACGGCCGGAGGTGGAAAAGGTCGTCGCCTTCATGCGGGAAGGTCCCCCGGGGGCCGTCGTCGAAAGGATCTCCGTGGACTGGCGCGATCCCGCGGAAACGTATGAGGGTTTTCATGTCCGGTACTGAAGACCACCCTGCCTCCCACTGGCGGACCGAGGACGGGGCCGTCCGGTGCGAACTGTGCCCCCACCGCTGTCTCATCTCCGAGGGGAAGCAGGGGATCTGCGGCGTCCGGGAAAACCGGGGCGGCAGGCTGTTCGCCCTGACCTACGGATACGTGGCCGCCGTCCAGGTCGACCCGGTCGAGAAGAAACCGCTCTTCCACTTTCACCCGGGGAAATCGATACTCTCGGTCGGATCGGCAGGCTGCAACTTCCGTTGCGGCTTCTGCCAGAACTACCATCTGGTCGAGAAACGCGTCCCCCTCACCCCCGTATCCATTCCCGACCTCGTGCGGGCCGCCCGGCGGGAGGGGGCCGTCGGAATCTCCTACACCTACAACGAGCCGCTGATCTGGTTCGAATTCGTCGTCGACTGTGCCCGGGAATTCCGGAAGGCCGGCATGACGAACGTCCTTGTCACCAACGGGTACGTCTCGCCGGAACCGCTTGCCGAAATCCTCCCCCTGGTGGACGCAATGAACATCGACCTGAAATCGATGGACGCCACGTTCTACCGGAAACTCTGCGGGGGGGAACTCTCCCCCGTGCTCGACACCATACGGGAGAGCGCACAAGCCACCCACGTCGAGATCACCACCCTCCTCGTCACCGGGGAGAACGACTCGGAGGAGGCGGTCCGCGCCGTCGTCGATTTCGTCGCCGGGGTCGACCCGGAAATTCCCCTTCACCTTTCCCGGTACATGCCCATGTACCTCTTCACCGCCCCCCCCACGCCTCCTGACCGGCTCACCGCGGCTTTTCGGATCGCACGGGAGAGGCTGCCCTTCGTCTACGTGGGGAACTATCCCCTGCAAGGGGCCGAGGACACCGTCTGTCCGGCATGCGGGGCAATCGTCGTCCGCAGAAAACGGTACCGAACCGACACTTCCGGCCTCTCCGGAAGCCATTGCGCTTCCTGCTCCGCGTCCCTCCGTTTCGTGGTATAAATACACGATGAAACCTGTTCCCACTCCGCGCCTGAGGGGAGTTCCCAGGGTCGTGTTCGGCCTGCTCTTCTTCTGCTTCTTCCTCCTGACGGCGCCACCGCTTCCGGTTTCTGCGAATAACGTCGCAGGGGGGGCGAAGAGATACCAGGAGCGGACCAGCGCCGAGCATAACACGCGTACCCGTTATCGACGGCTCGAGTGGGCGTCTCTGGTGCTCATCCTTGCTGCAGGCGGGGCGGCAATTTTCTGGGTAGTCAGGAGGAAGTAGTCCATGAGGGTACCATCGCACCGGAGAATCCTGATCGTCGACGACGAACTCCAGATCCTTACCTTTCTCGACGATCTCTTCCGTTCGGCAGGGTGGGAGGTGCAGACCGCCGATTCCGGGCCCTCCGGAATCGACAGACTCGAGGAGAGCCGCTTCGACATCGTCCTCACCGACCTGAAGATGCCCGGCTCCGACGGGATCGAAGTGCTCCGCACGGCCAAGAAGCTCCAGTCGGACGCCGAGGTCATCATGATGACGGGATACGGAACCGTGGACACCGCCATCGAAGCGATGCGGGCGGGCGCCTTCCACTACCTTGCGAAGCCCTTCAAGGCGGAGGAAGTTCTCCATCTCGTCGACAAGGCGTACATCCAACGACAACTGATGCGGGAAAATCTCTACCTCAAGGCCGAATCCCGCAGCAGGCACCTGTTGCACTCCGTTGTCGGAACAAGCGCGTCTATCCAGGAGGCGATCGCCGCGGTGCAGCGTCTCTCCGACACGGAAACACCGGTGCTGCTGGTCGGAGAGAGGGGCACGGGGCGAACCTTCTTCGCGCGAATACTGCATTTTCACAGTTCCCGCTCCTCGGGCCTTTTCGTCCCGGTGCACTGCGCGGGAGCCGCCGAGGAGAACCTGGAAGGTGATCTCTTCGGGCACGCCGCGGGAGCCTACGAGGGAGCGGTGCTTCCCCGCCCGGGGAAAATCGCGATGACGAACAACGGAACCATCTTTCTTTCGGAAATCATGGAGGCAGGCCCCCGGGTGCTGGAACACATCACCACCCTCCTCGCCACGAAGACGATCACGCCCGTCGGCTCCACCCAGGAGGTCGAAATCGACACCCGGGTGGTCGCTTCCTCCTCGACAGACCCCGAAACCCTTGCCGCCAAAGGGAAAGTGACAAAAGAACTTTGCGACCTCTTCGCCCCGGGGACCATCCGCCTCCCGGCGCTCAGGGAGCGTACCGAGGACATCTCTTTGCTGCTTTACCACTTCCTTTTCGAAGAGAACCGGAACCGGAAGAAGCCCCTGCGGGGCTTCAGCCAGACGGCCATATCCGCCCTCTCGGCCTATCCCTGGCCCGGGAACGTGCGGGAACTCGGGGAATTCGTGAAAGCGATCTCAACGCGGAAGAAGCAGGGGACCGTGGTGGATGCCGCGGACCTGCCCACCGAGATCCTGTACGGCAGGAAAGGAAGGAAAACGGCGGATCGGCTGGTGGAAGTACCGCCGGATATCGACATCCGCAATGCCATCCAGGACCTCGAAAAACCGATGGTCCTTCAGGCCCTGGCGCTTGCCGAGGGGGACAGGGAGCGCGCCGCGGAGTTTCTCCAGATCGACGTATCCGTCCTCGAGGACCTTATCCGCCGCAACAAGATCGAGACATGACCCGGCAACCCGGGACGGACGGCTCCCGGGGCGGATCGCGCCCATGAAAGCCGCCTTCTTCCTCGAGCACGGTGATCGCGAAACGATCCGGTACGGCGACCTGCCCGGGCCCGTGCCGGGACCGGGGCAGGTGAGGATCCGCGTCCGGGCGGGCGCGCTCAATCACCTCGACATCTTCGTCCGGAACGGGATCCCGGGGCTCTCCCTCCCGCTGCCGCACGTGATGGGATCGGACGGAGCGGGGGTCGTCGACTCGGTGGGCCCGGGAGTGACGCGGCGGAAACCGGGTGACGAGGTCGTCCTGAACCCGGGCATTCACTGCGGAACCTGCGAGTTCTGCCTCCGTGGCGAACACTCCCTCTGCGCAGGCTTCCACCTTCTGGGGGAACACGTCTGGGGGACCTTCGCCGAATTCGTCGTTGCCCCCGAGATCAACACCTACCCGAAACCCGAGGGTCTCACGTGGGAGGAATCCGCGGCGTTTCCCCTCACCTATCTCACCGCCTGGCGCATGCTCGTCACCAAGGCGAAGGCAAGAGCCGGCGAATCGATTCTTATCGTCGGCATCGGGGGTGGTGTGTCCCTCGCCGCGTTCCAGATCGCCAAGCTCCTCGGGCTCACGGTCGGCGTCACATCGGGGAGCGCGGCCAAGCTTCGGCGCGCGGAAGAGATGGGGGCGGACTTCGGGATCGACCACGGGACGGCCGACTTCGCCGGCGAGACCCGTAAGATCACCGGGAAACGGGGCGTGGACATCGTGCTCGACTCCGTGGGGAAGGAAACCTGGAAGCAATCGATCGCCTCCCTCGCACGAGGCGGGAAACTGCTCACCTGCGGGGCGACAACGGGGCCGAACCCGGAGGAGGACATCGTCCGGATCTTCTGGAACCAGCTGACGGTAATGGGCTCCACGATGGGGACGCACGCCGAGTTCTCCGATATGCTCCGGATGGTTTCGGGAGGAAGGATCGCCCCGGTGGTCGATTCCGTCTTCCCCCTGTCCGAGGTGAAGGCGGCACAGCAGCGGCTGGAGGAGAAGAAGCAGTTCGGGAAGATCGTCCTCAGGGTCGATTGACGGCCGGGGAGCGGGAGGGGGACACTCGGGTTTTTTGTGGGGGACACTCCCGGGTTTCTCGGCGATAATGAACGCAGTGTCCCCGGTGGGAGCGTCCCCCGGTTGCAGCGAAAACATCCCGACAGGAGGTCCAGCGATGATCACGTTTGAGTACCGGTTCGACATTCTCCCCGGGAAGGCGAAGGACTACGAGAAATACCTGGCGCGCACGGGAAAGGACCTGTGGTTCAAGTTCCCGGGCGTCCGATCGGTCAGGATCTACAGGAGCATGCTGGGCGGGTCCTCGCCGCAGCGCGTCGTTCAGGTGGACATCGACAACCTCGCGTCCCTGGAAACGATCTTCGCCAGTCCCGCCTTCACGAAGTCGAAGGATGTGTTCCACGGGATGGTGACGAACGTTTCCGACTCGCTGCTGGTTCAGGTAAGCGAAAAGAAGAAGTAGACGAGGTTCGCGCCAAGGGCCTTCGCGCGGGCGGTCCACGGGCCGCCTGCGTTCATTTCCGCCGCTGCCTGAGGATCTCCGCGTACACCTCCTTGCGGGACAGCCCCGTCCTCCCGGCGATCTCCCGGGCGAGGTCCCGGGAGGAGCCGGAGCCCTCCTCGAGAGCCGCGCGGACGGTTTCCTCCACGGACAACTCGACCGTTTTCGGCCCTCCCCCGATGACGATGGTGACCTCGCCCAGGACCGACCCGCGCCCGGATATCTCCGCGTCCAGCTCGGAAAGCGACCCCCGCAGAATCTCCTCGTGGACCTTGGTGAGTTCCCGGACAACGCATGCCTGCCGATCGCCGAAGATCTCCGCGGCCTCGTGGAGAAAGGCCGCGAGCCGCTGGGGAGACTCATAGAAGATCATCGTTCTCGTCCCGGCCGTGAGGCCCAGCATCGCCTTCCTGCGCTTTTCCCGGCGGGCCGGCAGGAACCCCTCGAACGTGAAGTGGTCGGTCGGCAGCCCGGACACCACCAGCGCGGCGACGAGCGCCGAAGGGCCCGGGACAACCTCGATGGGAACGCCCGCGCCGATCGCCTCCCTCACCAGTTCGTACCCGGGATCCGAGATGGCGGGCGTACCCGCATCGGATACGAGCGCGACGCTGTCCCCGTCTCGGAGTCTGCGGAGGATGCTGGCCCCCGCCCGGACCTTGTTGTACTCGTGGAAAATGAACAGGGGGGTCCGGATCTCGTACCGGTTTAAGATCTTGACGGTGCGCCGCGTATCCTCGCAGGCGATGACGGACGCCTCCTTGAGGATCCGGATCGCCCGCAGCGTGATGTCCTCCAGGTTCCCGAGCGGGGTAGCCACGATGTACAACGTGCCCGTGCTCATCTTCAGCCCTCCGGGCGGAGCCCCTTAAAGATTTCTGCGGTCGATCACGCGCTGCGCCTTTCCCTCGGTCCGGGCGATCGTCTTTCTCTCGACGAGCTTGACCTCGACGCTGATCCCGAGCTCCTGGGCGAGGCGCTTCCGGATAGTTTCCATCATATCCCTCTGCCGCCGCATCTGATCGAAGAAGATGGTTTCGCCTACCTCGACGAGGACGGTCACCTCGTCGAGGGCGCCCTTGCGCTCGATCACGATCTGATAATGCGGCTCCGTCCCCTCGATTTCAAAAAGGATGGACTCGATCTGGGAGGGGAACACGTTCACCCCCTTGACGATCAGCATGTCGTCGGTCCTCTCCCGGACCCGGGCCATCCGGCGCAATGTACGCCCACAGGGGCAGTGCCCGGGAAGCAGGCTCGTCAGGTCCCGGGTCCGGTACCGGATCATGGGAAACGCCTCCTTGGTAAGCGAGGTGATCACGAGCTCCCCCGTCTCCCCCTCGGGCATCGGCCGGAGCGTCTCCGGGTCGACCACCTCCACCAGGAAGTGGTCCTCGTTGATGTGAAGGCCGTTTTGCTCCCGGCACTCCCCCGAAACGCCCGGGCCGATGATTTCGGACAGCCCGTAGTTGTCGGTGGCGGTGATCCCCAGATTCTCCTGGATCTCCCGCCGCGTCCGCTCGGACCAGGGCTCCGCCCCGAAAAGACCGTATTTCAGGGAAAGAGCCGCCAGGGGAATCCCCTGCTCCCGGATGGTCTCCGCCACGAGCATCGCGTAGGAGGGGGTGGAGATCAGGGCGGTCGTCTTGAAGTCCATCATGATCTTGATCTGGCGAAGGGTGTTGCCGCTCGAGGCGGGAATCACGGAAGCACCGATACGCTCGGCGCCGTAGTGGAGACCGAATCCCCCGGTGAACAGGCCGTAGCCGAACGCGATCTGGACCACGTCATCCTTCGTTACCCCGCCCATCGTAAGGATCCGCGCCGTGAGGTTGCTCCAGATCCGGACGTCGTTTTGCGTATACCCCACAACGGTCGCCGCACCCGTCGTCCCGGAGGAAGCGTGAATCCGGACCACCTCGCGGAGAGGAACCGCGAAGAAGCCGTAGGGGTAACTCTCCCGAAGGTCCTCCTTCGCCGTGAACGGGAGGCGGGAGAAATCGGCCAGCGAGCCGATGTCCTCCGGCAGGATCCCGAGAGAGTCGAACTTCTTCCGATAGAAGGGGACGTGGGAATAGATGCGGTGCAGCGTCGACTGGAGCCGCTCGAACTGGAGCTGCTCGAGCTCTTCCCGGTTCATGCACTCCCTCTCGGCCTCCCAGAACATCTGTCTACCTCCTTCGGTTACGCGCTCTCCTCGGAACTCCACCCCAGATAGGCGCGTTGCACGTTTTTGTTGGACAGGAGCTCCCCGGACGGTCCCTGCAGAACCATCCGCCCGGTCTCCAGGACATACCCCCTGTCGGCTACGCCCAGGGCTCCCCGCGCATTCTGCTCGACGAGAAGAATCGTCAATCCGAACTCCTTCCGGAGATGCATGATATGGGTAAAGATTTCCCGGACCATCCGGGGGGCCAGCCCCATGGAGGGTTCGTCGAGGAGAAGCATCCGGGGTCGGGATAGAAGGGCCCGTCCGATCGCCAGCATCTGTTGCTCCCCCCCGGAAAGGGTCCCGGCCAGCTGGTCCTCCCGTTCCCTCAGCCGGGGAAAGAGGCCGAAAACCCGATCCATATCCTCGGTCACCTCCCCGTGCCTTCTTCGCCGGTACTGGACACAGGCCCCGAGGACCAGATTCTCCCGTACTGTCATGGGGGCGAACAGCTGGCGGCCTTCGGGCACGAGCGAACAGCCCAGAGAAACGATCCGCTCCGCCGATACTTTCCGAATCGTCTTCCTTTCGAAGAGGATCTCGCCCCCCCGCGGGGCGAGGAGCCCCGAAACGGTCTTCAGAAGCGTCGTCTTCCCCGCGCCGTTCGCCCCGATGACCGTGACGATCTCGCCGGGGTCGATGTGAAGCGACACCTTTCGAAGGACCTTCAAGGGACCGTATCCCGCCTCGAGGTTCTTGATCCTAAGCATCGCCTTCCCCAAGGTAGATCTGGATCACTTCCGGGTCCTTCTGGATGGAGGCCGGTTTGTCTTCGGCGATCTTCTGCCCGTAACTGAGCACGACGATCTCGTCGGAGATGTCCATGACCAGGGACATGTCATGCTCCACGAGCAGGACGGTGACGTTCCTCTCGCGAATCCTGCTGATCAGCTTCCCGACCTCGACCGTTTCCCGGATGTTCAGCCCCGCCGCCGGCTCGTCGAGGAGGAGGATCCGCGGATCGCACGCAAGCGCGCGCCCCAGCTCCACGATGCGCTGCTGACCGTAGGGAAGACGATCGGCTTCCTCCTCCGCCTGCCCGGAAAGACCCAGGAACTCCAGGATCTCCCGGCACGTTTCCCGTGCGCCGCTCTCCTCCTTCCGCAGGAACGGAAGGTGGAGCATGCAGGACACGAAGCCCCCCCGGCTGTGGAGATGGCGCCCGACCAGGATGTTATCAAGGACGGTCATCTTCGGAAAGAGACGGATCTGCTGGAAGGTCCTCGCCATGCCTCGCGCCGCGATCTGGTGAGGCATGAGCCCCACCACCTCGGCGCCGTCGAAGACGACGGAACCCCGGTCGGGACGGAGGAACCCGGAGAGCAGGTTGAACAGCGTCGTCTTCCCGGCCCCGTTCGGTCCGATGAGGGCCTTGATGGCGCCCCGTGGCACGTCGAAGGACACGTTGTCCACCGCCTTGAGGCCGCCGAACCGCTTGCTTATGCTCCGGACCGAGAGGAGCTTCACGTTTCCTTCTCCCCGCTAGAGGGGAAAACCGCGCCTTTCAGCTCCTCGAACAGCTGCCGCCGCAGGAGCCCGTCGGGCGCGAAGAGCATGATCAGGATGAGGATCCCGCCGAAGACCGCGTCGTCGAACGTCCCGAAATATCCGCGGAGGGAAAGGTAGTTCAGAAGGAGACTCATCAGGAGCGTGCCCCAGAGGTTCGCCATGCCGCCGATCGCGACGATCGCCAGGTAGCGCACCGATTTCATGACGGAGGATTCCGAGGGGCCGATTCCGCCGTTGTAGTGGGTCAGGAGAACCCCCGCGACCGCCGCAAAAGCGGCGCTGATTACGAAGATCTTCAGCTTGTAGCGCGCCGTGGGGATCCCCATCGCCTCGGCGGCATCCTCCGCGCCGTGGATCGAGGCGAGCGCCCTTCCCACGCGGGAGCGGACGAGGTTCAAAAGGAGTACCATCCCCAGGATCACGAATCCCCAGGCGACATAATAATTCGTCACCCGGAGAGAGGATTTCCCGGACACCGCGATCCCCGGGAGCAGGGGAAAGGCCGGGACGTCGTAGATCCCGTCCGCCGCACCGACCAGCTCGGTCCCGAGAACGATCCGGTAGACGATGATGCCGAATCCCAGCGTGGCCATGGCGAGATAATGCCCTTTCAGCCTGAGGACCGGTCCCCCGATGGCGAAGGCTATGGCGACGGCGGTGAGCACCGCGAAGATGCACGCGGGCCAGGGATGGACCGTGAGCAGCTCCCCCCCGTAGAGATCGGGACGGCGCGTGAGAATCCCCATCGCGGCCAGCCCCGAGACGATGGGGCCCCCGTGGGCCGACAGGTTGTGGGTGGTCAGCAGCGCGGAGAGATACCCCCCGATCGCGAAGAAACCGGCGTGCCCGATCGAGATCTGCCCGGCATACCCCGTGAGGATGCAGAGACCGAGCACGACCAGCGAGTAGTAGGCGGACATCGTCAGCTGGGTCAGGTGGTATACGTTCCCGGTCAGGGAGGCCGTCATCTGGATCGCCACGACCACCGCGGCGAACCCGGCGATCTGGAGTCCCTGTTTTTTCATCAGAACTCCTTCAGGCGCGCCGCTTCGGCGCTCCCGAACAGTCCGCTGGGCCTGACGAAGAGGATGACGAGCAGGATGGCGACCGAGATCACGTCCTTGTAGGCCGCCGGAAGCACCGAGATGCTCAAGGACTCGAGAATTCCGAGAAGCATGCCCGCGGCGGCGGAGGCCAGGCTGTTTCCCAGCCCGCCGAGGATCGCGACCGTGAATCCCTTGATCGCCAGCGGCACCCCGCTGTCATACTGCACATAGGTGATCGGGGAGACGATGCACCCTCCGAGCGCCCCTATGCCTGCGCTGAGCATGAACGAGAAGGTCACCATGTTCTTCGCGCTGATGCCGCACAACCTCGCGGCGTCCCGGTTCGCGGAGCAGGCCCGCATCTGCATCCCCAGCAGGGTGTACCGGAAGAAGCCCCCTAGGATCGCCACCACGACCGCGCTGATGCCGACGACCCAGAGCACCTGCGGGGAGACGTAGACCCCGCCCAGCCGGATCGAGGTCACCGAGGTCCCGGTAAAGTAGGGAAGGGCCCGAACGCCCTCCCCCCAGATATGGAGCGCCGCTTCCCGGATCAGGATCGACAGCCCGATCGTGATGACGATCATCCGCAGCACCGACGGACCGTGGAGCCAGCGGATGAACAGGATCTCGAGGAGCGCCCCGACGATCATCGTGACGAGCACCGCCCCGAGGATGGCCGCCGGAAGGGGGAGAAACCGTCCGAGGGTCACGGCGGTCATCCCGCCGAGCATGACGAATTCCCCCTGGGCGAAGTTGATGATCCCCGTCGCGTTGTAGATGATGTTGAAGCCGACGGCGACGATCCCGTAGATCGTCCCGTAGGTGACTCCGGCGACCATGTATTGCAGGAACAGGTCGAGATTCATCATGCCCCGTCAATAAATCGGGAGTATCCGCGGCGTGCGCGGATACTCCCGCAGTGAGGTTTCGTGCCGATCCGTTCTTCCTGCTTTCAATAGATGGCAAACTTTCCGTTCTTCACGGTGAGCAGTTCGAACGCGTCGATATCGAGACCGTTGTGGTCCTGCGCCGAGAAGTCGAAGATGCCGCCGGTGCCGACGAACCCCCGCATCGTCTCGATCGTGTCCCGCACCTTCTCCTTGTCGGTGCTGCCCGCCTTCTCGATCGCCGTCGCGAGGATCATGAAGGCGTCGTAGGCATGGCCTCCAAAGGTGCTCGCCTCCTCCTTGTACTTCTTCTCGTAGTCGTTCTTGTACTTCACGAGAACCGGTTTCTGGGGATTGCTGTCCGGAAGCTGGTCGGCGACGAGGAGACGTCCCGCGGGGAAGATGACCCCCTCCGCGGCCGGTCCGGCCGCCTCCACATACTTGATGTTCCCGAAGCCGTGGCTCTGGAAGATGGGCCCCACGAATCCGATCTGGCGCGCGTTCTTGATCACGATCGACTGCGCCGGAACGATCGACCAGTTCACGAGCGCCTGAACGTTGTCCGCCTTGAGCTTGGTCACCTCGGCCGTCAGGTCGGTGGCGGTCTTGTCGTACACCTCGCTGGCCAGGATCGTGATGCCGTTTCCCGGCGCGAGCTTTTCGATCTGCCCCTTTCCGGCCTTGCCGAAGCCGGTGTTGCCGGAGAGGACGCCGATCTTGGAAATCTTCATCCTCTTCATCTGGTTGAAGATCGCCTGGACGGCATCGCTGTCCTTCTGCGGGGTCTTGAATACCCACTTCGCCACCGGGTTCACGATCACCTCGGCCGCCGCGCAGGAGAGGAGAATCGTCTCCCCCTCCTCGGCAATCCCCTTGATCTTCATCGTCTCCCCGCTCGTGGAGGGCCCCAGGATCGCAAGGACCTTCTTCTCCTCGATCAGCTGCTTGGCGAAAGAGACCGCCTTCTCGGGGTTCGCGCCCGAATCCATGATGTACAGCTCGACCTTGTGCCCGTTGATCCCCCCCTTGGCGTTGACTTCCTCTGCAAGCATCGTAAGCGTCTTGGACTCGGGCCCCCCGAGAAACGAGGCCGGACCGGTCACCGCGAGGATCGCGCCGATCCTGATCGGCTCGGCCGCCTGGACGCTTGCGCCAAGCATGAGCGCCAGCGCAACGATTGCAACGATGATTCCGTTTCTCCCCCTCATGTTCCCCTCCTTCTTCGTGAGATAGTTTCCGCCTTTCCCGTTCCCGGTCCTGATTTCCCGACCTCCCGGGACCCGGCGGTCAAAATGTTTCTTCTTCCCGATTTCTCCTGTTTCCCCATGCAGGCCGCTCCGTTCGCGCGGGCGTCGCTACAAAGAGTAGACCTCCTCTCCCCGGAGCACCCGCACGCCGGCAGACGTAAGGACCGATATCGCCTTGTCGAGCTCGTCGAAGCGGAAGATGATGACCGCGTTGTCGCCGGACCGCTGCACGAAGGCGTACATGTACTCCACGTTGATCCCGGCTTCGTGCAGGATCTTCAGTATTTCTCCCAGCCCTCCCGGACGGTCCGGCACCTCGAGGGCCACCACCTCCGTTTTTCCTACCGTGAATCCGTTCTCCTTCATGACCTGCTTCGCCAGGTCGCTCTGGTTGACGATCAGGCGCAGGATTCCGAAATCGGCCGTGTCGGCCAGGGAGAGCGCACGGATATTGACCCCCGCCCGGGAGAGAAGATTCGTCACCTCGGCCAGACGCCCGGACTTGTTCTCCAGGAATATGGAAATCTGCTCGACCTTCATCGCAGCCCCCTGTCGGGCGAGTCGCGTTCGCCCTCGATGTTGGGTGTGCACCGCCTGACGCCGCCTATTTCCTGGAAGCTGTAATGGTCCGGTTCGGAAAGAGGGCGTCGCACCGAGAGCGTCGATGCGCCGCTCCAGCGAGGCGCACGACCGAGGCGTACTTGGAGAGTACGGCGAGGAAGTGCAACAAAGCTGGAGCGGATGCAGCGGCGCTCGAATGCAGCCATATTTGCGAATCGGGCCATTACAGCTTCCTTTTGTCGATCACCCGCTTGGCCTTTCCCTCGCTGCGCTGGATCGTTTTCGGCTCCACGAGTTTCACCTTGCAGGATACTCCGAGCAGATCCTTGATCTCGTGTTCGATCCGCTTCGCGAGCGTCTCGAGCCCCTTGATCTCGTCCGTGAAGACCGCCTCGCCCACCTCCACCTGCACCTCGAGGAGGTCCAGGGACCCTTCGCGGGAGACGATCAGCTGGTAATGGGGTTCGACGCCCTCGACCGTCATCAGGACCGACTCGATCTGGGACGGAAAGACGTTGACCCCCCGGATGATGAGCATGTCGTCGGTCCGGCCCGAGATCCGGTCCATCCGCACGTGGCTCCGGCCGCAGGAGCAGGGGGAGACATCGAGGCGCGAAATGTCGCGCGTCCGATAGCGGATCACGGGAAACGCTTCCTTGGTGATCGTGGTGAAGACGAGCTCCCCCGTTCTGCCGTAAGGGAGCACTTCCCCCGTCGAGGGGTCGATGATCTCCGCGATGAAGTGGTCCTCGAAGATGTGCAGGCCCCGCTTTTCCTCGATGCACTCCGACGCCACGCCCGGACCGATGACCTCCGAGAGCCCGTAGATGTCGAGCGCGCTGATCTTGAGCTTCTTCTCGATTTCCCCGCGCATCGATTCGCTCCACGGCTCGGCGCCGAACAGGCCGCACTTGAGCCGCAAGGATGCGGGGTCGACTCCCTCCTCCGCCATCACTTCCGCGAGATTGAGCGCATAGGAGGGGGTACAGAGGAGGATGGTGGACCCGAAATCCTGCATGAGCATGATCTGGCGCTTGGTGTTGCCGCCCGAAATCGGGATGACGGTCGCCCCGATCTTTTCCGCACCGTAGTGGGCGCCCAGACCCCCCGTAAACAGCCCGTATCCATATGCGTTGTGGACCACGTCCCCTTTCGTCGTCCCCCCGCAGGCGAGCGTGCGCGCCATGAGCTCCGCCCAGGTGTCGATGTCGCGGCGCGTGTAGCCGACGACGGTCGGCTTGCCGGTCGTGCCCGAGGAAGCGTGCACCCGCACGACCCGTTCCATCGGGACGGCGAACAACCCGAAAGGATAGGTATCCCGGAGGTCGTCTTTCGTCGTGAACGGAAGGTTCTTCAGATCTTCCTCCCCCCGGACGTCGCCCGGCCCGCACCGTGCGCCATCGAGTTTCCGGCGATAGAAAGGCACTTCGGCGTAGACCCTGCCGACCAGGTCCCGGAGCCGCTTCGACTGCAGCGCCACGAGAGCCTCGCGGGGAAGCGTTTCGAATTCGTTGTCCCAGATCATCCTTCCTCCTCCAGGCGGATGGGGATCGCGCAGATCGTCACCGCACGGGCTACCGGCCCGCCCCGCGCGGGGACATGAGCGCCCGACCGGCTTGAAACGCCTTCGCGTTCACCTCCACGATTCTCTCCGGGAGGCGGGCCCGGAGAGCCTCCAGATAGCAGTCTTCCGGAAGCGGGAGCAGGTGCGATGCGGCTCCCACCATCACCATGTTCACGGCACGCACCTCGCGCAGGGAGAGAGCGGCAGCCAGGGCGTCGATCAGATAGAGATTCGGGATCGCCCCGGCAAGCCTCTCCGCCACGTTTTCCGGATACCGCTCCCGCCCGGTAGCCACGGAAGGAGGCATGATCTCCTGCGCGTTGACCACGGCGGCGCCGGCCGGTTTCAGAAAGTGCGCGAAACGCAGGGCCTCCATCTTCTCAAAGGCGACGAGCAGGTCCGCCGATCCCGCCTCGATAAGCGGCGAGAACACCTTCGGGCCGTACCGCAGGTGGGTCGTCACTGCACCTCCGCGCTGGGCCATCCCGTGAACCTCGCTCTTCTTGACATCGTAACCGCCGACCAGGAACGCCTCCCCCAGCACTTCGGATGCGAGAAGGGTCCCCTGCCCGCCTACGCCCGCCAGGAAGACGTTCCCGCGGGCCTGTTTCAATCCTTCTTCTCCAGGATCGCCTGGAACTTGCACAACGGCGGGCACTGGTTGCACCCGTCGCACAGGAGGGGATTGATCCGCGCCATTCCCTTCCGGGAGGCCTTCTCCCCTGCTGCGACCACCTCGTCCGGCGTGAACGGAACCCACTCGATCGCGGGGCAGCCGAGTCTGCTGCACGCCATGCACCCCGTGCACAGGTCGGGAATTACCTCGTAGACGGGCCGTTTTTTCCTGCGGTGGTCCGGGAGAAGGACGCACGGCGCCTCCGTGATGATCACGGACGGCTCCTCGCGGAAGAGCTCCCTTTTCAGGACCGCCTCCGTCTGTGCCATGTCGTGCGGGTTGACGGTGTAGACATGGTCCACCCCCACCGCGCGGCACAGAGCCGCCAGGTCCAGACGGCGGGTGGCCTCGCCCATGAGCGTCCGCCCCGTGGACGGGTTCTCCTGGGCGCCGGTCATGGCCGTTGTCCGGTTGTCCAGGATGATCACGGTGGTAAACCCGCGGTTGTACACGATGTCGATCAGGGGCGCTATCCCGGAGTGGAGGAAGGTGGAATCCCCGATGACGGCCGCCACTTTCCCGAGGGCCGCCTTTCCCAGCGCCTTCTCGATCCCGAAGGCGTTCCCGAGGGAGGCTCCCATGCAGACGCAGGTGTCCATGCCCTTTAGTGGCGGCAGCGCCGCGAGGGTGTAGCAACCGATGTCGCCGGCCACCGTGACCTTGCACTTGTTGAGGACGAAGAAAAGCCCCCGGTGCGGGCACCCCGGGCACAGGTTCGGCGGCCTGCCGGGGAGGACCTCAAACGAGCGAACGGGAATTTCCTGCCCGGTAATCCCTTTCCGGACGATCCCGGGGGACAGCTCCCCCACGATGGGAATGATCTCCTTCCCCTGCGCCGACACGCCCAGCGCCTTCACGTGCGTCTCGATGTGGGGATCGAGCTCTTCCACCACCACGAGCCGCGAAACGCCCGCCGCAAACTCCCGGATGAGCCCGGACGGAAGGGGGTGAATCATCCCCAGTTTCAGGACCGACGCATCGGGGAAGACCTCGCGGACGTACTGGTACGGCACGCCGGCCGTGATCACCCCCAGGTCCCGGTCGCCCCATTCGATCCGGTTGCCTTCGAATTCTTCCGCGAACGCAGTCAGCGCCCGCATCCGCTCCTCGACGATCACGTGGCGGCGCCTCGCGTGGTCGGGAAGCATGACCCATTTGGCGGGGTCCCGAACGAACCCGGGTACGAGGGAGGATGCCGACACTTCTCCCAGGCGGACCGCCCCCTTGGCGTGGGATATCCGTGTGGTACTCCGCAGGAATACCGGGGTGTCGTACGTTTCCGAAAGCGCAAAGGCAAGTCTTGTGAACTCCTTCGCCTCCCAGGAATCGGACGGCTCCAGCATCGGAATCTTCGCCGCGACTGCGTAGTGGCGGTTGTCCTGCTCGTTCTGGGACGAATGCAGCTCGGGATCGTCGGCGGTGACGATCACGAATCCGCCGCGGACCCCCGTGTAGGAGGCGGTGAAAATCGGGTCGGCGGCGACATTTACTCCCACGTGCTTCATCACCGCGAGCGACCGCACCCCCGCCATCGAGGCCCCGTGCGCCACTTCCACCGCCACCTTCTCATTGGGGGCCCACTCCGCGTAGACATCGGGATACCGGGCGAAGTTCTCGAGGATTTCCGTGCTCGGGGTCCCGGGGTATGCGGAGGCAACCTTCACACCCGCTTCGAATGCCCCCCGGGCGATCGCCTCGTTTCCGGACAGCAGCTCGACCTTTTCCCTCGCCGGGACGGACAACGATTTTCCTTTCTTTCCTGCTGGGATATAAGTTTTATAAGGTATCATATACCCCCGCTCCTTTCAATTGTCGCGAGCGGGACTTTGCTATACTCAAACCATACCCGTGTTCAGGGAGGATGCGAGATGAAGATCGGCGTGCTGACCGGCGGCGGGGATTGCCCGGGGCTCAATGCCGTCATCCGGGCGGTGGTCCGGAAATCCGACAATTACGATTCCCGCGTGGTGGGAGTCCGGAACGGGTGGAAAGGACTTGTGGACATCTCCTACACCGACCTCGACACCAAGATGGTCTCGGGGATCCTGCACATCGGGGGCACGATCATCGGCACCTCCCGCACGAACCCCTTCAAGGATTCCGACGGGCCGGACAAGGTGCTGAAGAACTTCCGCCTGCTCGGCCTCGACGCGCTCGTCGCCATCGGGGGCGAGGACACCCTGGGGGCGGCGAGCAAGCTCTACGAGCGCGGCCTCCCGGTGGTGGGCGTCCCCAAGACGATCGACAACGACCTGTCGGGGACCGATTTCACCTTCGGGTTCGACACGGCGGTCTCCATCGCCACCGACGCCATCGACCGGATCCACACGACGGCCGAATCCCACAACCGGGTCATGGTCGTGGAGGTGATGGGGCGCAACGCGGGATGGATCGCCACCTTCTCGGGGATCGCGGGGGGGGCGCACGCGATCCTGATCCCGGAAAAGCCGATCGACATCGACGAGGTGTGCGACCTGATCCTGCGCCGCCACAGCCGCGGGAAATCGTTCAGCATCGTCGTGGTGGCGGAAGCTGCGAAGTTCGCCGAGAAGCCGGGCGAAAGCGGCCAACTGATCATCCAGGAAACGAAGACCGACGAGTTCGGGCACGTCCGGCTGGGCGGGATCTCGCAGGTCCTTGCCAGGGAGATCGAGAAACGGACGACGTTCGAATCCCGGTACGTCGTACTCGGCCATATCCAGAGAGGCGGCTCCCCGACCGCCCACGACAGGGTGCTGGCCACCCGGTTCGGCGTATTCGCCACCGAGATGGCCCACCGCGGGGAGTTCGGGAAGATGGCCGGCCTCCAGGGGAAGGCGATCGTCCCCGTCCCCTTGGCCGAAGCCACCGCGCAGCCGAAAACGGTCGACATGGGAATCTACCACATCGCCGAGGAGTTCTTCGGTTAGGGAGCCGCGTCGTTCCCCCACCTACCGCTGCGCCTAGTGTAGAAACGGCTTCGCAGCCTCGGAGGGGGGACTCCGTTCGTGGCTCGCCGTGCGATGAACCCGCACTGCTGCGCTTAACCTCACTTCGCCCCCTCTCCTTCGGCTTGCTGCGCTCTCCGGCACCCACGAAATGGCGTACCCGGGGACCCGGGGCGATGCGGGGGGGTCGACGAGGCGGCCTGTGGAGCGAGGAGGGATTTGCGTCGAGCGGAACCGGCAGCGAGCGGGCGCAAGGTCGCGAGCGTAGCCGAGGGGACCCCTCCGCGAGCCAGGGGCCCCGGGAGGAATGCCCGGCCTACAGGATCTTGCCTTTCGCGTCGAACGCGGCGGGGTAATAGCGGATGGCCGGGGCGGCTCCGCTCCCGTCGACCGCTGCGACGTCAAACCGTGCCTCCCTCCACGAATCCGGGGGAATCGTCGACAGGTAGACACGTGCGGCGGCGGCGATCCTTTTACGCTTGGCAGGGCCCACGGACTCCTCCGGGAGCCCGTGCCCGTCCTCCTCGCGGAAGCGAACCTCGACGAAGGCAAGAACGTCCCCGTCCCGGGCGATGAGGTCGATTTCGCCGCCCCGGGCCCGGAAATTCCGTTCCACGACACGCATTCCCCTCTCCCCGAGATAGGCGCATACCGCCTCTTCCGCCTCGCGCCCCGCAGACGTCCTCTCTTCCGGCGGGCGGGTCACCCGGGAGAAACCCCGCGGAACGTCTTCCGGTGGATCGGAGAGGGACCGAGCACAGCCAGGGCGGCCAGGTGCGCCTTCGTCGGGTACCCCTTGTGGGAGGCGAAGCCGTACCCGGGATAGACCCGATCGTACTCGAGCATCAGCCGGTCTCGGGTGACTTTCGCGAGGATGGACGCCGCCATGACCGAAACGCACCGGGCGTCCCCGGAAATGATCGCTTCCTGGCATATGGCTTCCCACGGTCCGCCCTGCGGCGGGGGTATCGTAAGATTCCCGTCGATGTAGAGGAAATCGGGGGCGGGTTCCAGTTTTTCCACCGCCCGCCGCATCGCCAGTAGCGACGCCTGAAGGATGTTGATCCGGTCGATCTCCTCGGGGGTGGAATGGCCGACCGCGAAGGCGAGGGCGTTCAAGGTGATAAGAGAAAAGGCCCTCTCCCGCGCTTTCGGGGAAAGGGCCTTCGAATCACGTAGTTCCGACCGCGAAAACCCCGCAGGGAGCACCACCGCCGCCGCCATCACCGGCCCGGCGAGCGGCCCTCGCCCGGCTTCGTCCACGCCGGCCACCATGCGAAACCCCCTCGCACGCGCCCGGGCCTCGAAACCGTCCAACGGGAGCGCCCTACTCCTTGGTCTCCGGCGCCTCCGCCTGCGCCGCATCATCCGGCGCGGCGACATCCTCTTCGGGCAGCTCCGCCGTCCCCTCGGCCGGGACTTCGATCCCCTTCTTCCCGAGCCAGTCCTTCTTCTCGCGGATCCGGGCCTTCTTTCCGGACACCTTTCGCAAGAAGAAAAGCTTCGCCCGGCGGACATCCCCCCTTTTCTTCACGACGATCTTTTCGATGAGCGGCGAGTGCAGCGGGAACGTCCGCTCCACGCCCACGCCGTACGATTCCTTGCGGACCTTGAAGGTGGTGGAGGCGCCGTTGCGGTGGAATCCGATGACGATCCCCTCGAAGTACTGGACACGCTCCTTTTCCCCTTCCCGGATCCGCAGGAAAACGCGCACGGTATCCCCGGCCCGGAATGCCGGGAGATCGCTCCGAAGCTGCGACGCCTCCAGTTCCTTGAGGATATTGCTCATCACCCAAACCCCTTTCCCGAGTCGGTTCCCCATGCGAAGCAAGACTAAGTAATCTATTCCACGCCGCCGCCGGGTGTCAACTTTTTCTTCAGAAGATCCGGGCGCCGCACCCGGGTTTCGCGCATCCCCTCTTCACGACGCCACTTCTCGATCTCGAGGTGGTTTCCGGAAAGGAGCACGTCGGGGACCGTGTAGCCGCGGAACTCCCGGGGACGGGTGTACTGCGGCCCCTCGAGGATCCCCTCCTCGAAAGAATCCCGTCGGGAGGCCGAAGGATCCCCGATCACGCCGGGGACGAAACGCGCCACCGCATCGACCAGCACGAGGGCGGGCAACTCCCCGCCGGCCAGCACGTAATCGCCGATGGAGATCTCGAAATCGGCGAGGTGGTCCGCCACGCGCTGGTCCACACCCTCGTAACGGCCGCAAACAAGGATGAGGTGTTTCTTTGCCGCCAGGGAACGCGCCAGGCGATGCGTCAGCAGCTCCCCCCGGGGCGACAGGAGGATCGCCGGCCCTTCCCCGAACCGTTTCCGGATCGCCTCCACCCCCGCGAAGATCGGCTCCGGCTTCATCACCATCCCGCCGCCCCCTCCGTACGGCGGCTCGTCGGTCACCCGATGCTTCCCCCCGGCGTACTCCCGCAGGTCGTGCGTCTCGACCAGGAGCAGCCCCGCTTCCCTTGCCCGGGCGAGGATGCTGTGGTCCAGCGGCCCGGAAAAGATCCCGGGGAAAAGCGTGAGAATGTCGAACCGCACCTTACCACCCTTCCGGGGGGGCCACCACGACACGGCGGCCCGGAACGTCGACTTCGCAAAGGAACGAGGAGACGATCGGAAGGAGGGACTCCCCGTCATCGCGCCGGATGACGAGCCAGTCGTGGGCCCGCCCTCCCTGCACGGCAACGATTTTCCCGACCCGGTCCCCCGCCGCGTCCACCGCCTCGCAACCGACCAGGTCCACCCAGTAGTACTCGTCCTCCTCCGGCGGAGGAAGCTCCGCCCGGGATACCGAAACGGAGGCTCCCGACCACTCCGTGGCCGCTTCCCGGGAATCGATCCCGCCCAAAGATAAAACGGCGAAACCGCCCTGCGGCTGCGCCGTTCTCACATCGAAGTCGCGTATCCGCCCCGTTTTGGTGGGATTTTCCGAAGTCAACCGCAAGGTCCGTGCGTTCAGAAGCCCGGACGGATCCCCCGAATGGGCCTTCACCCGGATCTTCCCCGCCCTACCGTGGGCACCCGCCACGCGTCCGACCTCCAAGTAGGCCTCCCTCATCCGCAACCCCTAAGCCGATGGCGCTCCGAAGCCGGCCCTCCCCCCACCGCTACCGTGGGCCGCCGGCACCAAAGGGGCCGTTACGCGACGGCCTTCTTCCCCTTCTTTTCCTCGTGGAACTTTTTCCAGACCCCCGCCTTCCGGAGCAGGCTCCTCACCGTTTCCGTCGGCTGCGCCCCCCGGTGCAGCCACTTGAGCGTCAGCTGCTCGTCGACCAGGAACCGGGGCGGGTTCTCCTTCGGGTCGTAGGTTCCCACCTTCACGATATACCGCCCGTCCCGGGGCGACCGGGAATCGGCCACCACGATGCGGTACGAAGGCAGTTTCTTCCTGCCCGTCCGCGTCATACGAATCTTTACCGCCATTTCCTCACCTCCCGTATCGTTCTTCCGATTATCGCTGTCGGGAGCCTGCCTAGAAAAACGGCAGGCCTTTCCCGCCTCTTCTCCCCGCGCCCTTCGAAAACCGCTTGAGCATCCCTTCCGCCTGCTGGAAGTTCTTAAGCAGCCGGTTCACGTCCTGCACGGTCGTCCCGCTTCCCATGGCGATCCTTTTGCGCCGGCTCCCGTTGATGATCTTCGCATTATCGCGCTCCTTGCGGGTCATCGAGTCGATGATCGCCACGACCCGCGAAAGCTCCTTCTCGTCCGGGGCGGCCGCCTTGAGCTCCTTCATCTTCCCCCCCATCCCAGGGATCATCCCGAGAAGGTCTTCGATCGACCCCATCTTCCGTATGCTCATCAACTGGTCCCGAAAATCCTCGAGGGTGAACTCGCTCCGGCGGATCTTGCGCGTAAGCTCCTCCGCCTTCTTCTCGTCGATCGTCTCCTGCGCCTTCTCCGCGAGGGTCAGTATATCCCCCATCCCGAGGATGCGGGAGGCCATCCGGTCGGGGAAGAAGGCCTCGAGGGCGTCCGTCTTCTCGCCGACGCCGACGAACTTGATGGGCGCGCCCGTAACCGCCCGGATGGAAAGCGCCGCGCCGCCGCGGGCGTCGCCGTCCATCTTGGTCAGCACGACGCCGGTCAACCCCACCTTCTCGTGGAAGGCCCGGGCGACGTTCACCGCGTCCTGCCCCGTCATCGCGTCGGCCACCAGCAGGATGTCCCCGGGGTCGACCGCTTCCTTGATCCGGCGCAGCTCCTCCATCAGTTCCTCGTCGACGTGAAGCCTCCCGGCGGTGTCCAGCAGAACGGTGTCGTGACCCGACAGGTCCGCCTGCCGGACCGCCTGCCGGCAGATCTCGACCGGGTCGGTGGAGGGGGAGCTATCGAAGACGGGAACGCCGATCTGCGCCCCCAGAACCTTCAGCTGCTCGATCGCCGCCGGCCGGGAGACGTCGGCGGGAACCAGGAACGGGCGCCGTTTCTTCTTCTGCAGGTAGGAAGCGAGCTTCCCGCACGAGGTCGTCTTCCCCGATCCCTGGAGGCCGACAAGCATCACGGGGACCGGCGGGCGCCGCGCCAGGTCAAGTTCCCGGGCATCCCCCCCCATCATCTTCGCCATCTCGTCGTGGACGATCTTGATGAAGTGCTGGTCGGGGGAAAGGGAGGACAGCACTTCCGCCCCCAGCGCCTTGCTCCTGACGGCAGCGGTGAACTCCTTCACGACCTTGTAGTTGACGTCGGCCTCCAGAAGCGCAAGCCGGACCTCCCGCAGCGCCTCCTCGATGTTCCCCTCGGAGATGCGCCCGTGGCCCCGCAGTGTTTTCAGTACACCCTGGAACTTTTCCGAAAGGTTCTCGAACATGGCGCCTGTTCTCTCTCCTGGGATAAAGATGCCAATCTACTGGAAACGGGAGGGTTCCGTCAAACCCAATTTCCTGTCCTCCGGGAGGGAACCGCCGGGAGGGGGATCAGGAAAGCAACGTCCCTTAATGGAAAGAAAACCCCCGGGGGGTTCTCCCCCCGGGGGTTCTGTGCTACGGGGTAAACCGCCTGCCGGATCTAGAACTTATAGTCCAGGCGGGCGTATGACGTCCAGGCATCTTTAAACGTCGGCTGCTGATCTGTAGGCGCAAACCCTAACGTTGTATCCGGAAGATCCCTTACGAAATCGCCGAAGAAGGCATAGGCGCCCGTCACGGAGACGTTGAGACCCTTCTGGATGGCCATCGTCACCGTGGCGTTGACCTCGGTTCCCATGTCGTTATCCCTGCCACCGTCCTTATCAAACTGGTAGAGCTCGGTGGCTTCCAGGTGGCCGACGTTGATCTCGCCCGACAACGTGTCGGTGAACTTCTGGTTGTAGCCGGCACCGACGTACCAGATCCCGCGTCCGCTGTTTCCGTAGCTGTCGCCGTACTCGCCGCCGGAGCACCCGATGAGGCACTGGGAGATGGAGGCCATGTTCCAGGTCGACAACAGGATGACCATGTGGGGCTTGGTGTAGCCGGCGTACCCGCCGGGAGACGCGTTCTGCTGGAAGTCGCCCAGGGTGATGATCGAATCGAACGTGTCGTCGCCTTCGTTGTCGTCGCCGCTGATGTAGAGCCCTTCGAAGAACGCTTTGCCGGGGCCTAAGCTCGCGTCGGCGCGCAGGTTGGCCGCGAAGCCGCTGACATCGATGTCCGTGTTCGCGGGAAGCGTTGATTCATACGTCCCCCACTGGTAGAAGAACCAACCGGAGAGTTTTACCGGGCCGACCTTGATGGAGCCGTCGACTCCCGGCATGTAGAGCGTGCCCTTATAATTGCTGAAGTTAATGGGCGAGTTATCCGGCCCACTGGCAAGCTGGAGGCGCGGCAATCCACCCGTCGGCGCTCCCGTGTCGTCCTGCAGGAAGTCGAAGGTGATTCCCAAGTTCGCATCCTTCGTCGGGGAGAAATCCACATAGGCCTCATAAAGGGTCGCATCGTCGGTATTGTTCGTGTTGTTCTCGTAGAGCTTCGCCCAGACGATGCCGAAATTCACAGGCTCAAACTTCCCTTTAAAGGTGATCCCCGCCATGTCGTTGTTGGCATTGAAGATTCCCGAGTAGTGGCCCGGCACGGTCTGGATGCCGACCGTGGATTCCATGGAGGTGTTGGGGATCTTGAACCAGACGTTGATCTGCTTGGTCTCGGTCTGGACCTTGTCCGCGCCGAGGGCGCCGCCGCAGTTCCGGCACGATGCAGAGGGGACGGACCCGGCCGCATCGCCCCAGATCATGTCGCTTTCCAGATACCACACCGCCTTCACGTTCTCGTTCCCGAACGTCCATTTCACGCGAAAACGCTGCGCGACGTAAGCATTGGTCTGTTCGGCAGAGGCTTCCCCGTTGACATCCTGACCGGCTCTCAGGCTCGGACCGCCGCCCCCATCATGGAAATTCGACAGGATGGCAAACCCGTGATAGAACCCGCTGGCGCCAATGTCCACCGCCGCCGCCGGCATGGAAAACGCCACCAGGGCGACCGCAGCAACCAAAATAACCAAGTACTTCCTCATAATTCCCCTCCTTGAAAAGATGAGTTCCAAATTTCTTCCCTCAAAAAAAACCAGATAAAGCAACCGAATCCTTCCATATCCTCCCTCTGGCCACCACCCCCTTCCATCTTTGTCTTAATCTCCTGCCCCTGTGCCCCTTGTGCCCCTCGGTCTTTCCGGATAGGTCAGGGAAAAACCGTGTTTTTTTTCGACCTTGATACCATTAACTATTTGCCTTGTCAAGGATATTTCATCCGGAACTATCTGCCTTGTCAAGGATATTTCCTCCGGGGAATCCCGCGATTTCCCCCTATTCCAGCCGGAATAACAGCAACCGACTGATTTTACTTTTATTAATACTGCCCAACTGTTCTATCGACGACACCACAACCATATCCCCCCGTTTCAGACCAGAAGGTAAAAGGAAATCGGCCCCCGAGAGAAAATGGCTGGTGCTTGCGCTCCCGGCCTTCTCCGCGAATTCCCCCCCGTCCCACTGGAGAAGCACCAGGCGCGTGGAATCGTAGAACCCCTGAATAATGTCGAGCATCCCTTTTTTTACCTCCGGGATCAAGACCAAAGGGAACTCTCCCCCGCCCGGGGCCACGCGCACCCCCTTCCTCAAGCGGTACTCCGGTTTTCGGCCCTCGAGCTCGCTGTAGGGCCCCCACTCGAAGTAATCGAGAGCTGTTCCGTAAAGATCCTGGGATTTATACGTGCTTTTCCCGCTGGCGTCGAGGACCCGGAGGCGCGACGTCTCGTCGGTGTAGACCATGCGCCACTCCTTGCCGAACCGTGCCGACGAAAGCCCCGGAATCCCTTTCGAAAGAGGAAGGATGTCCGTCCTCTGGGAAAACGGCTCCCCGGCGGTGAACCCGTTCCCGTCCCAGCGGAGGGGGACGATTCTGCCAGGGAACGGGACATCCAACCCCTCTCTCTGCCCGACAACCACCGGCTTTCCCATCCAGTCCGGGAGAACGACCAGGAAGTAAGGGATCTTTTCCGCCACCTCCTCGTACACATCCCCTTTCCGCTTCAGGACGAAGGATTGGAAGCTCTCACCGACGACATTCGTGACGAGAATCTCTTTCCTGCCGTCTCCGTCAAGATCGATGGCATCGATGCTCGCAATG
>JBAVJZ010000208.1:0-2109 GCA_049688015.1 Candidatus Deferrimicrobiaceae bacterium | reverse complement strand
GTGCCGATTTTGGCCTCCCTGAATCCACCACGCCGTCTTCGCAAAGCCATTTATGGAAAGAGGTGATGAGCGGGAAAGCCGGGACAGACCCGGAAGAATCCGCGGAGGGAGTGCGAAAAACGTAACTCGCTTTTGGACATGGAAGGAGAGATCCGATGAAACGACTTTTCTCGATTGCTTCCGTCATGCTCCTGTTCTCCGCCATCTTCTTCGTGGCTGCGGGCGCAGGGGCGGACATGGTTAGTCACCCCACTCACGGAATGTGGACCGGGACAGATTACTTGGTGGGCCCTTGCCCGGACACCAGTGAGGCATTTCTGTTCGTAAACATCGGGCAAGGGGTCATGACGCATATAGGTAAGAGCAAATTTGTCTCGGTATCTTGCGCTTCTTTCGACTCGCCCACCTCCCTTGAGGGTTCGGGGTGGATGATTGTCACCGCCTCCAATGGGGATACGATTCATGTATCGATTGAATTTTCGAATGATCTGAGTGTCACCCCGATTCAATGGACGGAACATGAACTTATTGTAGGCGGAACAGGGAGATTCGAGGGTGCGACCGGCGAATCCTACACGGAGGGGACTTTTGCACCAGTAACCGATCCCTTCCCGTTCGGGGAATCGATACCGCCGGGAGTGTTGCAACCACCATCGCCCTGGATCGGAACTACCGAGGGGTGGATCATGTACTAATCTCCCTTTACCCAGGCATAAGCGGCAATTCTGTATCCATTAGCACAGAGGACGGGGCCTCGGCTCCGTCCTGTTTTTTTTCTCTTGCGAAAGTGGCAGCGTTTGGGCGGGGTTAAAGGTGTATGCCTGACCTCTCTACTCGGAGGGTCTAGATCAACAGCCATCCCGCCCGAAGGTCGGCATCTCTAAATCTCCTCGCATCAGCTCAGTAAATGGTAGGTTCTCGCCTTCACCAAACTGGAAACATGTTGCCTGAGCCGATTCGTGTCCTTTGGGAACGTGTGCTTCCGGGAGACTATTCCTCTCATCGACGGTGTTCCCATACCGGGGAGTGTCACTGTACACCTGTTACCGAAATGTGATGTTTACGTGATTCCTGCGTTACACCAGGCGGCTACCCTGACTCCATCTTAAGAAGTTCGCCGGACCCGGGAGAACCCGGGAGAAAGGAGGCAGCTATCTGGCGGACCCAACCGACAACTCTTTGCACGAAAGGAGAAGACGCGATGCCCAGGGTAGCCAAGCAACTTCTCGTCGTCCTGTCGTTAGTGCTTGCAACCAGCCTATTAACCGTTCCGATGGCGTGGACCGCGGACGCCGACAATCACCGCGACATCGCGGGCGCCGTCTACACGATGACAAACGATGCATCGGGGAACGCAGTGATCATGTTCCGACGGACTGAACACGGACACCTCGTCCGTGGCGGCACCTTTTCCACGGAAGGTCTGGGCTCGGGGGACGGACTGGGGAACCAGAGCGCCCTCACTCTGGACGCAGGAAACCGGTGGCTCTTCGTCGTAAACCCAGGGAGTGACGACGTCTCGGTCTTCCGCGTGGAATCGGACGGCCTGACTTTCGTGGACCGGGAACCCTCGGGCGGCCAGCGCCCGATCAGCGTGACCGTCGACCGGGACCTCCTGTACGTCCTCAACGCCGGCGGGGCCGTGGGCGGAAACGACACCATCACCGCGCTTCTCGTGGGACCGGACGGGACATTGTCACAACTGGCCGGCTCAACCCGCTCCCTGAGCGCCGGGAACACCGGTCCCGCCCAGATCAGCTTCCGCCCGGACGGCCGCTTCCTCGCCGTCACGGAGAAGGCAACCAACTTCATCGACACCTGGCGCGTCGGGCAAGATGGCTTGGCATTTGACCACGTCGTAAACCTCTCCGAGGGGCCCACGCCGTTCGGGTTCGCGTTCGGGAAGCGGTACCAGCTCTTCGTCTCCGAAGCCGCCGGGGGTGCCTCAGATGCAAGCTCCATGTCTTCATACGTCCTCGAGGGGGGCGGGACGCTCCAGGTCGTCAACTCGGAAGTCCCGACCACGGAAACGGCGGCCTGCTGGGTCGTGGTCACTAGCGACGGGCGCTTTGCTTACACGACGAACGCGGGGAGCGGATCGGTCTCCGG
>JBAVJZ010000207.1:0-12618 GCA_049688015.1 Candidatus Deferrimicrobiaceae bacterium | reverse complement strand
CTCTCGGGGTGCCCCATCCGGCCCACGAAATTACGGTTCGTGGTGGCGACGGCCTTCTCCCCCTTTGCCAGAATTCCCATATGCCCGCCCAGGCACGGCCCGCAGGTCGGCGTGGAAAACGCCGCACCCGCGGTCACGAAGATCTCCATCAGCCCCTCCCGCATCGCCTGGAGGTAAATCTCCTGCGTGGCGGGGAACACGATCATCCGGACGCCGTCGTGTACTTTCCGGCCGCGCAGGACCTCGCACGCGCTCCGGAGATCCTCGATGCGCCCGTTGGTGCACGAACCCACCACGACCTGGTCGATGGGGACGTTCCCCACCCGGGAAAGGGGGCGGGCATTCTCCGGCAGATGCGGGAACGCCACCTGCGGCTCGAGAGCGCCCAAGTCGACCCCGATCTCCGCCGCGTACCGGGCATCGGGGTCCGCCTCGACCACCGTGTATTTCCGGGCGGCCCTCTCGTCCGCGTAGCTCTTCGTGATCCCGTCGAAGGGGAAGATCCCGTTTTTTGCGCCCGCCTCGATCGCCATGTTGGAAATCGTGAACCGCCAGGCCATCGGAAGAGCCGCGAGGCCGTCCCCGGCATACTCCATCGACTGGTAGAGCGCCCCGTCCACGCCGATCTCCCCGATGATGTGGAGGATGACGTCCTTGCCCTCGACCCACTTCCGCGGTTTGCCGGAAAGCACGATCCGGATCGACTGGGGAACCTTGAGCCACACATCCCCGGAAATCATCGCCGCAGCCAGGTCGGTGCTGCCGACTCCGGTCGAGAACGCGCACAACGCACCGTAGGTGCACGTGTGGCTGTCCGCTCCGATCACGAGATCGCCGGGAACAACGAGCCCCTCGTCGGGCAACAGCACGTGCTCGATCCCCATCCGCCCCACCTCGAAGTAGTTCACGATCCCGTATTCGCGGGCGAAGTCGCGCATGATCCTGGCCTGTTCCGCCGACGGGATGTCCTTGTTCGGCGTGAAGTGGTCCGGGACGAGCGCAATCCGCTCCCTGTCGAACACCTCCCGGACTCCCAGGTCCCGGACCGCCCGGATGGCGATCGGACTGGTCACGTCGTTGCCGAGCGCGAGGTCGACCCTCGCCAGGATCAGTTCCCCCGGCTCAACCGCTTCCTTCCCCGCGTGCCTAGCGAGGATCTTCTCCGTGAGCGTCATGCCCATCTACGGGTTTCTCGCTTTCCAAGGTTTTCTTTCGCTGACCGCGCAAGATGCCCACCAGTTCCCCCAACGGCCCGGAGACGATGTACGTCGAGACGAAAAGAAAGATCATCACCTGGGGTTCCGCTGCCAGCAGGAGGGATAGGAAGATGAACACCACCAACGTGTTGAATGGTCGGCGGCGGAATGGCTCCAGGTCCTTGAAGCTGCTGTACCTTACGGTGCTGACCATGAGAAAAGCCAGCACGTAGATGGAGAGAAGCACGGCCAGATGCTTGAAGTTTCCGGATCCACCCAGGTAGTAGAAGAGCATGATCAGGGATGCCACGAACGTGGCCGCGGCGGGAATCGGCAGCCCGTTGAACTTCCCCCTCTCGACCGTATTGATCTGGACGTTGAACCGGGCGAGACGGAGAGCCCCGCAGACCAGGTAGAGGAACGCGGCCAACCAGCCCCACCGCCCGAAGCGCGAAAGCGCCCAGCCGTATACGAGGAACGCCGGCGCCACGCCGCAGGACACGATGTCGGCCAGGGAGTCGTACTCCACCCCGAATTGCGTGGTCGTCCGGGTCATCCGCGCGACCCGGCCGTCCAGGCCGTCCAGCACCACCGCCGCGATGATGGCCATAGCCGCCTTCTCGAACTGGCCCGTGTACGTCGCGGCAATCGAGTAGAACCCGGCGAACAGCGATCCGGACGTGATCAGGTTGGGCAATACATAGATCCCCCTGCTTATCCCGTCCTCCCGCTTCCTCCTCTTCCTCATTTCATGACCCCCACGACACTCTCTCCCGCCCGGACCCGGTCCCCCACCCGCACGTTCAGGGAGGCGGACGCGGGAAGCAAAATGTCCACCCGCGATCCAAAACAGATGATGCCCACCCGCTGGCCCGCCCGGACGGTGTCCCCCGGGGCCACGTCGCACACGACGCGCCGTGCGACGAACCCGGCGATCTGGACATAGGCGACCCGGCGGCCCTCCGGCGTCTCGAGGAGCACGCCGTTCTGCTCGTTGGCAAGCGACGCCTTCTCGACACTCGCCACCAGGAACCTTCCCGGGTGGTATTGGACGGACACCACCCGGCCGGAGACCGGGGCCCGGTTGACATGCACATCAAAGAGCGACATGAAGACGCTTACCCGCTTTCCCGGTTCCCCGAAATACCTTCCCGGCGGGTTGTCGCCTGCGTACACTATTTTACCATCCGCGGGGGAAATCACCGCACCGGGGAGAACGGGAGGAAACCTCTCTGGGTTCCGGAAGAACCAACCGACAAAAACGGTGATGAGAATCCCGAAGACCGAGGCAGGCAACGTCCTCGGCCACACAAAGGAGAGCACGGCCACAAGAGCAATCCCGCCCAGAAGAAACAGGATCCCTTCGGGGGCGATCACCCCGGGCTCCCGACCCTTCTCTCCCGGATCCATCGCTTCCGGGTCAGTTCTTCGTCCTGTCGACCAGCCGCCCTTTCGCTATCCACGGCATCATCGCCCGGAGGCGTCGGCCCACCTCCTCGATCGGGTGCTCCTCGCCGCGCCTTGTGAGGGCGTTGAAGACAGGTCGGTTGGCCCGATTCTCCAGGATCCACTCGCGGGCGAAGGATCCGTTCTGGACCTCTTCGAGCATCCGCTTCATCTCGGCTTTCGTCTCCGCGTCGACGACCCGCGGTCCCCGCGTCAGGTCGCCGAATTGTGCGGTATTGCTCACGGAGTACCGCATCGTGGAGATCCCGCCCTCGTAGATGAGGTCCACGATGAGCTTCAGTTCGTGCAGACACTCGAAGTACGCCATCTCGGGCGCGTACCCCGCCTCGACCAGCGTCTCGTATCCCGCGAGGATCAGCGCGGTCACGCCGCCGCAGAGGACCGCCTGCTCGCCAAAGAGGTCGGTTTCCGTCTCTTCGCGGAAGGAGGTCTCGATCACCCCCGCACGGGCGGAGCCGATCGCGCTTGCGTATGCCAGCGCCACGTCCCGGCTGTCCCCCGCAGGATCCTGGTGGACGGCGATGAGAGCGGGAACGCCTTCTCCCTTCTCGTATTGCGCCCGCACGAGGTGACCGGGGCCTTTCGGCGCCACCATGAACACGTTCAGGTCGGCCCGGGGCATGATCTGGGCGTAGTGGATGTTGAATCCGTGGGCGAACATGAGGTACGCCCCTTTCCTGATGTTCGGCCCGACGGAGGTCCGGTAGATGTCCCCCTGAAGCTCGTCGGGAAGGAGCATGACGACGACGTCAGCCTTGCCCGTCGCGGCGGCGGCGTCTACGACCTCGAACCCGGCCTTCTTCGCCTTCGCCGCGTTTTCGGACCCCGGGAGCTCGCCCACGACAACGTCCATCCCGCTTTCCCTCAGGTTGTTCGCGTGCGCATGCCCCTGGCTGCCGTATCCCAGGATCGCGATCTTTTTCTTCTTCAGTATCGACTGCTTGGCATCTTTCTCGCGGTAGATCCGGACCATTTTCAACCCCTCCCCGTGTGTAGTGAAACCAGTCGACCTTTCGCGCTCCCGCTACATCCCTCGCGCAATGGCCACGCGCCCCGTTCGCACGATTTCGCGGATCCCGATCGGCTTCAGCAGCTGGAGCAATGCGTTGATCTTCTCCTCGTCGCCCGTCATCTCGATCGTGTAGCACCGGGGCGCCACGTCGACGATCTTCGCGCGGAAGATGTCCACCAGGCGCAATACCTCGGGTTTCGTTTCCGGTTCCGCATTCACCTTGATCAGAACGAGTTCGCGATCGACGGTCTCCGCCCCCGTCAGGTCGATCACCTTGATGACCGAGACAAGCTTGTTCAGATGCTTCAGGATCTGCTCGAGAATCTGGTCGTTCCCGGAGGTCACGATCGTCATGCGGGAAACCGTCGGGTCCAGCGTCTCCGCCACCGTCAGCGATTCGATGTTGAATCCCCTCCCGGAAAACAGACCGGAAACGCGGCTCAAGACCCCGAACTCGTTTTCCACCATCACGGAAATGGTGTGGCGCATCGGCTACGTCCCCTCCAACGTCACACGAGCAGCATCTTCGTGAGAGGCGCCCCCGCGGGCACCATCGGATAGACCATCTCGTTGGGATCCGTCACGATGTCGATAAATGCCGGGCCGGGCGCGGCGAACCCCTTCCGGAGCACCTCCGGCACCTCCGCGGGCTTGGTTGCACGATAGCCTACCGCCCCGTATGCCTCGGCCAGGCGCACAAAATCGGGGATCTGGGGGAGGCATGTCTGGGAAAGCTTCCCCTGATAGAACAACGCCTGCCACTGCCGCACCATCCCGAGCGACCCGTTGTTCAGGATCACCACCTTGACGGGGAGGCGATACTGCACCGCGGTCGCAAGCTCCTGGATGTTCATCTGGATGCTGCCGTCGCCCGCGATGTCGACCACCAGCTTGTCCGGCATCGCCACCTGGGCCCCGATCGCGGCGGGAAGCCCGTACCCCATCGTCCCCAGCCCCCCGGAGGTGAGGAACGTCCGCGGTTTGTCGTACTGGTAATACTGGGCGGCGAACATCTGGTTCTGCCCCACCTCGGTGGCGATGATCGCCTCCCCTTTCGTGATCCGGTAGATCTGCTCGACCACATACTGGGGCTTGATCTTCCCCTTCCCCTGCTTGTAGGCGAGCGGGTGCGTCGATCTCCACTCCTCGATCTGGTCCCGCCACGGGGCGATCTTCTTCCGGTACTGCGCAGCCTCCTTCGTCCCCTTGACAAGCTTGATCATCTTCCGGAGCACGTCCCTCAGGTCCCCCACGATCGGGATGTCCACGGGGACGTTCTTCTGAATCGATGTCGGGTCGATGTCCACGTGAATGATCTTCGCCCCGGGGGCGAATTCGTCGATCTTCCCGGTGACCCGGTCGTCAAATCTCGCCCCGATGCCCAGGATCACGTCGCAGTTCGATATCGCCATGTTCGCCCGGAAGGTGCCGTGCATCCCGAGCATCCCGAGGGAGAGCCGGTCGGTCCCCGGGAAGCCGCCCAGGCCCATGAGCGTGTTCGTGACGGGAATTCCGAGAATATGCGCGAACTCCTTCAGGAGCGGGGACGAATCGGCGAGGATGACCCCTCCTCCGGCATAGATCACGGGCCGCTCCTTCTCGAGCAGCATGCGGATCGCGTTCTCCACCTGCCTCTGGTGCCCTTCGTAGGTGGGGTGGTAGCCGCGCAGCTTCACCTCTTTCGGGAGATGGTACTCGGCGGTGCTGGTCAGGACGTCCTTCGGGATATCGACCAGCACGGGTCCCGGGCGGCCGGTGGAAGCGATAAAAAACGCCTCCTTGATGATTCGGGGCATGTCCATCGCGTGCTTGACCAGGTAGTTGTGCTTGGTGCAGGGCCGGGTGATCCCGACGATGTCGGCCTCCTGAAACGCGTCGTTGCCGATCATGAGGGTCGGGACCTGCCCGGAGAAGACCACGATGGGGATCGAGTCCATGTACGCGGTGGCGATCCCCGTTACGGTGTTCGTCGCCCCCGGGCCCGAGGTCACCAGGCACACGCCGGTCTTCCCGGAGGCACGGGCATACCCGTCGGCCATGTGGACTCCCCCCTGCTCATGACGAACAAGCAGGTGCCGGACCTTCGTGGTCTGGAACAGGGCATCGTAAATGTTCAGCACCGCGCCCCCGGGATACCCGAATACCACGTCCACCCCGAGATCCTCGAGCGCCTTGACGAACATTTCCGCGCCGGTCATCTTCACGTCATTCCCCCTACCGGATCACCGCGCCGGTTCCCGCCGAGCCCACCAGCTTGGCGTACCGGGCCAGGTACCCCGTGCGCACCTTCGGCGGCGGGGCTTTCCACGATTTTTTCCGGCGGCCGAGCTCGGCCGCGGGCACGTTCAGCGTGAGCTTCCTCTTCGGAATGTCCAGAACGATCTCGTCCCCGTTCCGCACGAGGGCGATCGTCCCCCCTTCCATCGCCTCGGGGGACACGTGGCCGATACACGGTCCGTGCGTCCCTCCGGAGAACCGCCCGTCGGTGATGAGGGCCACCTTGGTCCCCATTCCCATCCCCATGATCGCCGAGGTGGGGGAGAGCATCTCTCGCATCCCCGGCCCCCCCTTCGGGCCCTCGTACCGGATGACCAGAACCATGCCCGGCCGGATCTTCCCCCCCATGATAGCCGCCATGGCGGCATCCTCGGAGTCGAAAACGCGGGCCTTCCCCCGGAAGGTGAACATCGAGGGGTCGACCCCCGACTGCTTGACCACCGCGCCTCCCGGCGCAAGATTCCCGGTGAGAATCGCGATTCCCCCCTCGGGCCGCACGGGGGCGGAAACCTTTCGGATGATCGCGTCGTTCACGACACGCCCCCTCTTCGCGATCGCGGTGATGTCCTCGCCGGACACCGTCGGATTCTTCCTGAGCCGGGGCAGCAGCCGGTTGAGTATCGCCGGGATTCCGCCGGAGAACTCCACATCCTCCATCATGTGCGGGCCGGCCGGCGTTACCGTGGTGAGCTGGGGCGTCTCCCGGGACAGCCGGTCGAACTCCGCCAGGGGAAGCGTAACCCCGGCTTCGTGGGCGATGGCCAGCAGGTGCAGCACCGAGTTCGAGGACCCTCCGAGCGCGAGGTCGACGCGGATGGCGTTCTCGAACGCTGCGCGCGTCAGGATCTTGCGCGGAGTTATCCCCTTTCGCACCAGCTCCACGATGCGCTTCCCCGTCGCATACCCGATGTGGCGCTTCTTCGACATGCCGGCCAGGGCGGTGGCGCACCCCGGCAGGGACATCCCGAGAGTCTCCGTCAAGCACGCCATCGTGTTGGCGGTGTAGAGCCCCTGGCACGACCCCTCCCCCGGGCACGCCTCGGCCTCGAGACGACCAAGCATCTTGGCGTCGATCTCCCCCCGCTGGTACCGGCCGACCGCCTCGAAGGTATCCGACACGAGCGAAAGCCGCCTGTCCCCCATCCTGCCCGAGAGCATCGGACCGGCGGTGAGGACGATGGAGGGGACGGGAAGCCGCGCGGCGGCCATGAGCATTCCGGGGGTGATCTTGTCGCAATTGGTCAGCAGGACGAGACCATCGAGCGCGTGGGCCTCGGCCACCGACTCGATCATGTCGGCGATCAGCTCGCGCAGGGGGAGAGAGTAGTGCATCCCCCGATGCCCCATCGCGATCCCGTCGCAGATCGCCGGCACACCGAAGAGGAACGGGTAGCCGCCCGAGGCATGCACGCCGTTTTCCACGACGCGCTCCAGCGCCCGCATCCCGACATGGCCGGGGACCAGGTCGGTGAAGGAGGTCGCCACGCCGATGAAAGGCTTGCCCATCGCCTCCTGCGGAACCCCGGCGGCGCAATAGAGGGCCCGGTGTGGCATCCTCTCCAATCCCTTTTTCGTCCTGTCACTCCGCATCCTGGAGTTCCTTTCGCTCCTTCGAAAATAAAAAAAACCCCCTCGGGGATGGAATCCCCCTAAGGGATTTCCCACACCGGGATCCTCCCCCGGCCCGAACGCGCCTGCGGTACTCTAGCCCGCACCCCGTGGAGGAGGGTTCTCCCTTCCTCCCGCTATTGTCCGGACAGCTTCTGAGCGATCATGTCCTTCTTCGCCAGTTTCAGTTTCTGAAGCCGTTTCCGCTCCATTTCCTCGTCGGGGGAAAGATACACTTTCCTGTCGAACTCCTTCAGTTTCCCGTCCAGCATGCGGTGTTCCTGCACCAGGGTTTTGAACATCGGATCCTTCTCGGCAAGCGCAGCGATTTTCTCTTCCTGGCTCCGCGCCTCCATCGGCACCTCCGGATCTGGGATGATCTCTGAGTGTAGCAGAGGAGGGTCAATTGTCAATTTACGGGTCAGCAAGATTTCCCGGGGACCGGCGCGTCTCCGCCTCCGAAAGGCGAAGATACGCGGGCACTACCGTTCGCGGCTCCCCCGCCTCCCCTCGCCGGACCATGCGCTCCGCCAGAAAACCGACCGCGGAAGCCCGCGGCAACCCCTCGCCCGGGGGGGGGAAGAGAGCGCGCTCGCCCATCCGGCTCCGGAACAGCTCCGCGTACGGGATCGTCCCGTCCCCGCAGAAAAAGACCTTTCCTTCCGGAAACCAGTCCGGGAGAAGATCCGGGGGCACGGCGACGTCGGGGACGGCGCGGAGGCACTCCCCCCCCTGCCAGCGGAAGACGCCCGCGTAGACCTCCTTCTTCTTCGCATCGAGCACAGGGCACACCGGCACCTCTTTCGCGGGAAAGCGCGATGCCAGCGCGTGCAGCGTCGGGACGGGAACGATGGGCAGGTCCCAGCCGAAGCAGAATCCCTTCGCAGCGGCCATCCCGACGCGGAGACCGGTGAACGATCCGGGACCCGCGGAAACCGCCACGTGCGTAAGTTCGCCCGCCCCCCGTCCCGACTCTTCGAACAGACGGTCTATGGCGGCGAGAAACGTCCCGGATACCTGCTTTTCCCGGGGAAGCACCGTCTCCCCCAGAACGCGCCCCCCGGAGACGAGCGCGACGCTTCCGCACGGCGTCGCCGATTCGATGGCCAGGATCAAGCGGCTACCCGGCGATCAGGCGGGCGATGTCATTGTAGAAAACGAGCGCGGTGAGCATGAGAATCACGGCGAGCCCCACCTGTTGCGCCATCATCCTCACCTGGGGGGTAAGGGGTTTCCGCCGCAGCGCCTCGATCGAGAAGAAAAGGAGGTGACCTCCATCGAGGATCGGGATGGGAAGAAGGTTCAGAATACCCAGGTTCACGCTCAGCAATCCAAGGAAGTAGACGAACGGGGATATCCCCTGCCTGGCCTGGTCTCCCGCAATCTTCGCGATCAGAATGGGCCCCCCGAGCGTATTGGTGGGGATGACCCGCATGACGAGCTTCACCACGGTGAGCACGGTCAGACGAATGATTTTCCCCGTTTCCTCGGCCGCGCGGCCGATGGCGGCCACGGGGTTGATCCTTCGCTGGAAAACCTCGGTGCTGGCCACCACGCCGATCTTGGGCCCGTCGACCTTCTCCCCGAAAATAGTGCGTCCTTCCCGGACTTCCGGCCGGACGATCACCCGGATCTCCTCCCCACCGCGACGGACGGTAAGAGGCAGTTCCTTCCCGGCCCCCGATGCCTTGATCCCGTCGGCGAGTTCCTCCCACGTGGCGATTTTCTTATCTCCCACCCGGACGACAAGGTCGCCGGCCTTAAGCCCCGCCCGCGCCGCGGGAGTCTCCGGCATCACGTCCCCGATTTTCGGAGCCAGCGTGGGGACACCGCCCAGAAAGACCACCCAGAACACGAGAAACGCAAACAGAAGGTTCCCCATGGGGCCGGCGGCCACAACCGCCATCTTCACCCAGACCGACTTTTGGTAGAACGCCTTCTCCCGCTCCTCGGGGGAAACCTCGTCCCCGTCGTTCTCGCCCACGAGCTTGACGTACCCTCCAAGCGGTATGGCGGAAATCAGATACTCGGTTTCCCCTCTCTGGATCCCGACGAGTTTCGGCCCGAACCCGAACGAGAACTTCGTGACCCCCACACCGAGCTGGCGGGCAACGATGAAGTGCCCGAATTCGTGCACAAAGATGAGAATGCCCAGAACGACGAGAAAGGACAGAAAATAGATCACGGTCTGCGTGGTCTCCTGATTTGGGATATGATGCGGGACGCCTCTTCCCTTGCCTCGGCGTCAACGCAAAGCACTCTCTTTAGGGTAACAGGCCTTTTCTCCCTGCGCCATGCCGCCATCGTGGCCTCCCCTACCCTTACGATGTCCGTGAAGCGGATTCGCCCCTTGATAAACGCTTCGACCGCCACCTCGTTTGCCGCGTTGAGCATTGCGGGAGCTGTTCCCCCGGATACTGCAGCGGCGTACGCCAACGGGAGAGCCGGAAATCTCCTCCTGTCCGGGGGCTCGAAGGCCCAGCCATCCATTCGATGCGGTAGCAGCCGGGGCAGTTCCAACGGAAGCCGCTCGGGATACGACAGGGCGTATCCGACGGGGATCCGCATGTCGGGAACGCCCAGTTGCGCGATCAGGCTGCCGTCCCGGTACTCCACCATCGAGTGCACGATCGACTGGGGGTGAATGAGGACGTCGATCTTGTCCGGGGGAAGACCGAAGAGCCACGTGGCCTCGATCACCTCGAATCCCTTGTTCATCAGGGTGGCGGAGTCGATCGAGATCTTCGCACCCATCCGCCATACGGGGTGCCCGAGCGCCTCCTCCACCGTCGCGCGGCGCATCTGCCGAAAGGTACGGTTGCGGAAAGGTCCCCCCGAGGCCGTGAGAATGATCCGGGAGATGTCCTCCTTCCTGTGTCCCTCGATCGCCTGGAACACCGCGGAGTGCTCGCTGTCGACGGGAAGGATTTCGCCCCCTCCCGTCCTCGCGGCCTCCACGAGGAACTTCCCCGCCATCACGAGCAGCTCCTTGTTCGCGAGGGCGATCCTTTTCCCCTTCCGGGCGGCCCCGATAACGGGGCGGATGGACGTCACTCCGGCGGCGGCGGCCAGTACGATGTCCGTCCCCTCGGCGCAGGCCACCTCGAACATCCCCTCCTCCCCGAACAGGACGCGCGTTCCGGCGGGGAGACGCCCCAGTCGGGAGACGGCCACCTCCTCGGAAAGACACACGACGGGAGGGCGGAAACGGCGTGCCTGCTCGGTGAGCCCCGCCACGTTCTTTCCCGCGCAAAGCGCGGTCACCCGGAACCTCTTCGGAAATTTTGCGATCACGTCGAGGGCGTTCCGGCCCACCGAGCCGGTGGAACCCAGGACGGCAACTCCTCTGGCCTTCCTCATCCCGCCCCCCCCGCGAGCGGTGCGAGCAGCGCGAGCAGGTACAGCACCGGCCCGGCAGAGATGACGGCGTCCACCCGGTCGAGCATCCCCCCGTGTCCCGGCAGGAGCGTGCCGCTGTCCTTCACCCCCGCGGCGCGCTTGAGAAGCGATTCAAAGAGATCGCCGGCCTGCCCCGCGATCCCTGCCGCCGCAGAGACGAGGGAAACAAACCAGGAGGGAACCTGGGGAAGGAACAGCGCTCCGTAGACGGTCCCCAGAACGATGCTCGCCGCCAGCCCCCCGAGGGCACCCTCAACCGTCTTGCCGGGAGAGATGTCCGGCGAAAGACGACGCTTCCCGATCCCCTTTCCGACAAAATAGGCGAAGATATCCCCCGAGAAGACCACCACGAGACCCAGGAAGATCCAGCGCTCTCCGGCCGGGAGCGCGATGGTCCGGGGATAGGTGGACAAAAATCCTCCGATGTAGATCGCGCCAAGCGTCGCGAGCGCGATCCTCCGCGCCATCTCCTCGTGGGACTTCCCGCCCGCCGGGAACAGAAACGCTCCCAGCGAGACGCAGCACAGCACGGCCGCCACCGTCGCCTCGAACGGCAGCAGGATGCCGGAGAGATAGACCAGAACGGCCATCACCACGCCGGACCATCTGTCCCGTGCGGATGAGAAGAAGAACCGGAAATATTCGCGGGAACAGAGTACGGTAACCGCTCCCACCAGCAGCGCGAACGGCCAGCCCTTTCCGAACATCACTACCCCCACGAGGGGGGGGAGCAGCAAGACCGCGGTGAGAATCCGTTTCCCGAGCACGGTCACAGGTCGTTCGGGGAACGTTCCCCCTCTTCCGCCGTCAGTCCGAAGCGGCGATCGCGGTGCGAATACTCCTCGAGGGCGGCGAGAAACTCCGCCTTTCCGAAATCAGGCCAAAGGACGTCGGTGAACACGAACTCCGCGTAGGCCGCCTGCCAAAGGAGGAAATTGCTGATTCGGACCTCCCCGCTGGTCCGGATCACCAGGTCGGGATCGGGAATCCCGGCCGTGTCCAGCCTTCCGGCGAAATCCTCGTCCGTAATCGATCCTGGAGCGATCTTCCCCGCCGCCGCGTCCTCGGCCAGCTTCCGGGCCGCACGCACGATCTCGTCCCTCCCGGCATAGGACAGCGCCAGGGTGAGCGTCATGTCGCTGTTCTTCCCGGTGGCCGCCAGCGTCCGGTCGAGCACCCCGCGGACGAGGGGAGGAAGCTGCCCGACCTCTCCGATGACGTTCAGCCGGATCCCGTGCCGGTTGAGGTTGGGCAGCTCATTGACCAGAAACTCCCGGAGAAGACCCATCAAGGTGGTCACCTCGGGCCGGGGGCGTCCCCAGTTTTCCGAGGAGAACGCGTACAGGGTGACAAAGGCGATGCCGATTTCCCGCGCGCACTCCACTACCGCCCGGACGGAGCGGATTCCCATCCGGTGCCCTTCCACACGAGGCAGCCCGCGAAGGCTGGCCCATCGTCCGTTCCCATCCATGATGATGGCCACGTGCCGCGGAAGGGCGGATGCAAGGGGCCCGCCGCTTTTCATGAAGGTTTTTCTTCGCGTACCGGCGGAAGCGTCCGAGTGTACCGCCTCGTAAATAGCTTGACGCACCGAGAGCGTCGATGCGCCGCGCCGGCAAGGCGCGCGACTGAGGCATACCGTTGAGTATGGTGAAGAAG
>JBAVJZ010000206.1:0-3028 GCA_049688015.1 Candidatus Deferrimicrobiaceae bacterium | reverse complement strand
TCGCTGAGGACTCCGCCGATCGTTTACGGTATCGATTTTTCGGAACCGATGCTCATAAAGGCGAGAAAGCGGATGCAGGGGAAAGAGGGGGTCTACTTTATTTGTCATCGATACCATTATACTTTCTTCAGCGGATCGAAAAGTTTCTGAAATTCCTCCATGGCGTACCGGTCGGTCATTCCCGCGATGTAGTCACAGACCACCCGCTTTGTTCCGTCGTGCGCCAGACGGGCGAAGATATGGGGGGGCAGCTGCTCGGGGCGCCCGCAATAGGAATGGAATAGATCCCCGATGACGCGGCGTGCCTTCTGCTCCATTCGTATCACCCGGTAGTTCCCGTACATTTCCTTCAACAGATACGACTTCAACTCCTTGTTCTTATCCCTCATTTCGTCGTCGAACGCGATGCATTTTTCCCTCGTTGTGCGCCCCTCATCCGGGGATCGTACACCGGATCTTTCGAACAAGACCTGGGAAGACCGGATCAGATTTCCCGTTAGGGAAGAAATCATGAAGGATATCGCACGTGAACGCAGGACATCATCATCTATTGAATGATATTCTTCCCGAACGGTTCGAACCGCATCGTTCCACAGCTCCACGGACTCCAGCCCCGCCATCGTCAGCATACCCGAACGGATCCCGTCGTCCACGTCGTGGCTGCTGTAGGCGATCTCGTCTGCGATGTCCGCGACCTGGGCTTCGAACGTCGGATATCCCGGAAGCTTGAATTCCGGCAGCGGAGGGGGGTTATCATACTGGGAGCTGTGCTTGCAGATCCCCTCCCGCACCTCGAAGGTGAGATTGACTCCGTTGAAAGCGGGATACCGTTTCTCGAGGACGTCGACCACTCGCAGGCTCTGGAGATTGTGCTCGAAGCCCCCCTCCTCTTTCATCAGCTGGTCCATCATGCGTTCTCCGGCATGCCCGAAGGGCGTATGCCCCAAGTCGTGGGCCAGCACGATGGCCTCGGTAAGATCTTCGTTCAGGCGAAGCGCGCGCGCGATGGATCGCGCTATCTGGGAAACCTCGATGGTGTGTGTAAGGCGGGTCCGGTAATGGTCCCCCTCGTGGTTCACGAAAACCTGCGTCTTGTATTCCAGACGACGGAATGCGGCGGAGTGGATGACCCGGTCCCTGTCCCGCTGGAATACCGATCGGAACGGATCTTCCGGTTCCGGGAACCTTCTCCCGCGGGACTCGCCGCTTTTTACGGCGTAGGATGCAAGGCGTGCCGCTTCCTGGCGTTCGAATTCCCGCCGATCAAGCATGCTCTTTCACGACGACGCGATTTTTCCCCATATTCTTGGCGAGGTAGGTAGCCTCGTCTGCAAATTTTACCATCTTTTCCTCGGTGGCGTCCCCCTGGTTCGTGGAATAGATTCCTATGCTAACGGTAAGGTGGCCCTCTTCTCCCGAAGATTCCAGGAAGTTGTGCCGGGCGATTTCCGTCTTGATCCGCTCGGCAAGCATCAGGGCGCCGGCAGGAGTCGCCTCAGGCAGGATGACACCGAATTCCTCTCCTCCGTATCGGGCCACGATATCATTGGCGCGGACGCACCCGCTCAATAGATCGGCGATCTTCCTGAGGGCGAAGTCCCCCGCCAGATGCCCGAAGCGGTCGTTGAACTTCTTGAAATCGTCGACGTCCGCCATGAGGAGGGAGACGCTGTGTCCGTAGCGTCGGGCGCGCGCGAGTTCCCTGCCCAGCGACTGGTAGAACTCCCGGTGGTTCGCCACTCCCGTCAGTCCGTCGGTAATCGACATCTTCCTGTTGTTTTCGTTCAGTTCGACCAGTTCCAGGGCTATTGCCGCCTCTTTGACGAGAGTGATGATCGATTCCGTGGTCTCCCGGCAGACCTTGCGTCCCGCAGGATGACTCCTGATCACCAGAATCGCGGACGCGGCGAACATTTCGCACCGTACACACTCCTTCCGCTTTTCCTTCGGGTCCTCCGATTCGTGGAACCGGCAGGTCGCAAATCCCGCGATCCAGCATTTGCTGTCCTCGAGCTTATAGGCGGGGCAATCGAGATGTCCGCATGCCTTGACGTCGGAACACTTCCGGCTGGGTTTCCTGACCACCGGCACCAGGAACGCCGGTCCCTCCCCCAGAATGGCCCGGTCCTCGCGGCAAGCCTTCTGCCCGTCCAGGGAAGGAAGAATCGCCGCGTTTCCTCTCCAGACCGAGCGCGCCAGAAGCGATCCTTCGTCCCAGCAGGGGATCCGGATCACCGAACTGCCGGACCCGTTCCCCGTGCTTCCGAACACGATGTCTCCCCTCTCATCCAGGATGCCGAGAACCGCCCAGGGAAATCCGAAACCATCCCGTACACCCGTAAGGAGGGTTTCGAAGACTTCATGAGTCCGGTGGGACTGGAGCATCTTTTTGGTGAACCGGTGATGGCTGTGCAGGTCCTTGTGCGCCTCGGTGATCTCGCGGATCCGCTCTTCCATCCGCTCCTGCGCCTGCCCCACCGCCGTTCCCATATCCGCCCGGTACTTGTCGAGCCGTCGCCATGCGGCAACTGCCGTCTCGCGGGAACCGGCCCGTTCGGGGAGGCTGCCCCCGTGGGAACGGACCGCATCCCCCAGCATCCGGACAGCCTCTTCCGTGGAGGAAAGATAGCCGCGAAACAGGAGCAGGAGGACCCCGATGAGCAGGGCGAAACCGGCCGCCGCAAACAGTGGTCCGAACCCCCACGGGATGCCGTGCGTTTCCCCTGCGCCGGAGATCCCCGCGTCCGGGAAACCCACGGAAGACAGGAGGGCAAGAGCGCTCCCTACGAGGATCATTACGATCCCGCCCCACAAGAACCGCTGTTTCAAGCTTTCCGGCCCCTGATTCATCAAGAATGCGAATCCCTCTTTGCCAAGGATAATAGCTCTATCTTTCTTTACGGAAATCCCACGGAAAAGTTTACGGGAAACCCTTACAGATACCGAAGCGAGTGGATGAGGTCGAGTATGCTTCCGCAGGAGTACCGGAAGGCGGAGAGCCAGGCCCGGTAGGCATCAACCGCCCCCC
>JBAVJZ010000205.1:0-24377 GCA_049688015.1 Candidatus Deferrimicrobiaceae bacterium | reverse complement strand
TCACCAAGGGATTCGTAGCTCATCCCGGCGAAAGCTGCCTCGGACCCCGCGATCGCCCGGAACACCGACGACTCCCCGGCGAATTTCCAGCCGGCGCCGAGACGATTCGCAAGGCCCGTGATGATCTCGATGGCGTTCCTCGACTTTCCCCTCGGCGGGAACCCCATCCAGAATCGCTGGACACGGCCCGCGTGATTGGTGAACGTCCCTCCCCGCTCGACAAACGACGCGGACGGAAGGACGGCGTGCGCCGCGCGGGAGACGACCCCCTCGTTCGTCCCGACCTGTACGACAAACGGGACGTCGGCCAGAAGTCGTTCCGTCTCCTCCTCGGAGAAGTCGGCGATGCTGTTGCCGAAGACCAGCAGGGCCTTCACCTTCCCGCCCGCAACCTTGCGCACGATGTCTTCGAACTTCCCCTCGGAGATTCCCAGAAGCTGCGCCCCGCGGGTATTGGGATTCTTGTCGGCCTTGATGAGGAAGTCGTCCGATATCCCGTTGCCCGGGGTCCGGGGGGAGAAGCCCAGGTTCGGCGTACGCAGGACCTCTTCCGCCAGCTTCCGGGTGAGGTACAGTTCCTCGTTGGAGAATTGCGGCGACGCGATGACGGCGACCGATTCGGGACCGTCCTTTTCTATCGTCTCCCAGAGCCGGAAGGCAACGGCGGAAAAAACCGCTTCCCACGCCGCCGCCCGGGGGCTTCCGTCCTCCCGGACGACGGGGGTGAGCAGCCTCGCGTCGTTCGCCTTCTTGTACTCGAGGCGGCCCGGGTCGCACATCCACGTCTGGTTGACCTCGTCGTTCTGCCTGGGCTGGAAACGGTAGAGGATGTCCCCCTTGAAGTGCGCCTCCACGTTGCAGCCGTTGGCGCAGCCGGGACAGATCGATTTGGCGCCCCGCAGGAACCAGACGCGGCACCTGAACCGGAAATCCTTGCTGGTCAGCGCTCCCACGGGGCAGATGTCCGCCAGGTTCCCGGTGTAGTTGTTGTTCAGCGACTTCCCGGGGAAGATCGAGATCTCCGAGTGGTTCGATCGCTGGAAGAATTCGAGCTCGGAGGTGCCGGTGACCTCCTGGAGAAACCGTATGCAACGGGAACAGAGGATGCACCGCTCGGCGTCCAGGACGATCTGGCCGCCGATGTCCTGCACCTTCTTCTTGTGCACCTTGTCCTCGAGGGCGTAACGGCTCTTGTGCAGGCCGTACTTCATGTAGTAGATCTGCAGCCCGCACTCGCCTGCCTGGTCACAGATCGGGCAGTCGATCGGATGGTGGATGAGCATCAGCTCCAGAACGCCCGTCACCGCCTGCTTTACCTTCTCGGTATTGCTCTTGACCACCATCCCTTCCGTCACATGGGTGTTGCACGCGATCTGCAGCTTGGGAAACTTCTCCACCTCCACCAGGCACATGCGGCAGTTCCCCGCGATCGAGAGTTTCGGGTGGTAGCAGTAGTGGGGGATCTCGATCCCCACCGTCTTCGCGGCCTGGAGGATGGTCGTCCCGTCGGGGACGTCCACGGAGATTCCGTTGAGAGTGAAGTTCGGCATGGCTCCCTAGAACCTGTTCCCGTACGGGCACTTCTGGTCCCGGATGTGCTGGTCGAACTCCTCGCGAAACTTCCAGATGAACGACTGGGCGGGCATCACCGCGGCGTCGGCGAGCGCGCAGATCGTCCTGCCCATCATGTGGTCGCAGACATCCAGGATGAGCGCTACGTCCCCTTTGCGCCCCTGGCCGTTTTCGATGCGGCGCAGGATCTTCGCCAGCCAGCCGCACCCCTCCCGGCACGGAGTGCACTGCCCGCAGGACTCGTGGGCGTAGAAATTCATGAGCACGGAGAGGGCGCGGACCATGCAGGTCCCCTCGGGGATGACGATGACCCCACTGGTGCCGGTCATCGTCCCTGCCTTCTGCATCGATTCGATGTCGAACGTCACGTCGATCTCGTTGGCCTTGAGCACCGGCGTGGAGGACCCTCCCGGGATCACCGCCTTGAGCGTCTTTCCGTCCTTCAGGCCACCCGCGTGCGTGTAAATGACCTCCCGCAACGACACGGCGGCGGGCAGTTCGTAGATCCCGGGGCGGTTGACGGGCCCGCTGACACCTACCAGGCGCGTCCCGCCGTTCTTCTCGACCCCGCCGAGGGCGTGGAACCGGTCGCCGCCGTGGGTGACGATCCAGGGAACGTCGGCGATCGTCTCCACGTTATTCACGATCGTGGGCCGCCCGAAGGCCCCCACCGAGGCGGGGAAGGGAGGCTTCACTCGCGGCCAGCCGCGCTTCCCCTCGATAGAGTTGATCGTGGACGTCTCCTCGCCGCAGATGTAGGCGCCTGCGCCGCGGTGGATGGTCACGTCCAGGTCGAACCCGGCGCCGAGGATGTCTTTCCCGAGGAACCCCTTCGCGTACGCCTCGTCGACTGCCTCCTGCAGGATCCCCTCCTCCCGGGCGAATTCCCCCCGGATGTAGATGTAGCAGACATGGGTCTCCAGGGCGTAGCAGGTTATGACGATTCCCTCGATCAGGAGATGAGGCCCCCGGCTCATGATCAGCCGGTCCTTGAACGTCCCCGGCTCTCCCTCGTCCGCGTTGATCACGAGGACCCGCGGCCTCGAGAGGTCCTTGGGGAGGAATCCCCACTTAACCCCTGCCGGGAACCCCGCGCCACCCCGCCCGCGCAGGTTCGCCTTCTTCACCTCTTCGACAATCGCCTCCTTCGACATGGAGAAGGCCTTCCGAAGGGCCTCGTACCCCCCGAGCTCCGTGTAGGTGTCGAGGTAGCGGTACCGCTCGTTGCCGAAGTGTTTGGTCAGGACGAGTTCCATCGTCTCCCGCCGCTTGCCGTCACCCGAGCCCGTCGAGGATCGCGTCGATCGATTCCTCGGTCAGATTCTCGTAGTAGTCGTCGTTCACCTGCATGACTGGCGCGGTCCCGCAGCTTCCCAGGCACTCCACCGTGGAGAGGGTGAATCTTCCGTCGGCAGTCGTTTCGCCCGGCTTTACCCCGATCTTTCTCGCGACATGCTCGATCAGGTGCTCCGCCCCCATCAGGGAGCAGGAGAGGTTCCGGCAGACCTGCAGGTGGTATTTCCCCACGGGCTTCTTGTTGTACATCGTATAGAAGGTGGCGACCCCGTAAATGCGCGCCGGCGTGAACCCGAGCAGGTCGGCGACATACAGAACCACTTCGTCGGACAGGTGCCCGAATTCGCGCTGCGCGAGGTAGAGTGTCGGCAGGATCGCCGCCTCCCGGTTGGGATATCGGGTGAGCAACCTGTCATGCTTCGCCCGGGTCTCCTCGGAAAAGGCGAGGCTCACCGGTCCAGCTCCCCCGCGATGATGTTGATGCTGCCCAGCACCGCGATCAGGTCCGCGATCATTCCCCCCTCGCACAGGTGCGGCATCCCCTGGAACAGGGGGAAGCACGGCGGCCTGACCTTGATCTTGTAAGGCCCTCCGCCCCCCTTGCTGACGATGTAGTACCCGAGCTCCCCGTTCGCGGCCTCGGTGGCCGAGTAGACCTCTCCGGCGGGGACCTGGACGCCGTCCATGACGTGCTTGAAGTGGTTCATGAGGCCCTCGATGGTTTCGTAGACATCCTTCTTCGCCGGCAGGATGAAGCGCGGGTCGTCCACGTTCACGGGCCCTTCCGGAAGCTGGTCAAGGGCCTGGTCGATGATGCGGAGGGATTGCCGCATCTCCTCCATCCGGACCATGTACCGGTCGCAGGTGTCGCCTTTCTCGCCGATCGGCACGTCGAAGTCGAACCGGTCGTACACGAGGTACGTCTCGTCCTTCCTGAGGTCCAGGGGGACCCCCGCAGCGCGCAGGCATGGGCCGGTGAACCCGCGGGCGATCGCCTCCTTCGGATCGATGGCCCCCACCCCCATCGTCCGCTCGATGAAGATCCGGTTCTTCGTCAGGAGGGCGTTCACGTCCGCGATCGCGGGCACGATCACGTTCCGGCAGATGTCTCGGCACTTCTCGACCCACCCGTCGGGGAGGTCCCACATGAGACCGCCGATCCGCGTAAACGCCGTCGTCAGCCGGATCCCCGTCAGCGGCTCGATGAGGTGCATGTACACCTCCTCGCGGGGCTTCCAGAAGTACCAGAAGTTGGTCAGCGCCCCGATGTCGACCATGTTCGTCCCGATGCAGACCATGTGGTCGATGATCCGGGAGAGCTCGCAGATGAGGACGCGGATGTACTGGCACCGCTCGGTGACCTCGACTCCGCACAGTTTCTCGACCGCCATCGCATACCCGACGTTGTTCATCAGGGAGGAGACGTAGTTCAGCCGGTCCGTGTAGGGGATCACCTGGGTCCAGGTGGCGTTCTCGGACTCCTTCTCGAAGCACCGGTGCAGGTACCCGAACTCGGGGGTGAGTTTGAGGATCGTCTCCCCGTCCAGTTCCGCGATGAGCCGGAGGGTGGCGTGCGTGGCCGGGTGCGACGGGCCGATGTTGAGGATCATCGGCTCGGCCTGCATGTCGAGCGTCCCGGCTTCCCTCTGGTATGCCTCGATCTCCGCCATGCTCCCTCTACTCCTCCACCCCTACGGTCGGCTGGCGCCTCGCCTTCGGGTAGTCCTTCCGCAACGGATGTCCCTCGAATGCCTCGTACATGAGGATCCTCTTGAGGTTCGGGTGATCCCGGAAGAGGATGCCGTACATGTCGTACGCCTCCCGCTCGAACCAGTCCATTCCGACCCAGACCGGGATGACCGAATCGATCACCGGGTCCTCCTCCGGGACGCGGGCCTTGATGCGCACCCGGTGCTTCTTTTCGAGAGAATAAAGATGGTAGACCACCTCGAATCGGGGCTCCTCCCCCAGGTAGTCCACGCCGGTCAGATCCATCGCGAAGTCGAACAGGAGGTCCGGGTCGTCCCGGAGAAAGGTGCAGATCTCGACGATTCTCTCCCGCCTGACCTGGGCGGTGTCGTCCCCGAAGTCGGAGTGGATCGCCACGATATCGTCCCCGAACCGCTCGATCAGTTTCGCAAGCACGACACTGGGTTGTTTGTCGGTCATTTTCCGTCCGCGTCAGATCTTGATGGGCCAGCGGTCCCGGGCCCGGGAGCCCCCGCTGTCGATCATCTTCTGGATGAGCACGATGGAGTCGATGATCTGTTCCGGGATCGGCGGACACCCCGGGATGTAGATGTCCACGGGCATGAACTTGTCGATCCCCTGGGCGACGCTGTAGTTGTTATAGAAGCCCCCCGAGGAGGCGCACGCCCCCATCGCCACCACCCACTTCGGCTCGAGCATCTGCTCGTAGATGCGCACCAGGACCGGCGCCATCTTGTAGTTGACGGTCCCCGCCACGAGCAGCATATCCGCCTGCCGGGGGGAGAACCGGATGACCTCGGCCCCGAACCGGGCGATATCGTAATGGGTCCCGAACGCCCCCATCACCTCGATCCCGCAGCACGCGGTGGCGAACGTGAACGGCCAGATCGAATACTTCCGCCCCCAGGCGAGCAACGCCTCGAACCGGGTCGTCAGAAATCCCGGTGCGCCGTCCTTCGCGTGGTTCACTGCCACTCGAGCGCTCCCTTTTTCCAGGCGTAGACCAGCCCCACGAGGAGGACCCCCACGAAGATGACCATCTCGATGAAGCCGAACAAACCCAGTTTCCGGAAGAGGACCGCCCACGGGTAGAGGAACGCCGTCTCCAGATCGAAGAGGAGGAAGAGCAGGGCGACCAGGTAGAATTTCACCGATACGCGCACGGCGGCCGATGTGAAGGGGTCCACGCCGCATTCGTAGACGCTGTACTTGACCCGCTCGTACTTCTTGGGCCCCAGGGCCTGGGACATGAGGACAAACATGACCGCCATACCGATTGCGATGATCAGGAGAAGGAGTACGGAGAAGTACGGGTCGGCAAACGGGATGGAGGATACGAGGTTCGCCACCGGCCCCTTCCTCTCAATTGGTCAATATGCGCACAGACGACTCGGCGATGCGGATCACAGGCTCCCAGTATACCCCCAGCAAAAGCGTGGGGACAACCAGGATGGCCAGCATGATCCTCGGCACGAAGCCGACCGAGAGCTCTTCCGCTTGTGTCGGGTCCTCCAGGAACATGACTTTCAGGATCCGGGCGTAGTAGTACAGGGAAACCACGCTGTTGATCGCCGCCACGAGGGCCAGCCAGTAGATTCCCTTGTTGATCACCTCGGCGAACAGGTAGACCTTGCCGATGAACCCCGAAAACGGCGGAATCCCCGTCAGCGCGAACAGGAAGACGGCCAGGGAGACCGCGGCGAAGGGCGCCCGGGTGCCAAGCCCGGAAAAGTGCGAGATGTCCTCGTCCCGGCTGCTGTTTGCGACCAGAACCACCACGTAAAAGGCGCCCAGGTTCATGAAGAGATACACGACAAGGTAGAACAGGATCGCCTTCAGCCCCGCCGCGGTGAGCAGGACAAACCCCATCAGCATGTACCCTGCATGGGCGATCGAGGAGTAGGCGAGCAGTCGCTTCACGTTCTTCTGGCTGATGGCGACCAGGTTCCCCACCGTCATCGTCACCGCGGACAGGACCGCAAACAGGAACGTCCAGTCTACGGAGGAGGTCAGGTGCCACATCCCCCCGGCGGCGTCGGGAGCGGCAAAGACGGTATAGAAGAAGCGCACCAGGACCGCAAACCCCGCGGCCTTGGGGCCCACGGAAAGAAAGGCCGTCACGGGAGTAGGCGCCCCCTCGTACACGTCGGGGCTCCACATGTGAAACGGAACCGCGGCGATCTTGTACCCGAACCCCACGGTCACCATGATCGCCGCCAGCATCGCGGGCAGGGGCACCGTCCCCGTGGCGAGCACGTTCCCGATCACGGAAATCTGCGTGGACCCCGTCATGCCGTACAGCAGCGAGAACCCGTAGATCATCACGCCCGAGGCGGTCGCCCCGTAGACGACGTACTTCATCGACGCCTCGGTGGAGGACGCCTTCCCTTTCAGGTAGCCGGCCAGCAGGTACGAGGGGATCGAGACCAGCTCGATCGACAGGTAGAGCATCACGATGTCGGTGGCCGAGGAAAGGAGGAACATCCCGAGCAGCACGGAGAGGAGGAAGACGTAGTACTCGGCCTGGGTCCTGTCCGAGAGCTCTGCGCAGTCGATCGACATGAAGATCACGATGGCGGTCGCCAGGGCGGTAAGCACCTTGAAGAAGGCCGCGAAGCCGTCCAGGACGACCATCCCCTCGAAGAGCCCCATCCCCCCTCCCGCGGAAGCAGGAGTCATCAACGCGAAGAGGATCGCCGTGCCCGTTCCGACGAGCGACAGGAGGGCCGCGGCGGGCGAGCGACGGTTCTTCCCGGCGACGTGAACGATGATGAGCAGCAGGATCGTCGCGGTGATCGCGAGCTCCGGCAGGAAGTAGCGAAGGCTGTCGAAGTTCCCCAGGAACATCTAGATCACCATTTTCACGATGTCGACGAGATGAATCAGGGACGAGCTCATCAGGTTGAGCACCGGCATCGGGTACACGCCGAGGATAAGCGTCATCAGCGCCAGCGGGGCAACGCAGAAGATCTCCCGCGCGTTGATCTCCTCGAGCTGGGCGTACTTGGGGTTGAGCGGCCCCAGGAAGACGCGCTGGAGCGCCCACAGGTGGAACGCGGCCACGATGATGATCCCCGATGCGGCGATCACCACGATCGTCCGGAAAGCGTCGAACGACCCGATGAAGACCATGGCCTCGGCGATGAACCCGGAAAATCCCGGCAGGCCGAGGGACGCGAAGAAGGCCACTGTGATGAAAAAGGTATAGACCGGGACGACCGCCCCCAGGCCCCCGAACCCGTCGATGTCCCGGTGGTGCGCCCGGTCGTAGACGACGCCGACCAGGAAGAACAACATGGACGTGATCATGCCGTGGGAGAACATCTGGAACGATGCGCCGATCATCCCGGCGGGCGTGAGCGCAGCCATCCCCAGGAGGACAAACCCCATGTGGCTTACCGAGGAGTAGGCGACCATCTTCTTGAGATCGGACTGCGCCATCGCGCAAAGGGCGCCGTAGACGATGTTGATCGCCCCCAGGACGGCCATGGGGATGACGAACCACTTCGTCACGTCGGGGAAGATCGGGAAGGAGATCCGCATCAGCCCGTACGTCCCCATCTTCAGGAGAATCCCCGCCAGGATGACCGAGATGGCGGTCGGCGCCTCGACGTGGGCGTCGGGGAGCCACGTGTGGAACGGGAAGAGGGGGACCTTGATCGCGAAACCGATGAAGAGGCCGAGGAACATGAGAACCCGGATATCGAATCCCTGGAGCCACCCGTTGTGGGTCGTCTGCTGCATGAAGTGGAGCATGTTGAAGGTGTGCCCGCCCGTCTCCGGGTTGACCGTGTTGAAATAGAGCGCCAGCATCACCAGAAGCATCAGGACCGAGCCCAGGAGCGTGTAGAGGAAGAACTTGATCGCCGCGTACTCCCTGCGCGGTCCGCCCCAGATCCCGATGAGGAAGTACATCGGCAGGAGCATCACTTCCCAGAAGACGTAGAACAGGAAGAAATCAAGGGCGCAAAAGACGCCCATCATGCCGGTCTCGAGCAGGAGGAGGAGAGCCATGTATCCCTTGATCTGTTTCGCGATATTCCAGGAACCGATCACCGCCAGGAAGGAGATGATCGCCGTGAGGATGATCATCGGCATCGAGATCCCGTCGGCTCCCAGGAAATACTCGACGTTGATCGAAGGGATCCAGGAATAGTGCTCGACGAACTGGAACTGGCTCGCCACGTTCACGCCGGCCACCGTGCGGTCGTATGTGAACCAGAGCTGGACCGCGAGGGGGATGGGAAGAAACGAGGCCACGGCGGCGATTCTCTTGACAGATTCGTCCCTGCCCCCGGGCATCAGGAGGATCACCGCCGCGCCGGCCAGGGGAAGGAACGTCATCAGGCTCAGGATGTGGTTGTTGATAAAGTCCAAGGAAGACCTCCTCCGGTCAGAAAACTTTTATCAGGAAAATGATCAGCGCCCCGCCGGCCAGCACGAACACGTAGTGGTAGAGTTTTCCGGTCTGGAAACGGCGGAAGATGGATCCACTGCCGATCGTGACATCGGCCACGCCGTTCACCGCGCCGTCGACCACGGCGTTGTCGAACTTTCCCGTGAGATACGAGATCCAGACGCCCATCTGCGCGCAGAGGTTGACGAGTCCGTCCACGACGTGCAGGTCGAACCACCCCAGCGCGCGGGAGAAGGCCTTCGTCCCGTTGACGGCCGTCGCCTCGTACAGCTCGTCGAAATACCACTTGTTCAGGAGGAACGTGTGGACGGGCCGGAACGCGGAGGCCACCTTGTCGGGGTTGATCCACCCGAGCAGGTAGACGACGAACGCAAGCCCGATTCCCACGGCACCGAAGAGAATCGAAAGACGCATCGCCCAGGTGTGGGCCACGTGCGCCAGGTGCTCGTCATGACCGCCCCCGTGCGTTCCCTGCGCGGCATGCCCCCCGGAATCCTCGTGCTCTCCCGCCGTCGCCGCACCCTCGTGGGTCGTCGGGGAGGCGTGGCCTTCCGTTGCGCCGTGCGCCGCATCCGGGGGCCGGCCCGGTTCCGCGGCATGGGCGGAGGAGCTCTGCGCGTGGGGCGTCTCAAGGGCCCCGGCGTGCGAAGTCGACGCCGCCTCCCCCATGTACCCCCCCGGTGAAGACGCGGAAACCGCTGCGACGACCGGGATCACGGGAGCCGGCTTCTTGACCAAGTCCCCGAACCACCCGCTGTACCAGAAGGAGAACGACAGCCCCGCCAGGATCACGAGGGGAACCCACATGTTGGGAGGCGACTCGTGGGCATGATCGAACTTGTGCTGGTCCTTCGGCTTTCCCAGGAACGTGAGGATCACGAGCCGGAACATGTAGAAGGCCGTCATCCCCGCGGTCAGGAGCGCTCCGGCGAACAGGATCATGTGCTGCGTATTCTTCATCCCGAACTCGAGAGCGGCGCCCAGGATCATGTCCTTGCTGTAGAAGCCGGAAAAGAACGGGACCCCCGATATCGCGAGCGTGGCGATGAGGAAGGTGATGAAGGTGATCGGCATCTTCTTTCGCAGCCCGCCCATGTCGGTGATCTCCTGGCTGTGCACCGCGTGGATCACCGACCCGGAGCCGAGGAACAGGCACGCCTTGAAGGCGGCGTGGGTGGTCAGGTGCGCCAGGCCCGCGGTGAAGCCCCCCACCCCCAGGCCCAGGATCATGTATCCGAGCTGGGAGCAGGTGGAGTAGGCCAGGACCTTCTTGATGTCGGTCGCCGTGATCGCGATCGTGCCCGCGATGAACAGGGTGATTAGCCCGATGTAGGCGATGACGAGGAAGGCGTCCGGCGTGAAGATCGGGTAGACGCGCCCGACGAGGTAGACGCCCGCGGCAACCATCGTCGCCGCATGGATCAACGCCGAGACCGGCGTGGGGCCTTCCATCGCGTCGGGGAGCCAGACGTGGAGCGGGAACTGCGCCGATTTGCCGATCGCGCCGCAGAAGATCCCGATCCCCGCCACGGTCAGAAGCGTTCCCGATATCTTGCCCTCGCCGATCGCCCGGAACACCTCGTCGTACCCCAGCATCCCGGTCGTGGCGAACAGGAGCAGGAACCCGAGCAGGAACCCGAAATCGCCGATCCGGTTCACGATGAACGCCTTCTTCCCGGCATCGGCGGCCGACTTCTTCTCGAACCAGAAGCCGATGAGCGCGTAGGAGGAAAACCCGACCAGCTCCCAGAAGATATAGATGAAGAAGAAGCTCTCGGCCAGGACGAGCCCGAGCATGGAGAACGAGAAGACCGAGAGGTAGGCGAAGAACCGGCTGTACTTCGGGTCTCCGTGCATGTAGCCCACCGAGAACAGGTGAACGAGGAACGAGACGAGGGTCACGACGACGAGCATCACGGCCGTCAGGTTGTCGACGAGGATCCCCGCGTTGATGACGAACCGGCCGTTCAGGGACAGCCACGGGACCACGACGTGATACTTGAAGTTCGGATCGTAGATCCGGAAGACCTCGAAGAAGATCACGAGCGACATCACGAGCCCCGCGCCGATCGTGGCGAGGGAGACCCAGTCCCCCTTGCGGGGGAGCCGCTTCCCGACCGCGATGTTGATGAAGAAGGAGAGCAGCGGCAGGAACGGGATGATGTAGGCGTATCGGATCAACGGTTCACCCTTTCATTTCGCACGCGGCGTCAACCACGGAGGTGGTCGGCCGTGTCCACTTCCACGGTGCCCGTGGTGGCGAACAGCCGCAGGAAGATGGCCAGCGCGACGGCCGCCTCGGCGGCCGCGAGCACGATGACGAACACCGCGAAGATCTGCCCCCCGATCAGCCGGGACACGTAGTGCGAAAACGCCACGAAATTGATGTTGGCGGCGTTCAGGACCAGCTCCACCCCCATGAGGACGGCCACCGCGTTGCGCCGCGTCAGGATCGTGTACAGGCCGCAGCAGAACAGAGCGGCGCCGATGACCAGCAGTTTGTCCAGGGCCATCTACTTCGGCTCCTCCATGTCGGGTCTGGGGATATCGGGCCGGTCGGGCCGCGAAAGCAGCGCCGCGCCGATGAGGGCGGCGAGAAGCAGCACGGAGGCGACCTCGAACGGGAGCAGGTACCGGGTCATCAGAAGCTCGCCGATCTCGGCCGTGGTCGGCTGGTACGTGATCTGCGCCTTCGGTACGAAGGCCGGGGAAACCGCCGTGTACGCCAGCACGCCGAACAGGGCAAGGCAGGTCACCGCTGCGGGAATCCGGAAATGTACCGGGTTGGACAGCTTGACGGAGGAGATCCGGCTCGAGAGGAACACCGCGAACATGATCAGCACGAGAATCCCCCCGACGTACACCAGCACCTGCGTGGCCGCCAGGAAGTCCGCGGAGAGGAGCACGTACAGCCCCGCCACGCCGCAGAAGGTGAACAGCAGCGCCACCGCTGCATAGATGATGTTCGGGAGGATCGCCACGAGGATCGCGGACCCGACCGTGAGGGCAGCCAGCACGTAGAAGATCAGATCCACCGGTCCCTTCATGGTGTATTCCCCTCGCCCTTTTTCGGGGGCTCCTCCGGCTTCCCGGGCTTCCCGGGCTCCCCCTTCTCTCCTTCCGCAGGGTTCGCCGCCGCGGCCGGCTGCGATGCGGGCTGACCTGCGGGCGCCTCTTTCCTTCCGTCATCGGGAAGCGTGCCGGAGGCCTTGGCCTCCTCGGCGGCCTTTGCGGCTTTCTCCGCCTCCGCTTTCGCCGCGGCTTCCGCCACCTGCTTCGCCACGCGGGCCTTGATCTCGTTCGCATCCTCGTGGACGAAGTGGAGGATCAGCTCCCCGCGGTCCACGGAGGCCTTCTCGTAACCGCTGGTATGCTTGAGCGACTTCGGGGGGCACACCTCGACGCAGAGCCCGCAGTACATGCAGCGCCCGATATCGATATCGTAGGAGGCCAGCACCATCTTCTTGTCGGCCCCCCGGACGGCCTCGAGGGAGATGCAGTCGACCGGGCAGACCCGCACGCACATCGTGCAGCTTGTGCACGTCTTGATGTCGTTGTAGAGAAATCCGCGGTACCGCTCCGATGGCTCCCAGCGCTCCTCGGGGTACTGGAGGGTGATCGTCTCCCTCGGATCCACCCCGTAGCGCGCGGTGATCCGCATTCCCTTCGCGGTGGTCGCCACGGCTTCCCAGATGTCGTATAAATATGCCTTCAATCCCATCCTGTCATCCGATAAGCGATGCGATCATCTGGGGGATCCCCTTCCCGTGGAACAGCAGGAGCCAGAGGGAGACGCCCAGGAGGTTGAAAAACGTAAGCGGAACCAAGTACTTCCACGCCATGCGCATCAGCTGGTCCACGCGCAGCCGGGGCAGTGTCCACCGGACCCACATCATGAGCAGGACAAGACCCAGCGTCTTGGTGAGGAACACGCCCAGCGAGAACAGGTTGCCCCATACGGCGGGAAGCGCCTTTGCGTTCAGAAACGGCACCTGCCACCCCCCCAGGAAGCAGGCGGTCGCCAGCGCGGACACGACGAACATGTCCCCGTACTCGGCGAGAAAGAAGAAGGCGAACCGGATCCCGGAGTACTCCACATGGTAGCCGGAGACGAGCTCCGACTCGGCCTCCGGGATATCGAAGGGGGTCCGGTTGGTCTCGGCGAGCGCGGCGACGTAATACAGGAAGAAGGAGAAGAAGGTGAACGGGTTGTGGAAGAGGTTCCACCCGAAGATCCCCAACAACCCTCCCTGGGACCGGACGATGTCCTGCAGGGAGAGGGAGCCGGCGATGAGGACCGCGGGAAGGAGCGCCATCCCCACCGGGATCTCGTACGAGACGATCTGCGCGCAGCAACGCATCCCCCCGAGCAGGGCCCACTTGTTGTTGGACGACCACCCGGCGAGCAATACCCCCACCACCACGAGGGAGGTGACGGCCATCACGTAGTAGATCCCGATGTTCAGGTCGGAAGCGATCAGCCCCATCCCGAAGGGGATGACCACGAAGGCTGCGAAGGAACCGACGAACACGAGGTACGGCGCCAGGACGAACAGGAACCGGTCGGCATGGGTCGGGATGATGTCCTCCTTGAGGAGGAGCTTGATCCCGTCGGCCAGGAACTGGAGCAGTCCCACGGGACCGACCCGGTTTGGCCCGACGCGCGCCTGGATGTCGCCTGCCACCTTCCGCTCCACGTAGGTCGCCAGCCCCGCGTACGTAAGGGCGAAGGTGAGGACCACCGCGGCGACCACGATCATGATCAGGAGGGTGATCGTCCACAGCGGGACGCCCGAGAGCACCGGCACGGCGTTTACCAGCGATATTGCGAGGGATTCCATCATGATTACCGGTCGATTTCCGGGAGGATGATATCGAAGCTGCCGATGACCGCCACGACGTCGGCGATCATCAGCCCCTTGGTGATCTTCTCGAAGATGTTCATCGTCACGAAAGAAGGGGCGCGAATCTTGAGGCGATACGGATTCACGGTCCCGTCGCTGATCAGGTAGAACCCGGTCTCCCCGCGGGGGTTCTCCGCGCGGAAGTACACCTCCCCGACAGGGGGCTTGAACATCCGGGGAACCTTGGCCATCACGGGTCCCTCGGGGATCTGGGCGATCGCCTGGCGCAGGATCTTCACGCTTTCCTTCATCTCGTTGATCCGCACCATGTACCGGTCGAAGCAGTCCCCCAGCGTTCCCCGCTCCCCCGTCCCGACGCAGACGTCGAAGTCGAACTTCGGGTAGACCGAATACGGCTCGTTCTTCCGAAGGTCGAACGGAACGCCGGAGCCTCTGAGGTTGGGCCCCGTGAGTCCGTAGGCGACGGCATCCTCCGGCGTCGCGACCGCAATGTTGGCCAGGCGGTGGACGAAGATCTTGTTGTAGGAGATCAGCTTGTTGTACTCGGGAACCTTCGGCTCGAAGTAGTCGAGGAACTCTTTCGTCTTCTCGAGGAACCGGTCCGGCAGGTCGGCCGAAACGCCGCCGATGCGAACGTAATTGTACGTCAGGCGGTTGCCGCAGATGTCCTCGAACAGGTCGTTGATCCGCTCCCGCTCTCGTATGGCGTAGAGAAACGGCGTGAAGGCCCCCATGTCGGCGGTAAACGACCCGAAGGCGATCAGGTGCGAGGCGATCCGGTTCAGCTCGCACACGATCACGCGGATGTATTCCGCCCGCTCGGGAACCTCGATGCCGGCCAGCTTCTCCACGGTCCAGCACCACGCCGCGTTGCAGTTCATCGAGGCAAGGTAGTCGAGCCGGTCGGTGAAGGGCATGAACTGCGCGTACGTGACCCGTTCGCCGATCTTTTCCAGCGCCCGGTGCAGGTACCCCACGTCCGGCTTGGCGTTGACCACGACCTCGCCGTCGGTCCGCAGGATTACCCGGAGCACCCCGTGGGTGCTCGGGTGCTGCGGACCCATGTTGATGAGCATCTCCTGTGTGGGGAGGGCTACGGCGTTTGACTTCATACCTTGATCCCGTGGTAGAACTCGGGGTATTTGTAATCCTTTCGAAGCGGGTGTCCCTCCCAGTCCTCCGGGAGAAGGATGCGGCGCAGGTCCCAGGACCCCTCAAAGACGATTCCGAACAGGTCGAACGCTTCCCTCTCCTGAAAATTCGCCGCGGGCCACACTTCGTCGACGCTCGGCAGCGACGGAGCTTCCTTGGGGAGGTATGCCTTGACCCCGATCCGGTGTCCGATCGCAAGAGAGTGGAGGTGGTAGGCAACGGCGAACCGGTCCGGGTAGTCGACACCAGACAGGCACATCAGCGAGTCGAACTTCATCGCGGGGTCGTCGCGCAGGAACCGCCCGATTTCCCTAACCTTTTCCGGGGACACAACGAGGAACGCGGGACGGAATCCCTCCTCCTGGAGTTCTACCGCCGCCTCTCCGAACCTTGCCTGAACCTTCTCGAAGATCTCTTTCGGTTCCAACGGCTTCCTTTACGCCTTCGCCGCGAAATTTTTCTTCTGATCGATGATCTTCTGCAGCTTGATGATGCCGTCGATCAGCGCCTCGGGACGGGGGGGACATCCGGGAACGTAAACGTCTACCGGGATGAGCAGGTCCACTCCCTTGACCACGCAGTACGAATCCTTGTAGAAGGGGCCACCCGTGTTGGCGCAGGACCCCATGGAAATCACGTACTTGGGATCGGGCATCTGCTCGTACAGGCGGATCAACCGCTCCGCCATCTTGTGCGTGATGGTCCCCGCGACGATCATCAGGTCCGACTGCCGGGGGGTCGCCCGGAAGACGGCGCCGAACCGGTCGAGGTCGTACCGTGAGGCGCCGGCCTGCATCAGCTCGATGCCGCAGCAGGCCGTCGCGAACAAAAGGTACCAGAGCGAGGACCTCCGGCACCAGTTGATGAACTTGTCGGCATTGCCCACCATGACGTGCGCTTCAGGGCCTAAGGTCCCCGGGGCCAAAACGGGGGCCGGACTGATCCGTGTAGAATCGTGGCTCATTTCCCTTCCTTCGGGGACGGAGAATCCTGGACGGTGCGCACCCAATCGAGGTCTCCCTCCTTCCACAGGTAGGCCAGGCCCGTGAGAAGGATAACGATGAAGATGAACGCCTCCACGAACGCCAGGAGGCCCAGGCGCCGGAAGACCACGGCCCACGGGTAGAGCAGGGCCACCTCCACGTCGAAGATGATGAAGATCAGGGCCACCACGTAGAAGCGGATATTGAACTGCACCCAGGAGGAGCCGAACGGGACTTCGCCGCACTCGTAGGTGGAAAGCTTGACCGGAGAGGGGTTGCGCGGACTCAGCAGCCGGGAGATCCCCAGCATGAGGGCCACGGTCACCACGCCGAGCACGATAAACACAAGAACTGTTGCATAATCATCGAGCATCAGAGGAACACCGCCTAAATGTTCTAGTCAAAGCAGAACCCCTCTACCTGTGATAGAGGGGCGAGAAGATCGCCTCATATCGGGAATGCTATGTATACAGACGACACTCTACATTACTCATCCGCCCGGTCAAGTCAACCGAAAAATTCACCCGGTCCGGTGGTCGGACCAGAAGGGCATCAGGCCGATCAATATCCGATAACGAGTATAATAGCAAGAATGGGATCCGGGAACCGAACCCCCGAACTTTTTGCCCCCGCGGGCAGTCTCACGGCTGTGAACGCAGTCCTGTCCGCCGGTGCCGACGCCGTATACGTCGGCTGCCGGGGGTGGAGCCGCGACGGGGAGCATTCGGCACTCCACCAGGAAGAAGTGCGGGGTGCCGCCTCGCAGTGCCGGAAGAACGGGGTGGCCCTGCACGCAGCCCTCAACACCATACCCGGCGCCGCGGAAATTCCCTCTTTCCTGGCCACGGTCACGCGTCTTGCGGAGGACGGCGTATCCGCCGTGATCCTGTCCGATCCCGGGGTGATCGCCCTCGTGCGCCGGGCACTGCCTGACATGCGGATCACGGCTTCCGTCGGGGTCTCCACGCTCAACCCCCCCGAGGCGCGGTTCTACCGGGACGTCGGTGCGAACGCGGTCGTTCTGCCGACCGCCCTGACCCCGGAAGAAGTCCCCGCGATCAAGGCGGAAAGCAGTCTCCGGGTGGAGGTTTTCGTGCGCTGCCGGCCGGAAATTCTCCTCCAGGGAAAATGCGCACTGCCCGGTTACACCCGGGAAGGGAAGAGATCTCCCGAGCGCCCGCACCTGGCGGGAACGGGGGCGCCCGCGTCCGCGAAACGTACCGGCAGATGCCATCTCGTCTGCCGGGCGATCCCCCTTTCCCGGGAGCCCCACTCCATCGAGGACGAGCTCGCCCCGTGGATCGCCTGCGGGGTGGACGCATTCAAAGTGCAGGGGAGGGAGATTCCTCCCCAAAAGCTGTTCGACCTGGTGTCCCGGATCCGCCAGAAGCTCGACGCGGCTATCGAATCGGTGAACGTTTGAACCATCCGTCGCAAGTACAAACGGGATAGGCTCCGCATCCTCGGAGGGGGGTTCCGTTCGTGGCTCGCCGTGCGATGAACCCGCACGGCTGCGCTTAACCTCACTGCGCCCCCCTCCTGCGGCTGCTGCGCCCTGTACCGCGAGCCAGGGTCCTTCCGCTTCTGGTAGTCCGCCCCGAGGAGAAGCTGATAGGGAGCCCCCTCCGAGAACGCGAAGCCGATTCGGGGCGCAGTGAGGCCGGCATCCAGGGGTACGTTCCGGAAGAGGCCGAGCACCGAGAGGGTCGATGCGCCGCTTCCGGCGAGGCGCCCGACCGAGACGTACCCGCTGCGGTACGGTGAGGGAGGGCAACGAAGCCTTCGCTGCTGCAGCGGCCCTCGGATGCCGGGATCTTACGGGAATGGCCCCCTGGATGCCGGCTAGCCGGCCAGCGCCTTCTTCAGGTCCTTGGGGATGGGGATCGGCTTCCAGGAGGCGTCGATGGAACGGCAGGAGATCTTCCCCTCCGCGGCGAGTTCGTCCTTTCCCGCCACGGTCCGGAAGAGGGAAAACCCGAAAGTCGCCCCCCTCTCCTCGACCCGGATGAGCCGGGTCCGCAGGATGAGCAGATCGTCGAACCGGACCGGCGACCGGTACCGGCACTGGGTGGCGATCACGGGGAACCCGGTACTGCGCGAGACGTTCCGATAGACTTTATCGGGTGGCAGTCCCCGCGACCGGAGGAACTCGTCCATCCCCCGCTTGAAGTAGTCGAGAATGGCGGCAAAGTACGCCACGCCGTACGGGTCTGTTTCGCCGAACCGGACCCGGATTTCGATGGTGTGGGAAGTGGTCGCCATGGCTCCCTCCTGTCTGGCCGGGCCATAGGAGAACCCGGGGAAACACGGTACAGTATACACATGCGACGGGACGAGGAGCAGACCCGGCATCCCGCCGGAGGCACAGGGACGAGCGAGCCGATCGAACCGGAGCAGCCTTCGGAAGGCGCGGTCCCGCCGTGGGTGAATCCGGGACACTACATACGCCGGCGTTCCGACCGGGCGATCCTCACCTGCCTTGTCATCCTGGCGTTCCTGGGTCTCCTCACGCTCTTCGACGTCGCCTCCTCCGTATTCATCACCATCCTCTCGTCGATCCTTATCGCCCTTGCGCTGGACCCCCTCGTCCGGTTGCTCTGCAACCGCGCAAGGCTCCCCCGCCCGTTAGCCAGCATCGTCGTCGTCTTCTTCGCCATCGCATTCCTGTACGGGATCCTGTACATCGCCTACTACAACGCGAAACAGCTCATCGCCGACCTGCCGCTCATTCTCGAGCAGATCCGGAACGCACCGCTGGTTCAGAGCACCGCGGACCAGGTGCACCGGATCACGGAAATGCTGAGCGAGGCCGGACAGAGCATCTCGCGCACGGCACCTTCCGCCGGCAACCAGAGCGGCACGGTCGTCCTTCAGGGGGGAAACTCCTGGGGCGAGACCGTCTTCCGGAGCATAGGCTCGCTCACGACGCTCGTGTTTTCCCTGAGTTTCATACCGTTCCTGGTGTACTTCATCCTGGAAGGAAAGGAGCCTCTCACCCGGCGAACCCGGAATCTCTTCCCCGAGGAGTTCCACGATATCGCGAGCGCCGTCATGCACGACGTCGAGCGCATGATGCAGCGGTACATCATCGGGAACGCCCTGGTGGCGGGAGTCCTGAGCGTCATGACGTCCCTCGCGTTCCTCGCCATCGGCCTGCCGTACTGGCTCGTCCTCGGCGTCCTGAGCGGGATCACGAACACCATCCCGTACCTCGGCGTGATCCTGGCCTTCCTGCCAGCGCTCATCGTGGGGATCGTCACGTACAACTCCGGGGGGCCGCTCCTGTTCATCGTGGCGAGCGTCTCTCTGCTCCACGTCATGGCGGCGAACTACATGATGCCCCGATTGGTAGGGAAGGGGGTCCAGCTCAATGCGGTTGCCTCCACGATCGCGATCATGTTCTTCGGCTGGATGTGGGGGGCGATGGGACTCATCCTGGGAATTCCCATCGTGGCCGTGGCGAAATGCATCCTGGACAACGTGCCGTCGACGCAGCACTTCGGGCAGTGGCTCGGGGAGTAGACGGGAAAAGGCCCGGCGGCTTTCCCGGCCGCCGGGCCTTTCCGATTCCCGCCACGGGGATTGTGCGCTCTCCCCGGACTCCTTCCCGCCTTTCGTGTTTTCGACCCTACGGTGTGCGCAGCATCCGGCGCAACAGTTTTCCCACCGCGGTGCGGGGCATCGCGTCGATGAACTCGATCTCCCGCGGGAGCTTGTAGACGGCGATCTTTCCCTTGCAATGCTCGATCAGTTCCTTCTTCAAGCCATCCGAAGGGGCGGTCCCGGATTGAAGCACCACGAATGCCTTCGTCTTCTGACCCATGACCGGGTCGGGGACGCCGACGACGCCCGCGTCGGCCACGGCCGGGTGGGTGACCAGCGCCTCCTCGATCTCTTCCGGTCCGATCCGGTAACCGGACGACTTGATGAGATCGTCCTCGCGGGAGAGGAACTGGACGTTGCCCAGCTCGTCCATCGTCACGACGTCGCCCGCGAGACACCAGCCGTCCTTGACCGCCGACTTCTGCTTGTCGTTGTCCCGCCAGTAGATCGTACCCGTCGGTCCCTGCACGATCATCTTGCCGACCTCGCCCGGCTTGACCGGCTCGAAGTTCTCGTTGACGACCTTCACGGTGTATCCCGGGCACGCGGAGCCGATCCACCCGGGCTTGACCTTTTTGGTCACCGCCGCGGAAATAAAGACGAACATCATCTCCGTGGTGCCAAGCCCCTCGTAGGTCTCGAGCCCGAACTTCTCCTTCCAGTCGTTGTACGTCTTGGCGGTCAGCGCCTCGCCGCCTCCGGTGCAGAACCGAAGGGACGAGAAGTCGTAATCCTTCGGGTCGATGTCGACCAGCATCTTCCGGTACGCGGTGGGAAGCGCCGACATGATCGTGATCTTGTGGTTCTGGATGTTCTTTGCCATCGACACCGGATCGAACCGGGGAATCAGCGAAACGGCCGCGCCGTACCGGAACGGGATGACCGCCACCGTGGAGTATCCGGCCGCCATGGCGATCGGCGCCGGCCCCCCGATCACGTCCTTGTCGGTGACCTCCCAGCAATACTTTCCGAACCCGTCGGCGACGATCAGGGACTCCTCCATGAAGTGGGCCGTCCCCTTGGGCATGCCGGTCGTACCGGAAGTGAACAGGAGCACGGAAACGTCCATCCGGTCGCGCTTGACCGCCTCGCACTGGTCCGGGTTCTTCATGAGGTCCGCGTACGGCGTGTACCCCTTCGCCCGGACCTCGTTCTCGTCGCCGCCCACCACGACGATCGTCTTGACCGTCTTGAGGTCGGCCCTCGCCGCCTCGACCTCGCCGAGCATCGCCGCAGCGACGATCATGACCTTCGCCTCGGAGAGGTTCGCCACGTGGGCGATCTCGGTGCGCGCGAACAGGACGGAGGTGGGGAGAGAAACGCCGCCGATCTTGATGATGGCGAAATTGCAGACAATCGCCGGCGGAATGTTGGGCATCCGGAGAAACACCCGGTCGCCTTCCTCGACGCCGAGCTTCTTCAGCCCGTTGGCGACCCGGTTGACGCTTGCCTGGAGCTGCTTGTAGGTGATCCGCTGGTCGTCGAAGTAGACGGCTACCTTGTCGCCGTGCTTCGCGGCGGTCTGGTCGAGCAGGACTTCCGTGGAATTGAACTTCTGCGGGATGTTCTTGAACTCGTCGAGCGGGTAGGTCCGCTTGGGCCGCAACTCCGGCGGCGGCAGGTAGCTTTCGGGTATCTTCCCCATCCGTCTCTCCCCTCCCTCATATGGCGGGACGGGCCGCGATCCCCGCGGCACCGCCCGGCGCTCATGATTATTGATGCTTATGCTTTTTCCAGGAGCCGCTGCAGCGCCTCCTCGCAGCCCAAGGTCCTCTCCAGTTCCTTGTCGGACCGGGGGAAGGCTTCCACCGGATAGCGGTCCGTCTCCTTCTCGAACACCAGGAGGGCCGGCACGTTCTTCCCGAAGTCTTCCTGGAGCGCCCCCTTTGCGCCGAACACCGCGCGTACCTGCGCCTTGGGACCCGTCAGCGCCGAGTTGTACGTCATGAAGGCAACCTGCTCGCCCTTGAGATCGATGGCTTTGGCGTTTACCCCCTTGGCCGCCAGCTGGTTTACAAGCTCGACCACCTTCGCGTTGTCGGTGGTGAACGTGGCGCCGGGAGGAACCGTGCTGTCGTAATAGAATTCCACTTTCATGATCGTAGACCCTCCTTTGAAGAAATGATGGACGGAAGAGTTCCCCTCATAAAAAGCAAAATCCACGGCCGCACCTGATTTCCCTCAAAGGCGGCCGTGGATTTGCCGCGTCGCTAATCTACCAGACCGGCGACGGTCGGTTCAAGAGAACTTTTTTACTTCTTCTCGAAGAAGCCGCACTCTCCTTCGATCCCGTCCTGCTTCGGGATGTTGATGTTGTACGGCCACTCGAGCTTCGTGCACGCCCCCATGTAGACCTTGCTGATCTCGGGGTCGAGGGCCTTGAGGAAGTTCTGGCAATTCGGGCAATCGGGAACAATTTTCGCCACGGTAATCCCTCCTATCGTAAAAAAATAGTCAAGCGATCAGATGCCTGTGTAGAACATCTTCGGAACGCTCCCGACCAGTTCCTCGGCCGTAAGCGGCGACCCGGAAACGGGCTTCCCGCGGACGCTCTTCTTGATCGGAATCGGCTTCCCCTGGAAGTCTTCCCGGGCCTGTGGCGCGTCGGCCACCTTCCCCTTGGTGGTGATCGGCTTCCAGTCCTTGCTCTGCGCGAATCCGGGCAGCTTGTCGTGGGGCGCCTTCCCTTCCTTCGGGGGCCCCTGCCGGTGGCCGTTCACCAGCGCGTACTCCCAGATCGCGTCGCACCCGGCGCATTTAATCTTCCCCTTGAAATTCCAGAAGGTGAAGGGGTCGAGATAATTGATCGTATCGCACTTGGGGCATTGCAGAATCAACGAAGCTTCCTTAAATGGCATCGCTTCCCCCTTTGTAATTAGATGATCTCTTTCTCTTCCAGTTCCTTGATGTGGGACCCGCTGAACCCGCACAGCTTGGCCAGAATGTGCTCGTTGTCCGCGCCGACCGGCTTGAAGGTCCACCGGACGCGGGGCGGCGTCTCGGACATCAGGGAGGGATGCACCTGCGTCAGCACGTCGCCGAAGGTCGGGTCGTCGATCCAGGCCAGCGACCCGCGGAGGTGAAAGTGCTCCTGGTTCGAGACCTCCTTGGAGTTCCACACCGGCTGGGAGACGAGCCCGGCCTTCTTGAACTCCTCCCAGACCTGCTCTTTCGTCTTGTCTGCCGCCCACTTCTCGAGCTCGGGGTAGATGGCCACCTGCGCGTCGGCCCCCACCCGGTCCGCGTGGGTCGGGTATTTCTTCGCAAGGTCCGGTTTCCCGACGAGCTTGCAAAGATTCGCGAAGTCCTCGTCCTTGTAGGCCGAAACGAAGCAGAAGCCGACCTCCTGCTCCTGCGGGTTCTTCGAGTTCGGGTAAGACGACTTCCCGCACTTTAAGATCCCGTGCACGCAAAGGAGCGGTTCATAATTCCCGAAACGCTGTGCGACAATGCCCGTTTTCCCATAGAGGGAGATGAGATCGGTCAGGTGCCGCTGGGCGCCGTGGACCTGGGAATATTCGAGGAAGTTCCCTTTGTTCGAAACATTGTCCCGCCAGTAGAGGCAGGCAATGATGTTGAACGCCGAGATGGCGCCGCCCCAGTAGTCCATGATCCAGATGGTCTGCTTGGAGGGCATCCCGCCCATTTCCTTGTGCCATCCGGTGATCGAGAAGCATCCGCCCTGGGCCTGGCCGAGGATGTCGTAGGAGGCGCGGTTCCGCCCCGGGCCCCAGCCGCCGAATCCCCCCATCCACTGGTAGATGACGCGGGGGTTGACTCCTACAAACTGCCGATATCCGATCCCCCACCGGTCGAAGGTGCCCGCCCGATAGTTCTCGGCGAAGACGTCGGTCTTGGCCGCCAGCCGCTTCATGATCTGGATCGCTTCCGGCTTGTGGAAGTCGAGCGACAGGAAATACTCGTTCGGATTCGCTCCGAAAAAGCCCAGCCCCGTCCCCTTGTCCGGCATCCACCGGGAGAGAGGATAGAGAAACGGCTCGTTGAACGGTGTGGTGTGGCGCATCGGCTCGCCCCGCTTGGGCAGCTCTACCTTGATCGTCTCGGCGCCCAGTTCCGCGAGATAGCTCGCGCAGGAGGGGCCGAGGATGTACTGGGTCGTGGATACGGCCCGGACCCCTTTCAGTGTCTCGGGCTTCTCGAACCGCTTCGTCGTATCGAAAACAGTCCGGCAGAAGTCCTCGAACGTCATATCCTTCAGGTTTTTGCTGACCGCTGCAGTCATTAGATCACCCCTCCCTTCCGAAGAGCTGCCAATTTCTCGCGATCCAGGCCGGCGAGGCGGCGATACACATCCTCGTTGTCCTGGCCGATCGTGCGGCCGATCCACTTGATCCGGCCCGGGGTGTTGTTCCCGATGAAGCTGGAGGCCCCGAGGAGGACCTTTCCGTAGGTGACGTCGTCGCAAATCTCGATGTGACCGCGGTATTTATAATGCGGGAACTCGCAGACCTCGTCGAGGAAGGAAACGCCTCCGGAAGCCACTTCCTCTTCTTGGAGCGCCTTCTCGCACTCGGCCCGGGTCTTGTCCTTGGTCCAGTCGCACATCGTGGTGTAGGTCTCGACCTGCATGTAGTGCGGGAGCCGGTCGGTCACCACGCGCAGCTTCGGGTCCTCGCAGATGTGCTGCTCGAGCTCGGGCCTATCCTTGCCCACGGTCCGCCAGATCCGGAACCAGAGGCGGTCGTGCCCGCCGCCGACCATGATCTGCCCGTCGGCGCACGGGTTCACGGCATAGATGTTGATGGCCAGGTCCCAGTT
>JBAVJZ010000204.1:0-8433 GCA_049688015.1 Candidatus Deferrimicrobiaceae bacterium | reverse complement strand
ACGAGGTTCCCCTGAGGGTCCATCACTCCGGGGACATCGGTCAGAAGGATGAGCTTCTCCGCGGAGAGCGCCCCGGCCACCTCGGCGGCGACGGTGTCCCCGTTGATGTTGTACGCTTCCCCCTGCTCCCCCACACCGATCGGCGCGATGACGGGCACGAAGCCGCTCCTTTCCAGTGTCCGGAGAATGTCCGGGCGGACCTCGACCACATCGCCCACGAGCCCCAGGTCCAGAGGCGGCGCAGCGCCCCCCGCGGGGGAGGGAGCGAAATGTTTCCGCGCGCGGATCAGCTCCCCGTCCTTCCCCGTCAGCCCGACCGCCTTGCCCCCGAACAGGTTGATCAGGGCGACGATCCGCTTGTTCACCGTCCCCCCGAGCACCATCTCCACCACTTCCATCGCGTCGGGAGAGGTCACACGCAGGCCCTCCTTGCGCTGGAAGGGAATCGAAAGCTTTTCCAGCATGCGGTCGATCTGGGGTCCGCCTCCGTGGACGACGACGGGTCGTATCCCGACGTATTGCAGCAGAACGATGTTCTCCGCGAACGAGGACATCCTCTCCTCGCCCACCATCGCCGCCCCCCCGTACTTGATGACGACGGTTTTCCCGCTGAACTCCCGGATGTAGGGGAGCGCTTCGGTGAGCGTCCGGGCCTTCTGGAGGTATTCCTGCATGTCTTCCATGGTTCCGTCCCTCAGAGAATGTAGCGGCTGACATCCACGTCCCGAACGATGTCGGCGAGTTTCTCCTCCACGTACTCCGCCGGGACGACGATCTCCTGCCCGGCGATCTCCGGTGCGGAGAACAGGAGGTCCTCCAGCAGCTTTTCCATGATCGTGTGAAGCCGGCGTGCCCCGATGTTCTCCGTGCGGTCATTCACCTCGCATGCCATCTCGGCAATCCTGTCCACCGCCTCCGGGGTGAAGGTAAGCCGGACCCCTTCCGTGGCGAGCAGCTCCGTGTACTGCCGGGTGAGGGAGCCATGCGGTTCGGTCAGGATGCGCACGAAATCCTCCCGGGTGAGGGGGGCAAGCTCGACCCGGATGGGGAACCTGCCCTGCATCTCCGGGATGAGATCGGAGGGCTTCGTCATGTGGAACGCACCGGCGGCAATGAACAGAATGTGGTCCGTCCGGACCATTCCGTATTTCGTGGTGACGTTCGACCCTTCCACGATGGGCAGGAGGTCCCGCTGCACCCCTTGGCGCGAAACGTCCGGGCCGACCGCGGACTCCCGTCCCGCGATCTTGTCGATCTCGTCCAGGAAGACGATACCGCTCTGCTCCGTTCGAAGAACGGCAAGCGCCTTCACCTGGTCCATGTCGATCATCCGCGCCGCTTCCTCCTTCTCGAGAAACGCGAGGGCCTCCGGGACTCGTATTCGTTTCCGTCGGACCTTCTTGGGGAAAAGATTCCCCAGCATCTCCTGCAGATTCCCTTCAAGGCCCTCTCCGCCGCCCCCCGTAACCCCGATGAGGTCGATCGGAGGCATTCCGCTCTCGCGGACCTCGATCTCCACCATGCGGTCCGATAGCTTTCCTTCCCGGAGCATGGCCCGCATCCTCTCCCTCGACTCCCTGCCCGCCTCCGGCGGATCCGCCGGCTGCTCTCCCGGACGATGCGGACGGGGAGGAAGAAGGATGTCCAGCAAGCGCTCCTCGGCGCTTCCACGCGCCCGGATCGCCACCTTTTCCATCTCCTCCGCGCGCACCATGTGGACGGCGATCTCGGTCAGGTCCCGGATCATCGACTCCACGTCCCGTCCGACATACCCTACCTCGGTGAATTTGGAGGCCTCGACCTTTACGAACGGGGCCTGGGCAAGGCGCGCGAGGCGGCGTGCGATCTCGGTTTTTCCCACGCCGGTCGGTCCCACCATGATGATGTTCTTCGGGGCGATCTCCTCCCGGAGTTCCTCCGGAACCTGCATTCGTCTCCATCGGTTCCGCAGGGCGATGGCGACAGCCCGCTTCGCCTTCTGCTGCCCTACGATGAAACGGTCCAGTTCGGCAACGATCTCGCGGGGGACCATCGGGCGGCCGCCCGGCAACTCCGGCTTCTTCCCGGTCACGACGCGGCCACTTCCTCTGCCACGGCATTCGCATTGGTGTATATGCAGATCTCGGAGGCGATACGAAGCGCCTCGCGGGCAATGTCGATGGCCGGTTTGTCTGTGTGGAGCAGCATGGCCCGGGCTGCCGCCATGGCATAGGACCCGCCGGACCCCACCCCGATCACGCCGTCATCCGGTTCCACAACGTCCCCGTTGCCGGAAAGGAGCATCAGGTCTCTCCCGTCAGTTACGACCATGAGGGCGTCCAGCCGCCGGAGCACTCTGTCCGTCCTCCAATCCTTGGCGAGTTCCACCGCGGCACGCCGGAGATTTCCCCTGAACTCCTCCAGCTTCCCCTCGAACTTCTCGAAAAGCGTAAAGGCGTCCGCCGTAGCTCCCGCAAACCCCGCCACGATTCGGTCCTGATGCAGGCGCCGTATCTTGCGCGCCGTGTGCTTCAGAACGGTATTTCCTATCGTCACCTGTCCGTCTCCCGCCATCGCGACCCGCCCATCGCGTGAGACCGCGATGATCGTCGTTCCCCGTGCCTCCTTCAATTGCTCTCTTCCCTTCTGCCGGAGGGTACCGGCTTTCTCCGCGGAGCCGACCCGACCGCCCGCGGGTGTGCCTGCTCGTAGGTACGAACGAGGTGGCTCACGTTCACTCTCGCGTAACGCTGCGTTGTGGAGAGCGATGCATGCCCCAGCATCTCCTGGATGGCGCGAAGGTCCGCGCCCGACTCCAACAGGTGCGTCGCAAAGGAATGCCGGACGCCGTGGGGTGAGAGATGCCTCCCGATCCCGGCCCGCTCCAGGGCCCGGTCCAGGATGCGCGCAACGCTGCGCGCCGAAAGCGCTCCCCCCCGCAGATTGCGGAAGATTGCTCCCTCCCAATCGTCTGCCTCTCCCCGCTTGCCGGTCACCCGTCTTTCGGCAAGATACGAAGACAGGGCCTGAAGCGCCTTCTCCCCCGCGGGGACGACCCGCACCTTGCGTCCCTTTCCCCGGACCCGGACGGTCCCCTCTGGAAGCGATACATCCATCCTCCGCAGGGAGACGAGCTCCCCGACGCGCAGCCCCGAGGAATAGAGGAGCTCCAGGATCGCCGCGTCCCGCTTCCCCGCTTCCCCCTCCGCGGGAAGGGATCGCAACAGATCCATCATCTCGTCCACCGGAAGAAATTCCGGCAGGCGCACCGTCCGACGGGGAGCCGTGACCCCGGCGGCGGGATTTCCCGGGATTTTCCCCAACATGACCAGAAAGGAGAAGAAGGTGCGGAGGGCCGCGATCTTCCTCGCCATGGTCGACCCTTTCTTGCCGGGATATCGCGCGGCTAGGAAACGGCGCATGTCTGAGACCGAAACCGATGCCCACGAGCGGGAACCGTCGTGCGGGGAAAATCCCTTGCCCGTTTCCGACAGGAATTGGCGGAATTCGGATACCTCGCGGAGATAGGCTCGCACCGTCTCGCGAGAGGCATTCCTCTCGGAAAGAAGAAACCGGGAGAATTGCTCGATGGCGGAATCCAACCCCTTGCCCATCCCTTCACCCCGTCAGGGGAAAAGATTTATGTAACACACAAGGGGTTAAAATTAAACATTCTTCTGCGGAATTCTCCGATCGAGGAGAGCGCCAGGTCCGCCTGTCGCGCCCTCCGGTCCCGCTTCCTGACCTCGGGGGGAACAGGAAGAAGGCCGAAGTTGGCGTTCATCGGTTGGAACGTCCCCCGACTGGGAGAGGTGATGTGCCGCATCAGCGACCCGACCATCGACTCCTCCGGAAATTCGGTGGGTTCCTTCCCGGCAACCCGGGCGGCGGCGGAGATCGCTGCGACGAAACCGGAGGCGTTGGACTCCGCGTACCCCTCGACCCCCGTGATCTGCCCGGCGAAGAATAGGCCCTGCCGGTTCCTGAACTCCATGGTGGGATGCAGGTGCCGGGGAGAGTCGAGGAAGCTGTTGCGATGGACCGACCCGTACCGGAGGAACTTCGCCCGGCCAAGCCCCGGTATCAGGGAAAAGACCCGTTCCTGTTCCGGATAGGCGAGTTTCGTCTGGAATCCGACGAGATTGTACATCGTCCCCGCCTCGTTTTCCTTGCGAAGCTGGACGACGGCGTACGGGACTTCTCCCTTCCGGGGGTCCCGGAGCCCGACCGGCCGCATGGGCCCGAAGAGAAGTGTTTCCGGCCCCCGGCGGGCGAGAACCTCGATGGGCATGCACGATTCGAAGTACCGCTCCTCCTCGAATCCCCGGGCCGGGACGACGCGCGCCGACAGCAATGCCGAGAGGAACTCCTCACACTCGAGCCTTGTCATCGGGAAATTGAGGTAATCCCCCGATCCGGTTCCGTACCGGTCGGCGAAGAACCCCCGGTCCATCTCCAGGGAAGATGCGTCCACGATCGGGGAGATGGCGTCATAGAAGTAGAGCCCTGTCCCGCCGAGAAGCGCGCCGATGTTTTCCGAGATCGCCACGGAAGGAATCGGACCGCAGGCAAGGATGACGACGGGATCGTCCGGGATCTCCCTCGCTTCCGCCTCCCATACCCGGATCTCGGGTCGGGCCCGCACCGCCTCCGTCACCAACCTGCCGAACGCTTCCCTGTCCACCGCGAGTGCCTTCCCCGCCGGAACCCTGACCCGGTCGGCCAGGAAGAGGAGGTTGGATCCCAGAGCTCGGAGCTCCGCTTTCAGAAGACCCTTGCCGGAATCCGTCCGGTCCGCGCCCAGGGAATTGCTGCAGACAAGCTCGGCGAACCATCCGGTTCGGTGGGCGGGAGAAGAGACGCCCGGGCGCATCTCGAACAGGTCCACCGCCGTCCCCGAGGCGGAAAGGACAAGCGCCGCCTCGGAACCGGCAAGCCCCGCCCCGACGACCGTGACCCGAGGGGAGGGCGGCTCAGCTCCGGATGGACGGGGCGTGGTCACCGGATGATTCCCCGAGCGCGGGGAGGAAGACCGAGAAGACGCTTCCGGCCCCCGGAGAGGAGCGGACTTCGATGAACCCGCGGTGGTAGTGAACAATCCTCTGGGAAATGGCCAGCCCCAGGCCCGTGCCTTCCACTTTGGAGGTGAAAAAGGGATGGAAGATCTTCCCGATGATGTCGGGAGCGATCCCCTTTCCCGTGTCGCTCACCGTGGTAACCACATAACGCTGGCCGTGTCGGATCTGGATGAAGAGATCGATCGTCACGGTGTCGCCGCGGAGCGTCGCCTGGATGGCGTTGCGGACGAGGTTCCAGAGGACCTGTTTCAGCTGTTCCGCATCGCCCTCGACATGAAGGTCCTGCGTCGCCAGATTCTCGATGGCCACGTCTTTCTCCCGGGCCTCTCCCGCGCGAACGGCCTGAGCGATCTCCGCCGCCATCGCGGTCATGTTCACCTGCCCCACGTTCTTCATCTTCGGCCCCGCGTACGCGAGAAAATCCGCGATGAGTCCGTTCAGGCGGGTACTCTCCCTTTCGATGATGTCGAGAAGGGTCCGGGACATCACCGGCATGTCGGGCGACTCGCGAAGCATCTGGGAGGACCCGGTGATGGAGGCCAGGGGATTTCGAATCTCATGAGCAAGTCCCGCAGCAAGCTCCCCGACCCCCGCCAGCCGGTCGGCGATCCGGATCCGTTCCTCCATCTGCTTGACCGGGGTCAGGTCCTGGAAGATCACCACGTTTCCGATAACGGTGCCGTCGGCATCCTTCATGGGAGAGGTGGAGAAACCGAGAAAGATTTCCGTGCCGTCACTCCGCCGGAAGATGATTTCCGGGCGCGGCATCGGAATTTCAACACGGCCCAACCCCAGGTTCAGCCCCGAAAGGACCTCCTCCACAGGCATTCCCGTCACGTCTTGCTTGCCGGCGCCCAGGATGGAACACGCGGTCTCGTTTATCAGGCTGATGCGGCCCTGCGTGTCCAGGGTCAGGATCCCGGAGGGGATGTTCTCCACGATATGCTTGTGGAAGGTCTCCAGCTGCTGCAAGGTGCTCTCCCGATCCTGCATCCCTTCGCGTGCCACCCGGATGTCCTCCCCGAGAATCCCGGAGAGGACACCGGTAATGATGAAGCCGAGAGAATTGATGACGCTCGTACGGACGAACTGCGGCAACAGGATAACAGACGTTTCCGCTGCGGGGGGCGACAGGATCCCCTTCATCTCCAGATACAGAAGCGCCACGTAGGTGGCTGCAGAGAGCGCCGCCCAGATTATCGCCCCCTGCATGTACATCTCCAGGCTCCCCAGCAGGATCACGATGATGTACATGAATGCGAAAACGCTGTCATAGAGACCGGTGGCGAAAACAATGAGGGAGACGAACGCGACATCCACGATCGCCTGGAGGACGAGAAACGGGAAGGGGATCTCGCCGCCCCCCCAGAAGGCGTACCGGGCGAGCAGCCACCCGTACGACAATACGACAGCGACGTACAGGTACTGGAATCCGACGGATAGGACGAGATCCGGCTCCCGAACCTGGACGGAGACCGCCGAAATCAGGAGAGAAAGGGTGACCCCCGACCGAAGCAGGAGGAGATTCCTGCTTTTTGTCCCCTCTTCTTTCCGGCCCCGTCCGGGGACCGATGACAAGTCTACCCTCCCACGACGCCGGCCAGCTTGAAGATCGGGAGATACATCGCGATGACGAGCCCTCCGATGACTACCCCCAGGAAGATCATGAGCATCGGCTCCAGGAGGGACGTCAACGCCCCCACGGCCGCATCGACTTCGTCGTCGTAGAAATCCGCGATCTTGTTGAGCATCGTATCGAGAGCGCCCGTTGCCTCTCCCACGCTGACCATCTGGGTCACCATGACGGGGAACACCTTGCTTTCGGCCAACGGCTCCGAAATGGTCTTCCCCTCACTGATGCTCGCACGGGCCTTTACGATCGCCTCTTCGATGATCTTGTTCCCTGCCGACTTGGCCACGATGTCCATGCTTTCCAGGATCGGGACGCCGCTGGAAACCATCGTGCCCAGGGTGCGGGAGAATCGCGCTACCGCGATCTTGCGGAGGAGGTCGCCAAATATCGGCACACGGAGGAGGAAGCTGTCAATCCGGCGGCGCCCTCCTTCCTGCTTGTAATACCATCGAATCCCGAGCACCAGCACAACGATCAGTGCCAGACCGAGCAGAAAATATTTCCGGGTATACGCGCTGATGGCAAGGACAATCATGGTCGGTGCGGGCAGGGCTGCCCCGAAATCCTGGAACATTTGCCCGAAGATCGGGATCACGTAGAGGAGCAGGACCGTAGTCACGATGAGCGCGACCGCGAGGATCGTCGAGGGGTACACCATCGCGCTCTTGACCTGCTTGGCGAGCTTCATCGCCTTTTCGATATAGGCGGCAAGGCGCGCCAGGATCGTATCGAGGATGCCGCCCACCTCCCCGGCGGAAACCAGGTTGACGAAGAGCTCGTCGAACACCTTCGGATGCTTTTCCAGCGCGTCCGCGAAGGTCGACCCGCTCTCCACGTCCTCCTTGACCTTGAGGATCACCTGTTTGAACGCCTGGTTCTCCTGCTGCATTCCGAGGATGTCCAGACACTGGACCAGCGGAAGCCCCGCATCGATCATCGTGGCGAACTGCCGGGTGAATATCGCCAGTTCCCTGCGGGAGACCTTCCCTCTCCGACCGGGAATCCGCAAGCCCAGGTCCCTCGGTTTGTTCTTGATCTTTACGGGAACGATCTGTTGCCGGCGAAGTTGCGCGATGACAAAGGCCTCGTTCGGAGCCTCGATCTCTCCCGTCATCGTTCCGCCTACCCTCGTTCTTCCTTCCCACATGAATTTCGCCATCGTTTCCTCCGCGTTGCGGCCCTACACCTTCCTTCCGAGACTCTGTGAGGCCCCGGAAACGGGAGACGCCGACAACAGGTTCCTGAATTCCTCGGGGTCGGGGCTCCTCCCGACCGCCTCGTCCAACGTGATGTTCCGCTTGAGATAAGCGGCAAGAAGGGACTGGTTCATCGTCTGCATTCCGAACTTGGCCTGCCCCACCTGCATCTGGGAATAGACCTGGTGGATCTTCTCCTCCCGGATCAGGTTCCGAATGGCGGAGTTCGGGATCATGACCTCCAGCGCCAGGACCCGCCCGCCTCCGGAAGCCTTGGGTATGAGGATTTGCGATAGCACTCCCTCGAGAATGAACGACAGCTGGGCGCGCACCTGCGGCTGCTGGTAGGGAGGAAAAACATCCAAAATTCGATTGATCGTCTGTACGGCCGAGTTCGTGTGGAGGGTCGCGAACACCAGGTGCCCCGTCTCCGCCACGGTCAGGGCCGCCTCGATCGTCTCGAGGTCCCGCATCTCGCCAATGAGGACGACGTCGGGATCCTGTCGCAGGATATATTTCAGGGCCTTCTTGAAGCTCTGCGTATCCG
>JBAVJZ010000203.1:0-4997 GCA_049688015.1 Candidatus Deferrimicrobiaceae bacterium | reverse complement strand
TTCCTCTTCCTCTCCCCGGACATGACCGGACTCACTCGCGGCTTCCTCCGACGCTCTGTGCTCCGCGGACATCCGGAGCAGTTCGGCATCGAGGTACTCCCGCTCCTGAACGAGCGACTCGAGGGTCGTGCGCGCCTGGGACATCGCCACCTCGACCACGGCCCTTCTCTGCTGCGCGTCGGCGGACCGGCCTTTTCGCTCCTCGCGCAGGGAGAACATCTCGGCAAGCCTGTTCTCGAGCCTCGCCCGGGTGCGCCTTGCCTCCTCCACATCCTCCGTCATGCGGGTCGATTCCTCCGCGAGCCGCGCAATCTCCTGCTCGAGTTCCCGAATCTCGCGCTTCACCGCGAGGACCCTCGATTCCCCCTGTTCCTGCGCTCCGCCTACCAGGATGCCGTCGGCGGTGACCACGTCTCCGTCGAGGGTCACGAAGGAGTTCCAGACCCCGTTGCGGTTCCAAAGCCGCAGAGCGCACGGGAGGTCCGACACCAACAGGGTGCTCCCCAGAAGGCCCCGCAGGAGGTCTCTGCACTCTATCGGGGAGTGCACGACATCAAGGAGAGGGGCGATCACGCCTTCTTCCCCCCCGTACGCAGGAGGTTCCTCCCGCGTCCGCAAGGTTACCGGCACGAACGCACCTCTCCCCTCGCGGGAATCCTTGAGGTACTGAAGGGCGGAGAGGCCGTCCGCCTGGTCCCGGACCACGATGGACTGGATCCGCTCGCCGAGGACCGCTTCCACGGCCCTCTCGTAAGGTGCGTCGGTCTCGATGAGTTCGCCGATCACCCCGAAAATTCCCGGTTCGCCGCCACCGTCGCCGTTCCCTTTCCCGAGGTAGTGATGCAGGACGGCCCGGACGCCGGAAGAGGCCCAGTCCCGCTGCTCCTGTACCCGGGAAAGGGTTGACAAACGGGATTCCGTCGCCTCGAGCCTGCCTTCCGTTTTCCGGAGGACATCGGCTACCATGTCGAGGCGGGCGGCATGTTCGTCCCGGAGGGAACCCGTCTCCTCCCAGCCCCTTTCCGCCGAAGCCAACGCCTCCCTGGCCGTCTCCTCCTCCGCACACGCGCAGGCGAACTGCTCTTCCGATTTCCGGACGAACGCCTCCGCCTCCGCGATCCTTTCATTGAGACGCGCCAACGCTCTTGCGTTCTCTTCCATGAGCTTCTGGATCGACTCCGTCCCGGAGAGGGCGTTCGAGTGGAGGGTTACGCGCACCATGAGGTCGGATTTCGCCTGCTCGGCCTGCACGAGCGCCTCGCTACAGGCGGCCTGCGCCTTTTCCACCTCCGAGGCCAAAGCCGCCCGTTGTTCGCGCGACAACGCAAGAGATTCCCGCCCATTGATCGCCGCCTGCTCCCCCTCCCGGATCCGGCGGGAAAGGTCGTCGATTTCCCCCTCCAGGGATGCGACCTCCTCCTTCGTCTCTGCGATGAGTGTCCGCAGCTGCCATGCCTCGCGGCTTTTTCCCTCCCACTCCGCTTGTTTCCGGGCGATTTCCTCCTTCAGTGCGGCGTGGCCGGCGCGCAGTGTCCCCAGAGCGGCTTCCGCCTCCGCCAGACGCAACCTTTCCGATTCCCGGTCCGCCTCCAGGGCCGATATCTCCGCGCGAAGGGAAAAGAGCGTGTGCTCCAGACTGGAAAGGTCCCCTGCGATGCGGGATCCCTCCTCCGAGAAAATCCGGTATTTCCGCTTCGCGATCCTGAGGTCGAGCCCGCGAAGTTCGTCCTTCAGTACCTTGTACTTCTCCGCCTTGCGGACCTGGCGCTCCAGACTCCCCAGCTGGCGCCTCACCTCGTCGAGGATGTCCCTTACCCGGGCAAGGTTCTGCCGCGTGCTCTCCATCTTCCGCTCCGCCTCTTTCTTCCGGACACGGAATTTGGCCACTCCGGCCGCTTCCTCGATGATCATTCGCTTTTCCTCGGGCCGGGCGTTCACGACGGTCATGATCTTGCCCTGCTCGATGATGGCATACCCGCGGGCACCGGCCCCGGTGTCGAGGAACAACTCGGCGATGTCCTTCAGCCGGCAGGGAATCCGGTTGATGGAAAATTCGCTTTCCCCGTCGCGGAAGGTGCGCCGGGTGACCTGGATCTCGGAGTAGGATTCGTACCCGGGAGGGGCGATCCCGTCCTCGTTGCTGAAGGTCAGGGAGACCTCGGCCATCCCGAGGGGGCCCGCGGCGTCGGACCCGGCGAAGATCACGTCCTCGAGGGCCTTGCTGCGAAGATAGGAAGGGGCATGCTCCCCGAGCACCCAGCGGATGGCGTCGACGATGTTCGACTTGCCGCATCCGTTGGGTCCCACGATCGCGGTGATGCCATCGGAGAAGTCGAAACTGATCTTGTCGTAGAAGGATTTGAACCCGAATAGTTCCAGTTTCTTAAGCTTCATGAATCCCCTGGGCAGGCCCCCCGGAAATATCGCAAAACATCAATATAATGTGTAGGGCTACCTTATTGGGCCCAATATATGGTGTTTCCTTTGGGATGTAAAGGCAAAAAAACGGCGGCCCCGTCAGGGGGCCGCCGTCCTCCCGGAAAGGGATATCCCCTTATTTTTTCTTCTTTCCCGCCCGGGCTTTCACCGCCGCTTTTTCCTTGAGAGCCGCCTGGGCGGCCGCCAGGCGCGCGATGGGCACCCGGTATGGGGAACAGGAGACGTACTCCAGCCCTATCCGGTGGCAGAATTCCACCGTCTGCGGATCTCCTCCGTGCTCCCCGCATATCCCCGTCTTGAGGTTCGGCCTGGCCGCCCTCCCCTTCGCCAGGGCGATCTCGATCATTTGTCCCACACCGTCCTGGTCCAGCGTGGCGAACACGTCGAAGTCCAGAATGTTGTCGGGACGCTTCGGGTACTTGACATCGCAGGCCGTGCAGGTGAGGTCCTTCGCGAGCCTCTCGCCGCACTGCGGGCACAATTCGGAAAAGGCCAGATAGCACGGGATGAATTTCCCCGAGTCGTCCCGCGAGAAACCGAAAGTCGTCTGCGTCAGGTCGTTCGTCCCGAAAGAGAAGAACGCCGCCTCCCGTGCAATCTCGTCCGCCGTCAACGCGGCCCGCGGGAGTTCTACCATGGTGCCCACGGTGTACGCGATCGTTTTCTTGTACCGTTTCATCGTTTCCGTCGCCGTCTTGGCGATCAGCTCTTTCTGGGTCTTCATTTCGCTGGCCATGCTGACCAGGGGGATCATCACCTCGGGCTGTACCCGGATCCCCTCCCGGTTCACCTCGCACGCCGCCTCGAAGATGGCCCGCACCTGCATCCGGCTGATCTCCGGATACACGATTCCCAGGCGGCACCCACGCAGGCCGAGCATCGGGTTGATCTCGTGCAGCTCCTCCACGCGTTCCAGAAGATGCTTCTTCTCCTCGATGATCGAGCGGTCGGCGTGGATCAGCTCGAGCTTCGTCACCTCGACCATCAGATCCTCCCGCCGGGGAAGAAACTCGTGGAGCGGCGGGTCCAACAGACGGATGGTCACCGGATACCCTTTCATCTCCCGAAAGAGCCCTTTGAAATCCTCCCGCTGCATCGGCAACAGTTTCTCGAGGGATTCCTCCCGCGCCTCCCTCGTCCGCGCGAGAATCATCTCCCGCATGATCGGAACCCTGCCCTCGGCGAAGAACATGTGCTCCGTCCGGCAGAGCCCGATTCCCTGGGCCCCGAATTCCCTTGCCGTCCGGGCGTCGCGCTGGGTGTCCGCATTGGCCCGGACCTTCAGTCTCCGGAAGGAGTCGGCCCACGACATGAGCGTCCCGAACGCCCCGATCATTTTGGGTGCGATGAGGGGAATTTCCCCCAGAATGACTTCGCCCGTGGTCCCGTTCAGGGAGAGGAAATCTCCCTCTCCGATCATCCGCCCGCCTACGACGAACCGCTTGGTCGCCTCGTCCACCTCGATCGCTTCGCATCCTGCGACACACGTTTTCCCCATCTGTCGCGCAACCACCGCCGCATGGGAAGTCATTCCCCCCCTGGCGGTAAGAATCCCGCTCGCGACATCCATCCCGTGGATGTCGTCCGGACTCGTCTCCTTTCTCACGAGGATGACGGCTTTTCCCGCCGCGGCCAGCTCCACCGCCCTGTCGGCGTGGAACACGACCGCGCCGGTCGCGGCTCCCGGGGAGGCAGGCAACCCCTTAGCGATAACCTCCACTTTGGCCTTGGGGTCGATGACCGGGTGAAGAAGCTGGTCGATGTTTTTCGGCTCGAGCCGCATCACCGCCTCTTCCTTCGAGATCAGTTTTTCCTTCACCATGTCCACCGCGATCTTCACCGCCGCGGCGGCTGTTCTCTTCCCGGGCCTTGTCTGGAGCATGTAGAGCCTGCCGTTCTCCACCGTAAACTCGAAGTCCTGGACGTCCTTGTAATGCTTCTCGAGCCTGGACGTGATCTTTTCCAGCTGCTGGAAGACCCTGGGCATCTCCTTTTTCATGTCCGCGATGCGGAGCGGCGTCCGGGTACCGGCCACGACGTCCTCGCCCTGCGCGTTGACGAGATATTCGCCGTAGAACTCTTTTCCCCCGGTGGCGGGATTGCGCGTGAATCCGACACCGGTCGCGCAATCGTTCCCCATGTTCCCGAACACCATCACCTGTACGTTGACGGCAGTCCCGATGTCATCCGGTATGTTGTTCGTCTTGCGGTAATACCGGGCCCGATCGTTATTCCATGATTTGAAGACCGCGTCGCGGGCGAGAGCGAGCTGCACACGGGGATCCGGGGGAAACTCCTTCCTGGTCCGTGCCTTGACGAGGGACTTGAATTTTACGCAGATCTCCTTGAGGTCCTCGGCGGTCAGGTCAAGATCGGCCGCCACCCCCCGTTCACGCAATTTCCGATCGAAGAGGTCCTCGAAATGCTCCTTGTCGATCCCGAGGACAACGACGGAAAACATCATGAGGAACCGGCGGTAGCAATCGTAGGCGAACCGGTCGTTCTTGGTCCTCTTCCCCAGCCCCTGGACCGTCCTGTCGTTCAGGCCCAGGTTGAGG
>JBAVJZ010000202.1:0-31882 GCA_049688015.1 Candidatus Deferrimicrobiaceae bacterium | reverse complement strand
GCACTGGGTCGTGGACTACAAGACCGGCAGGCGGGAAATGGACCAGGAGGAGGCCTATCTCGCTCAGGTTCGCGGGTATATGGCAATGCTCGCCGACGCCTGGAGCGTCCCGGTCCGCGGTTTTCTCTGGTATGTCGAAACCGGGGAAATGATCGAGGTACGCAGGAGAGGATAGATTCTATTTCAGGGGTTTCAGGTAGATCAGCTTGTCGTCGCCTTCGTCGTAGTAGTCCGGTAGCCGCGCGGCGAGTGTGCAGCCGATCTTCTCGTAGAACGCCCGTGTATCGCCGTAGGACTCCTGCGATGACGTTTCGATCACAAGGAGCCGGCCTCCCCGCCTCCGGATCTCCTCCTCGACGAAGGACACGATCTTTCGCCCGTACCCCTTTCCCTGACGGTCGGCGCGGGTAGCGAGCCAGTACAGGTCGAAGGTGGCGGCGGTAATCTCGTTCTTGCCGAAGCAGGCGTACGCGGCAACGGTTCCGTCTTCCTCGACCAGGACGAACGGATGGTAATCGTCCTGCCCCGGCTGCGTGAGCGCAATGTCGACCAGCTCGATCGCCACGTCGACCTCGTGCTCCTTGAACGCCCCCGTTCCCTCGATCAGTCTCCGGATCGACTCCCGGTCTTCCGCCTCGATCCTGCGGATATCGGTCATCGCGCCCCGCGGGAAAGCCCAAGGCGCAGGATTTCCTGGACGAGCGCCTCGTAGGAGAAGCCGGCAACCCGGGCGGCACGGGCCAGGCCGGCGTTGCTCGAGATGTCGGGGTTCGGGTTCACCTCGAGCGTGAACATCTTCCCGTTTCCGTTCATGCGGAAGTCGACGCGGGCATACCCGCACAGCCCGAACGCGTTCGCCGACGCGAGCGTCAGCCGGGCCAGCCGGTTGCGAAGGGTGTCCGGGATCCTTGCCGGGCATTCGGGGGCGATCTCGTCGTACGCCGGGTGGTTCGCATCCCATTTCGACTCGAAGGAGCAGACGCGCCACTTCGGGTTCCGGTACACGAGTTCGGCGGGGGGGAGGGGACGGTACGGTTCCTCCACGGTGCCGTTCCCGAGCACCCCCACGTTGAACTCCCGGCCGCCGACGTACTCTTCCGCCAGCGCTTCCTGGCCGTATTTCTCGATCACGTGGGCCACCTGTTTCTTCAGCCCTGCCTCGTCCTCGACCACGCTCTCCTCGGAGATGCCCGCGGAACCGTCTTCCTTGGCGGGTTTGACGATGACCGGAAAGCGCAGCCCCGAACGCCCCCGGGGAACCTCCGGGTACAGACGAAAGGAAGGCGTGGGGATGCCGTACGAGGACAGGATATGCTTTGTGAGGGCCTTGTCGTTGCACACCGAGAGGGGAAGAGGCCCGTTCCCGGTATAGGGAAGCCGAAGCAGTTCCAGGTACGCGGCACCGTGCGGTTCCTTCTGCGCAGAGTTGAGCGGGCACTCGGAAAGGTTGAATACCGCATCCGCCTCGAACATTCGCAGCGAGGCGGCCAGCGCCGCAGGATCCGTATCGAAGACGACGCACCGGGATATGTGTCCGCGGGATGCGAGGGCATCCGTGACCTCGCGCGCGCTCACCGCAAGGTCCATCTCGTCGCGCATCGGTCCCTCGACGTCTTTCAGGGTATCCTCCACGGGGGTATAGAGAACCGCGACGCGCTTGGGAGACAGTTCCGCCATCACCGGTCCCTCGTCTCCAAGCGGCTCATGGCGTGGGAGAGGATTTCGGAGATGAGTTCGACGTAGGGGACCCCCATCTTCCGGGCCATGATCGGCAGGTCGCCGTACCCGGGGGAAAGCCCGGGAAGGGGGTTGCATTCGATGAACTGGGGGATCCGGTCCCCGTCGAGCCGGAAATCGATCCGGGAGAAGTCCCGGCAGCCGAGGAGCTGGTAGATCCCCACGGCGCACCGTTCGATCTCGGTGACGGTCTCCGGCGGGAAGGAGGGGGGACACCGGTATTCGACCTGGTTCTCCCAGTCACGCTTGACCTCGAGGGAATAGACGAACTCCTCGCGGGGGACCAGTTTCGGGATGATCTCCATGATGCCTACCACCCTGGGATTCCCGTTGCCGACCAGTCCCACCGTGACTTCGGGGCCGGGGATGAACTCCTCGACGATGGCGTCCTGGAAATATTCCCGGGTCACGAACGAGACCATTTTCCGGACGTCGGCAGGGGAGAAGGCCCGGGAGGCAAGACGTACGCCCTTGCTCGACCCTTCGTATGCGGGTTTGACGATGACCGGGTACGCGAGGTCCAGCCCGGCGACCTCGTCCTCCGACCGGAACGTGCGGAACCTCGGCGTGGGAAATCCCTCCGAAGAGACCAGCCTCTTGGCCACCGCCTTGTCCAGAGTGACACAGAGGGTCAAGGGGTCCGAACCGAGGTAGGGGATGCCGAGCATCTCGAGCAGGGCCGGGACATGGGCCTCGCGGCAGCGCCCCCCCTCTCCCTCGGCGATGTTGAAGACGAAGTCCGGGCGCATTTCCCGGAGAGCGTCGATGATTCCGGAACCGGCGCCCAGGCGGAGCACCTCGTGTCCCAGGGAGGAGAGCGCGTGGTACAGATGGTCGACGGTCGCCTCGGAGTCGTATTCCTCGAAGGCGTCCGCCGGCAGGTGGGGGGGGTGGTCGGCCGGTTTTACGTTGTAGGAGAGCCCGACTCGCACCGTCTCCTTCTCTTGGCCATCCGCTCGTTTCCGGCGGGAATCAGCGCCTTGACCTCCCCCGTCATGAGGCGATAGACGTCCGGACGGGAGGCCGGCAGTTCCGTCTCCGGCTGGGCGGAGGAGCGACCGTCGTCCCGGGGTTCCTCGTAGCTGACGATGATCCCCTCGTAGTTGCGGAGGATCGTCCGCTGCTCGCCCATGGCGAGGAGGTAGTTGGGCATGAGCGGAATCTTGCCGCCGCCGCCGGGGACGTCGACCACGTAGGACGGGATGGCGAGCCCCGACGTGTGCCCCCTGAGAGCCTCCATGATCTCGATCCCCTTGGACAACCGGGTGCGGAAATGCTCCAGCCCGCGCACCATGTCGCACTGGAACAGATAGTAGGGGCGGACTTTCGCCTTGACGAGCCGCATGTTGAGCGTGCGGATGACCTCGGGGTGGTCGTTGATGCCCTTCAGAAGCACCGACTGGTTGTTCACCGGGATTCCGGTCCGGAGGAGGCGGTCGCAGGCCTTTTCCGCCTCGGGGGTGATCTCCCGGGGATGATTGAACTGGGTGTTCACCCAGATCGGGCCGTATTTTTCCAGGACAGCGCAAAGCTCGTCGTCGATCCGCATGGGGAGAACGACCGGCACGCGGGTACCGATCCGGATGATCTCGACGTGCGGTATCCGCCGGAGCCCCCTGAGGATGAACTCGATCCGCGGCGTGGGGAGCGTGAGCGGGTCGCCGCCCGACACGATGACGTCGCGGATCTCCTCGTGCCGCCGTATGTATCCGAACATCTTGTTCAGCTCGAATTCCGTCTTCGCGGCTTCCCCGAGCGGCCAGATCCTCTTCCGCGTGCAGTGACGGCAGTACATGGAGCAGAAATTCGTCACCACCATCAGACACCGGTCCGGGTAACGGTGGGTGAGCCCGGGGACCGGCATGTCCTTCTCCTCCTCGAGCGGGTCGTCCTCCCCCACTTCCATCCCGTAATACTCGTCCGGGGAAGGGATCGCCTGCCGTGCGATCGGATCGTCGGGATCGTCGAGCCGGATGAGCGACAGATAATAGGGAGTGATCGAGAGATGGTAGGCTGCCGTCACGCGCGTAAGGAGCTCCGCCTCCTCGCGGGGGAAGTAGCGAAGCCCGGACAAGTCCCCGATGGAGGTGATGCGATGAGAAAGTTGCCATTGATAGTCGTTCCACTCTTCCCTTGTCACCTTGGGCCAGGGAAGGCCGACGGGGTTGGTGTCGCTTGCCTGGTCGCGCAGGGATACCGAATCGTCACTTCGGTTCCTCTTCATAGGCCTCCTTGTCTCTTTTCCCGCCAGGGATTGTCTGCCGTCTTTCATCCGGGGATTCACCGTCCGCTTGCCTTGACCCAGAGAAAATCGACGGGGGTTTTTCCCTTATTCGAGAACGCATACTCCTGCTCCGCTTGGAAGTACAGGCTTTCTCCCTTCCGGGCGATGTAGTTCATTTTCCCCAGGCGGAGCCCCAGCCTGCCGGAGAGGACGAACACGTAGTTCTCCCCCGCGTGCGCGGGCTCGGGCAGCGCCTCTCTCCCCGACCGGATCATGGCGCGGTATGCCACGATGGTCCGGTAGCGGCTCTTGGGAAGAAGGGTATCGAAGGATTGGTATCCCGTGACGTCGGAGGGAAGGGAATCGGTCCGTCGGAAGAGAACCTTCTCCTCGTCGTCCTCGGCGAAAAAGGAGTAGGGTGTTTCGCTGAGCGCCGAAAGGATCTCGAGGAGGTTTGTGACCGACGGGGATGTCAGATTCCGCTCGATCTGGGAAATCGTCCCCTTCGTGAGGTCCGCACGCTCGGCGAGATCGGCCTGGGAGAGGCCGTTGATCTGCCGAAGATGTTTGATCCTTGCCCCGATATCGATCATAGCACTGTATTTTAAACCTCACGTTTAGTAAATCTATCCAAATGGTAAGAAACCGAACTTCGCATGTCAATAGGGATATGCATGAATTTCCAAAGATATTCGTTTTTTTTAAATCCCGCCTCCGTTGCGACGGATGGGTTTTCTATACACGAAAAGCCAGCGTCCGCGCGGGTCAGCGCTGCGTGGCACGCTATCCGAATGACGTTTCCCTTTCCTCCCCGGTTCGCGTAGGTCAAAATTGTTTTTTTTTGACAGGGAGAAACGACAGGGAGAGTATAATGTCCCTCAAGGTGGGGGAGTAGCTCAGTTGGGAGAGCACCACGTTCGCAACGTGGGGGTCGAGGGTTCAATCCCCTTCTCCTCCACCATCTTTTTTTCTCCTTCCGTTCATCTGTTTTTCTTATCGGTAGGGGAACGATCACACTTTTCCGTTTTTTTTCCGGGAGCGAATCGTTTGCCGCGTTCGTGGCGCCGCAGCGTCCTGCGTATGGGAACGGAGATCGGCTTTCGCATCCTCGGGGGGATGCATGTGGCGGAGGGACCTTACGGCTCGCTGGGGGATTCCGCGCAGCTACGCTCGCGATCTTGCGCCCGCTCGCTGCCGGTTCCGCTCGACGCACTTTCCTCCTCGCTCCACAGGCCGCTGCGCGGAACCCCCCGCTGCGCCGTTGGTCCCCGGAACCGAATGCACCCCTCCGGTAGTATCATGGGGGTGATGACTCCGTCGGCTGTACTCCCCGTGTTCGTGGAAGTGGCGGTGCCGCTTCCCATCGATCACCCGTTTACCTACCGCATCCCTTCGGGACAGGAAACGCGCGCCCGGGTCGGCGTCCGCGTGCTGGTCCCTTTCGGTCGCCGGAAGGTCACCGGGCTGATCACGGCGCTTACGGACGACACGTCCCTTAAGGGACGCGCGGCGCGGGAGGTTCTCGCGTTTCTGGACGACGAGCCGTACGTCTCCGCCTCCCACCTCGCGTTTCTTTCCGCCGCTGCGCGCGAGTGCCTGGCCCCCATGGGCGAGATGCTTCGGGCCGCTCTTCCCGGGGGGCTTCCGCGGCGGGAGGCCCCGTCGGTACCGAGGACGGAAACGGTTTATCGTGCAGTCGACGGGTCCCCGGACGCGGCGCTGACGCCCAAGCAGCGCAGGGTATATTCGGCCGTCCTCGAGGCGGGGAAGATCTCCGCTCCGCAACTGTCGGCGCTTGTCCCCGGTGGGGGGGATGTCGCCCGGAGGCTCGCCGCGAAGGGGATTCTTGCCGCTTCGGTGCAGGAGAAATCTCCCGCGCCTTCGGCGATTCATCTTCCGGACAGTGCCGGGGCGATCGTCCCCACGCCCCACCAGGAGGCGGTCCTCGCGAAAACCGGCGTCGCCATCGCGTCCGGCGGGTTCGCCGCCTTCGTCCTCCACGGGATCACCGGGTCGGGGAAGACCGAGGTGTACCTGAGGGCGATCGAGCAGGCCCGGCTCACCGGGAGGCAAGCGGTGTACCTCGTTCCCGAGATCGCCCTCACACCGCAGTTGCTCGGCCGCGTCCGCGCCCGCTTCGGGGAGTCAGCTGCCGTCCTGCACAGCGGGCTCACCCGGGCCGACCGTGCGCTCCAATGGCGCAGGATCCGGGGGGGGGAGGTCTTCCTCAGCATCGGGGCCCGGTCCGCCGTGTTCTCACCCTTTTCGTCCCCGGGGCTGTTCATCGTCGACGAGGAGCACGACTCGGCCTACAAGCAGGAGGAGGGGATCCGCTACCAGGCGCGGGACCTTGCCCTGATGCGCGCGAGGATGGAGGAGGCCGTTGTCCTCCTGGGTTCGGCCACGCCTTCCGCCGAGGCCATCCACCTTGCCCGGACGGGAGAAGCGACGCTTCTTTCCCTTCCGGAACGTATCGGGGCCAGGAATCTACCCGAAATCACCGTCGTGGACCTCAAAGGCCGGACCGCGCGCCGGGGAGCGGACCGGTATTTCTCCCCCGCGCTCGAGGAAGCGGTCGAGGAGACGCTCTCCCGGGGAGAGAAGGTGATGCTGTTCCTCAACCGGCGCGGGTACGCCCCCGCGCTTACCTGCCTGGACTGCGGGACGACAGTCCATTGCCGGAACTGCCAGGTAGCGCTCACCTTCCACAAGCAGGACGGGGTGCTTCTGTGCCACTACTGCAACGCGAAGGAGACCCCTCCCGAGCGATGCGGGGCCTGCGACGGGCACAAGGTGGCACAGGTCGGGATCGGCACGGAGCGTCTGGTCGCGTGGTCCGCAAAGCGATGGAAGGAGGCACGGGTCGCGCGACTCGACTCCGACCTCGGCAGGAAGAGGGGATTCTACGAGGAGGTGCTCTCCCGGATGCACAGCGGGGAAGTGGACATCCTCGTGGGGACGCAGATCATCGCCAAGGGGCACGACTTCCCCGAGGTGACGTTCGTGGGCGTCCTGCTTGCCGACCTGTCGCTCTCCTTCCCGGATTTCCGGTCGGCGGAGCGGACCTTCCAGATCCTGACCCAGGTGTCGGGGCGCGCGGGCCGGGGGGACCGGCCGGGGACCGTGATCATCCAGACCCTTTCTCCGGACCACGTCTGCATCCGGAAAGCGGCCGAGCACGACTTCCACGGCTTCATGGAAAAGGAGCTGGCCGAGCGGGAGGCGCTTGGCTACCCGCCGTTCGGACGGATGCTCCTTCTGAGATTCTGGGGGCCGAAGCTCGACCGGGTGCAGGCAGCGGCCGGGGATGTGGCGGACGCACTGTCCCGCCCGCTTTCGGAGGCGGGGATCGTTCTTTTGGGTCCCGCTCCGTCGCCCATCGGGCTCGTCAAGAAGAAGTACCGCTACCAGATTCTCCTGAAGATGCCCCCTCGGTTCCCGGTGGGCGATTTCTTTCCGGAACTCCTTCGCCCCCTGCGCGACGTCGCGAAAAAGGCCGGCGTCCGGATGGAGGCCGACGTCGACCCGTACAACCTCATGGTCTGAGCCCCCCTCCGAGGTAGCGGAGCCGGTTTGCGCCCTCCCGGATGATAGGCATACGCCGCGTTCGCACCCGTTTGCGGAGCAGCGGTTCGCCCGGGGATTAGCCGACGGCACGGGGTTTGCCCCGCATACTGCCAAATCCTGACCGAAGGAGGTTCGGCCATGCGGATGCATTACCTGTTGAATCAAGGCGCTGCACCGGAATCGAAACTTGCGGACGTGGAGATCCACTTTGAGGAAGGAATTCTTTCCGGACTGAAACTGGTAGGATGTTCGGTCTGGAGGTCGAAGAAGGGAGAGGGCCCCACGGTGCTCGTCCCCTCGAGATCCTACGCGACCGCCACCGGGGTCCGCTACTACGAACTCCTGCGCCCCTCGGAGGAAGGGGGGACGGGGGATGAGGCAGGGGGGAAATTCGCTATCCGGAATTTCCGGCAGCATATACGGGACGAATACCTGAAAATTGCGGGTTTTCCGGAGGAGAAGGAACCGCGGAAGACAAAACCTTCCGCCGGGAGGGCATAGAAACGGGAAAAGGATGAAGGGAGGGAGCCGAATCGGCTCGGCACGTACCAACCGCCCGGCTCCCGTCCCTGATCCGCAGCCTACGAGAAGTCCATCCTTACGAACGGGTATCCGAATCTTGCCGGGAGATCGGTCGGGCAGACCGTCGTATCAGGGAGCGCTGGCTCCCGAAGGGTCGACGGCGATATGAAACGCTTCCTCCGCGGAGGTGGAAAACATTTTTCTCGCCAGCCGCAAGAGCCCGATGATATTGTCGCCCCTTTCTTTCACGCGGCGCTCCACCACCATACCAATGGGAACTTTCATCTTCCTGACGTAATCGACACGGTACACGGTGACGTTTCTCATACGCACCCCCACCGTTTCGGCAAGAACTACCTCTTATATAAAACAAAATTCTGAAATAATCAACAAAAAAACAGGTTTTATTTTCGGTAGGGCCGCCCTACAATCGTTCCTTGCGCATTTCTTGCGGACGAGCCTGCCGAAGGGGTGATCGATGAAGACCAGGGACATCCATTTCCTGCTCATGGTGGTCGTGATCATCGGGTTTCTCGTCGTTCTCTCCCTGACGGGGCGCCAGCGGTTTCTGTCCCGGACTCCGCCCCACCTGTCGGCCTCTTCCGATACGGAGTGCTTCTCCTGCCACGACGACGGAAAACAGTTTCCGATGACCAAGGAGCACCCGCTCCGCAAAAAGAACTGCCGCCAGTGCCACCGGCTCGCGGAAGAGTAGCCGCACCCCCGGGGAAGAAGGCAGCTCCCCCGCTCGGCGCACACGTATCGGTGGCGGGGGGTCTTGTCACCGCACCGGGCCGGGGCGTGCGGATCGGGGCGGATGTTCTTCAGATCTTCTCCAAGCAGAACACCCGCTGGACGGGGAAGGCCCTCGGGGAGGAGGAGGCCGGGGCCTTCCGCCAAGAGAGCGCCCGCACGGGTGTCCGGACAGTCGCCATCCATTGCGCCTACCTGATCAACCTTGCCTCCGCCAAAGAGGCCGTAAGGACGCGTTCGCTCTACGCGCTGGAGGACGAGGTGTCGCGCGCGGCGATGCTTGGCGTCCCGTACCTCGTCATGCACCCCGGATCGTCGGGGGAGGACCCGGAGGAGACGGGGGAGGAGCGCATCGCGAACGCCCTGCGCACGTTCGGCCGGTTCCCCGAGGGAGTAACCCTTCTCCTGGAGAACACCGCGGGGCAAGGAAACTCGATCGGCCGGACGATGGAGCAAATCCGCCGCGTGATCGACGCGTCCGGGGCGCCGTCCGACGTGGCCGTGTGCCTCGACAGCGCCCACCTTTTCGAGGCGGGTTATGATATATCGGGTGAAAAAGGGTGGGAGGGGCTGCTCGAAGAGCTCACCCGCCACGGGATCCTCCCGCTCGTCCGCATGTGGCACCTGAACGACTCGAAGACGGCTCTCGGCAGCCGGGTGGACCGGCATTTCCACATAGGGGAAGGACAGATCGGGCTTCCCGGATTCCGCCGCATCCTGACGCACCCGGAATTGCGCAAGCTGCCGATGCTGCTGGAGACGCCCAAGGACGGAAACGACGAGTTCGAGAGGGACATCCAAAACCTGGCCGTGCTCAGGAACCTGTGTGCCGCCGGGAGGAAGAGAAGATGAATCGGGACTACGAGGCGATCAAGGGCCTGGCCAAACATCACAAGCAGGTCTTCGGGCGGATCGTCAAGTGCGAGATGTACAAGCTGGATGAGGGGAAGATCCTGGCCCTCACCCGGATGCACGACGACTACCACGACCTGAATCTCGCGCTCCTTCTGGACGACGCGTACCGCATCGTGGAGATCGCGGGAAAGATGGACCGGATCCCCTACCCGTGCTGCGAGGAGAAACCGCTGGAGATGCTTTCGGAACTCGCGGGGATCTCCGTGCTGGAACGGGGGGGCCTGAAGAAGGTAAAGGAGCGGATCCCCCGGAACGTCGGATGCACCCACGTCTACGAGATGCTCGAGTCGACCTTCCGTGCGATCTTCGTCGGTTCCTACAGCATCGTCGACCAGCAATGGAACGGGGTGCTTTCCCTGGATCTGGAAGAGAACCGCCAGATGGGTCTCGCCTCGCCGATCCTTGCCGATACCTGCTACGCCTTCAACCGGGCGTCCGCGGACGACGAGGTGCAGAGACGCGCCCTGAAAAAGATCGAGGAGGCCAGCCGGAAGAGGGAGGCGATCGAGGCGGTCAAGGGAGGGAAGTGACGCACTTTCCGCTGCGCCCCGGGAACCTTTTCCGCCGTCCGGTGTTCCATTACCGCGGGGGCCATGCTCTCCGGAAGCTGCCGCGTCGCGGCGTCCGATACCCTGGCAAAGCGAGGTGGGAGATGCGGAGACACACGGTCCCGATCACGCTGACGATCGTATTGCTGGCATCCGCCCTTTCCTTGCCCGCCTTCTCCGCCGAATACCCTTCCCGCGTCGACCGGGTGGTGCTTTACCCGGACATGGCCGAGGTCACCCGCATCGTTGCGCTGGACAGACCGGAGGACACCATCGTACTCCCGGGGTTGACCCCCAATATGCTGCCGGACTCTCTCGCGGCGAAAGTCGAAACCGGCGGTGCGCGGATCACGGGAGTGTCCATCGATGACCTGTACCGGACTGAGCCGGTGGACGAGCGCGTGAAGGAACTGGAACGGCGGATCGAGGACCTGACAGCCCAGAAACGCCTTTCAGAGACGGAAATCCAGGCATTCCAGCGTGAAAAGAATCTCCTGGAGCGTGGCGTTGTTTCGATCTATTCCGGCGGGGAAGAGGAAACGGGGAAGGGGAAAATGCAACCGTCGCGGCTGACCGCCGCCGAAGTGGAGGGGGCGCTCTCCCTGTACCGTGACCGCGACCGGGAAATCGACGGCATGGTCTTCGACCAGGAGGGGAAGATACGGGAACTCGACAGGGAGATCCTCGCGGCCAAACAGGAGTTGGACAAGATCCGCAATCCCCGCCCGAAGCAGGAAAAGGCGGTGCGGATCGAGCTGGACCGCCCTGCGAAGGGGCGCATCGCCGTCACGTATCTGGTCCCCGCGGCCGGGTTCGTTCCCCGATACAACCTCCGGCTTCGCCCGGCGGAGGGCGACCTCGCCTTCGAGCTCGTCGGGGAGGCCTGGCAGCGTACGGGCGAGGACTGGGAGAAGGCGGTCTTCACCTTTTCGACCGCGCGTCCGGGCCGGATGGCGCAATTGCCTCCTCTTCCCCCCTGGGACATCGATTTCCGCCAGCCGCCAGTGGCCCGCCCGTTGGGATCCGTGAGCGGGAAGAGCGGAATGGCGGCGATGGATGCGGTGGAAGAAAAAGCGGCAGAACATGCAGCGGGAGCTCCTCCGCCGCAGAAAAGGTTTGCATCGTTCGAGGTGATCCTGGAGGGGCGGCAATCCCTTCCCGGCGACGGGGAGAAGAAGATGTTTTCCCTTACCCGCCAGGAGCAGAAGACGAAGGTTGCGTGGCGTTCCATCCCGAGGGTGACCGACGACGCGTTCCTCGTGGCGGACGGCCGAAACGAGACCGGACTGCCAGTGTTCGCGTCTCCGGCCGCGCTCTTTCTGGAAGATGCGTATGTGGGGAGGGGGCGCCTCCCGGACATCCCGGAGGGCGAGGAGTTCCGGATCGACTTCGGGAAGGACCCGTCTGTCCCGGTGAAGCGAAGGGAGCGGGAGCGGAAGCGGGAAGACGGAGGAGTCTTCTCCCGCGTGAAGCGGGTGCGGTTCCGGTACGAGATCACGGCCCAGAACTTCCGGAAGGATACGGTGCCTCTCACCGTCCTGGACCAGGTTCCGGTCCCCGGGCACAAGGACATCGTGGTGAGGGATGTGGAGATTGCCGGCGGCGGGAAGACAGGGGAACAAGGCGAGGTCAAGTGGGAGTTTTCGCTTGCGGCCGGAGAAAAAAAGGTACTGGGGCTCTCTTTCACGGTGGAGTACCCGGCGGACAAGGAGATTTATGGCCTCTGAAAAGCAGGTAAACCGGCTGGCGGAAATCCTCGTCGGACATTCGGTCAAGGCGAAACGGGGAGAGATCGTCCGGATCTCGGGAAGCGAACTGTCCCGGCCACTCGCCCTCGCGGTCTACCGCGAGGCGCTGCGCGCGGGGGCGCACCCGCTTTTGGCGATCGGGTTCGAGGAGGCCGGACGGATCTTCTTCGAGGAGGCTTCCGGGGAACAGATCCGTCACCTTCCGCCGACCAGGCTGTACGAGGCGAAGAGGATCGACGCCGACATCATCATTCTCGCACCGGCGAACACCAGGCACTTGAGCCACATTCCCCCCAAGCGGATGGCCGACAGGCGGAAGACGCTCCAACCGATCTCCGAGATCGTCCTCCGCCGGGTCCGGTGGGTCCTGACCAACTTCCCCACCGAGGCGCTCGCCCAGGAATGCGACCGGTCGCTTCCGGAGTACGAACGGTTCTACTACAGGGCTGTTTCACAGGACTGGCCCGCGATGGCGAAGTTGCTGCGGCGTGCGAAGCGGATCCTGGAGAAAAGCCGGGAGGTCCGTATCGTCGGAAAGGAGACCGACCTCGCGTTCTCGATCCGGGGTCGGAAGGCGATCCCGTGCGCGGGGGAGTACAACATGCCGGACGGGGAGATCTTCACGGGTCCCGTGGAGACGTCGGTCGAGGGGAAGATCTTTTTCGAATTCCCCGCGATCGCGGGAGGTCGCGAGGTGTCGGGGATCCGGCTGACGTTCCGGGAAGGGAAGGTCGTGGAGGCCACCGCGGAGAAGAACGAATCGTATCTCCGGGAGATGCTCGCCGCGGACGCCGGTGCGTGCCGGTTGGGCGAGTTCGGGATCGGCGCAAACGCGGGGGTGACCGAGTTCACCCGCGACATCCTGCTGGACGAGAAGATGGGGGGAACGATCCATCTGGCCGTCGGTCGATCCTACCCCGAGTCGGGCGGAAGGAACCGCTCCGCCGTCCACTGGGACATGATCAAGGACCTTCGGGAGGAAGGGGAACTTTTCCTCGACGGCAAACCGGTTCTGAGGACGGGGCACCTGTTCGGAAGGGTCCCGCCGGGAATGCGAAAGGGGGGGTAGGCCCCGCGGATCGCGTATTCATCGTGGAGGGCGTGGATATTGGCCGCCCGAAGGAAAAGAGGCGGGAAGTGGTTTCCTTCGCCTCCCCCTGGCATATACTGATTGGGTTATTCGCCGTCCCTGCCCCGGGACGGTGCAACGGGAGGCAGACAATTCCTGAGCGGAACCGGAAAGGAGCATCGATGAAATTCCGTTGGTTGATCGCGGCGGCCGCACTGCTTATGGCAGTTCATGTCAGCGCGGAAGAGGCACCGAAGCTTGCAAACCAGAAGGATAAGATCAGCTACAGCATCGGGATGGACATCGGCAACAACCTGAAGAGGCAGTCGCTCGATGTCGACGCCGACATGCTCGCGCGTGGTGTGAAAGACGCGATGTCCGGCGGGGAAACCCTTCTCTCCGACGAGGAGGCGCGCGAGACGCTGGCGGCCCTCCAGCAGGAGTTGCGGGAAAAGGCCCTCGAGCGCAGGAAGCAGGATGCGGAGAAGAACAAGAAGGAAGGGGAGGCGTTCCTGGCCGAGAACATGAAGAAGGAGGGCGTGATCTCCCTGCCGAGCGGGTTGCAGTACAAGGTCATCCAGTCGGGAAACGGCGCTTCCCCGAAAATAACCGATACGGTGGAGACCAACTACCGCGGCACCTTCATTGACGGGAATGAGTTCGACAGTTCGAACAAGCGGGGGCAGACGGCGGTGTTCCCGGTCAACGGCGTGATCGCCGGATGGACCGAGGCGCTCCAGCGGATGAAGGTCGGGGACAAGTGGCAGATCTTCGTCCCGCCCGAGCTTGCCTACGGGGAGCGGGGCGCCGGGCCGATCGGGCCGAACACGACTCTCATCTTCGACGTCGAGCTGGTGTCGATCAAACCGGAGGCGGAGGGGAATTCCTCCGGGAAGGAAAAGTCCGCGGAGAAGCCGTGACCGATCCGGGCATGGCGGGATTTTTCTCTTCGCGGTTACGAGGGAGCGAGCGGACGTCCCGGGAAGGAAGAAAGTCTTTCCTTGCCTAATTGCGCATTACGTGCAATCCTATATCAATTTTGTTGGATCACACGTCGGAAATGAGCCGGAAGCGGTCCCACCGCAGAAACGGTTCTCTCTCTCCTCACGGTCGGACGACACATTTCCCGTAAGATTCGGCATCCCAACAAGCCGGACGGCGCCAGCACAGGGTGCACCCGGACAGATGATTTGTACTGGAGGAACAGGAATGACGTTTTCCGATTTTGGATTTTCGCCGGATCTGCTGCGTGCGGTTGCGGCGAGGAAATACACGGTTCCCACACCGATTCAGGAGAAGGCCATCCCCCACGTGATGGCGGGGAAAGACCTGCTGGGGTGCGCCCAGACCGGAACGGGGAAGACCGCGGCCTTCGCGCTTCCCATCCTGGAAAAGCTTGGCCAGGCGGGTTGCGCAGAGGAAAGGCGACCTTCCCGAAGAAGAGGGAAGGGGAAAAGCCTCCGACCTGTCCGCGCGCTGATACTTACGCCCACGCGGGAGCTGGCCATCCAGATCAGTGAGAGTTTCCGCGAATACGGGAAGCACACCGCACTTACGCAAACCGTCGTCTACGGAGGGGTCAGCCAGGTTCCGCAGGAGCGGGCGCTTCGGGAGGGCGTGGACATTCTCGTGGCCACCCCCGGCCGGCTCCTCGACCTGATGTCACAGGGTCTGGTAACGCTGGGGTCGATCGAGATCTTCGTCCTGGACGAAGCCGACCGGATGCTCGACATGGGTTTCATACGCGACATACGCCGGCTGGTCGACAAGCTGCCCCGGCGTCGCCAGTCCCTCTTTTTCTCCGCCACGATCCCCGGGGACATCCGGAGGCTGGCGGACACGATCCTGCGCGACCCCGTTATGGTGGCGGTTACACCACAGGAGCCCGCCCCGGAGGCCGTGGACCACTTCCTGTACTTCGTGGAGAAACACGACAAGGCGGCGCTGCTCCAGCACCTTCTGGCCGACCCGGCGCTTCGGAACGTCCTTGTGTTCACGAAGACGAGGCACGGTGCCGATCGGGTCGCGAGGCATCTTGCCCGGGTCCGCATTCCCACGGAGGCGATCCACGGAGACAAGACGCAGAATGCGAGGGAACGCGCGTTGGAGAATTTCCGGCGCGGAAAGTCTCGGGTCCTGGTAGCGACCGACATCGCCGCCCGGGGCCTGGACATCGTGGGGCTGTCCCACGTGCTGAATTACGATCTGCCCAACGAACCCGAATCGTACGTCCATCGCACCGGCCGTACGGGGCGCGCGGGCGCGTCGGGGATCGCCCTGTCGTTCTGCGATATCGGGGAGCGCCCGTTTATCGCGGCGATCGAACAGCTGATCCGCAGGCATCTCAAGGTCGTGGAAGACCAGCCGTACCGGTCCGGCCTTCGCCCCGCTCCTCCCACAAACCTGGAGCCGCAAAAGCCGAAGGCGCTTCGCCCGTTCATGATCAGCGTGGAAGAGTTGTTCGGCGGCTCCCGGAGAGAGGGTTTCGCCGGCTGAACCGGCGGACGGCAGCAAGGAATGCCGGCTCCTCGAACCGGCACCCCTCGGCCCGTGCGATCTTGAGCATCTGGATGTCCGAGAGGCCGAGATTGGCGAAGTGGGGATACTTCACCCGGATCCAGGCGGACGGGGTCACCGCCGCCCTGCGATAGATGCGGAGCTGCAGCATGGCCCCCTCGTTGGATGCCTCCCACAGCCTCTTCAAGAAGGCCTCGTTCAGGATCTGCTTCCCCCCGCGCTTTCTCCACATGAACGAATCCAGGGTCTTCTGGACCCACTCCTCTCCCCAGAACACCATGTCGATGCCCGGGAAGGGGCGAAGGAGCCTGTCTTCCTTCCGCTTGAGCCGCCCCGCAAGCCGTTCTCTCGTGACGATGTCGAGCCCGGAGACGAGGAGTATTTCGGGGGTGAGGGGAACGGGGTTGAAGGTGGAGTGGAACCGGACGAGGGCGAGGAAAGCCGATTCGTCGCCTTCCATCGCCTGGATGCTGAGACGGTCCGTGGTCGGCCCGGAGTCCTCCGGCTTTCCTCTCCCTGCGATTTTTTCCCGCTTTGCCCCGGCGGGGCGGGTCCGTCCCGCGCGCGTCGTCCGTTTCCGTTCCATCGAGGTCTCCTTTTTTCCCGCCTTCGGCTGTTTTCTGGATAGGATAGTCGGAAACCGTCCGCCGAACAACCGGAAGGAGGCCGGCCCCCGGGATATAATGGCCGCTCCTGCCCCGACGGGAACCAACTTTGCCTAACGGTCATCTGTGTAGAGAAAGCATCGAGAGGAAAACGCCAGGAAGGGGATGGCCGGTGACGGGTATGGGGCGTAGGAAAATTATCGCGGTTCTGCTTCTGTGGGCGACGTGCATCGCGCCGGGAGCCGGTCTGCACGCCGCGGTTGCGGCGGATGGAAATACGTCGGGGGGAGGGAAACCGTTGATCGAGAAATTCACGCTGGGAAACGGGCTGACCGTCGTGCTCCGGGAGAACCACTCCTCCCCCGTGGTCGCCGTGCAGGTGTGGGTCAAGGCGGGAAGCGCGACCGAGCCCGAGGAACGCGCCGGAATGTCCCATATTCTCGAGCATATGGCCTTCAAGGGGACGAGGAGGCGGGGCCCCGGCCAGATCGCGCGGGAGGTGGAAGCTCTCGGGGGAGAGATCAACGCATATACAAGTTTCGACCAGACGGTCTACCATATCACGATCTCGGGGAGGTATCTGGAGAACGCCCTGGACATCCTGGCCGACACCCTCGGGAACTCGGTGTTCGACGCGGGGGAACTGGCACGGGAGAAAGAGGTGGTCCTCGAGGAGCTCCGGATGAACGAAGACAACCCGGGGAGGGTGAACGGGAAGGCGATGTTCCGGGAGGCGTTCCGTGTTCACCCTTACGGCCGCCCCGTGATCGGGTACGACAACACCATCCGGAAGACGACTCGGGACGATCTCGTCGCGTACTTCTCCCGGTATTATTACCCGGGGAACATGGTGCTCGTGATCGCGGGAGACGTGGACCCGGAAACGGCGCGACCCCTGATCGAGCAAGCTTTTCTCCCGCTAAAGACCCACGAGTCCCTGCCGGACCGGGAGTTAGCCGAACCACCGCAGAAGGAGATCCGGGTTGCGATCCAGGAGCGCGACGCAAAGCGCGCCTATCTCGACATCGGGTTCCACGGCCCCTCGATGCGGGACGGAGACGTCTTCTCCTGGGATCTTCTCGCCGATATCCTGGGAAGCGGGCAAACCTCCCGGCTGTACCGCGAGGTAAAGGATGCCCGGGGACTGGTCGATTCGGTGAGCGCTTACGCCTACACGCCGAAGGACGAAGGAGTCCTGATCGTGTCGGCAACCGGCGCGGCGAACAAGGCGAAGGAGTCGTTGCGGGAAATCCTGCGCCAAACGTTCCTCCTGGCGGCTGCCCCCCCCCAGGGGCAGGAGATTGCCCGTGCCAAGACCTCCATCGAGAGCGATTTCGTCTATTCCCTCGAATCGGTGGGGTCGCTTGCCCGGCACGTCGGATTCTTCGAGACGACCCTTGGAGATGGCGCCTTCGAACGGGAATACCTTCAGAAGATCCGCGCAGTGTCGGCTGGTGATATCCTTGCGGCGGCCCGCAAATACCTGAGGCCGGAAAACCTCACCGTCGCGGTCGTGGTCCCGGGAGGTGATTCGGGCCTGATTACCCCGGAGGAGGTCAGGCAGGTGGCGCAGGAGGCGTACCGGGAGGCGATGAAGCCCGCGGAAGAAGCAGGGCAGCGGGGGGCCGTCGTGAAGGAGGTCCTGGAAAACGGGATCCGCGTGATCATCCGGGAGGACCGGGCTGTCCCGGTGGTTGCCGTGGAGGCCGGCTTCCAGGGCGGTCTTCGCGGTGAGGAGAAGGGTTACGGGGGGATCTCCACGTTAACCGCCGAAATGCTTACCAAGGGTACGAGGGAAAGGACGGCGATCGAGATCTCGGAGGCGGTGGAAAACATGGCGGCCGACCTTTCCGGTTTTTCGAGCAGAAATGCTTTCGGCCTGCGGGCCCGCATGATGAGCAAGGATTTCACCACCGGATTCCGCCTGTTCGTCGAGTCGCTGCGGTGGCCCTCGTTTCCGGCGGAGGAACTCGAAAAGAAACGCGTGGAGGTCCTGGGGCGGCTCAAGCTCCAGAAGGACGATATGGTCCGGTCGGTCGTCCTTCTCTTCCTTGCCACCCACTACGGGGAACACCCATACGCCCGCAATCCGCTGGGGACGGAAGAGTCGATCAGCAGGATCACCCGGAAGGACCTGGAACGTTACTACCGGAGATGGACGGATCCGAGAAACATGGTGATCGCGGTTTCCGGGGACATCGGCACGGAGGAAGCGCTCTCTGCCGTCCGGGAGGCCTTCGGGGACTTTCCCCGCAGGGAGGAATTCGTCCCGATCGGACCGATGCCGGTGCCGCAGGAAAAGGGAATACGCCGGGAGGTAGAGCCGGGGGAGAAGGAACAGGCGCACTTCGTCATCGGGTACACCGGTGCACGGGTCACCGATCCCGACCGTTATGCCCTCGACGTGCTCGGATCGGCCCTCGCCGGCATGGGGGGCAGGCTGTTCACCAACCTCCGGGACAAGAAATCTCTGGCCTACTCGGTAACGTCGTTCTCCTCGGAGCAGGTCGACCCGGGCTTCTTTGCGATCTACATGGGCACCAGTGCCGAAAAACTGGACGGGGCGATTACGGATACCCTGAGGGAAATCAAAGAAGTACGGGCGCACGGAGTAACGACGGAAGAGTTCGACAGGGCGAAAAAGTGGATGATCGGCAGGTACGAGATCGGTCTGCAGAGCAACTCCGCCTATGCCGACAAGATGATGTACAATGAGCTCCAAGGAATAGGGTACGAGGAGACGTTCCGGGAACCGGAGAAGATCGAAGCGGTGACCCTCGAAGAGGTGAACCGGGTGGCCAGGAAAGTGTTACATACCGATCGCTATACCATTGCTATTCTCGGAGGCAGGTAGCGGATCGATAGGACTTTCCCCGGGGCAGGCAACGGACGCCAGCCATCATGCAATAATTGGTCGCGCCACCATATGGTTGCATTACGGTGCAAAGTATGTTGCATATTGTGTTGCGCTATTTTTCCTTTCATTACCGAGCATCCGTCGAGCTTGATTAACCTACCAATAAATAGAGATATTTGTTGAAACCTGGAATTTGTTCGGCGAGTGGCATCCTCTTTGCCTAAGTGCTGCGCTTCATAATTACGGCGACGTATTTGTTTTCGTCAAGGCACCGAGAGCGTCGATGCGCCGGTCCGGCGAGGCGCGCGACTGAGGCGTACTGTTAAGTACGGCGCAAGGAGCGCAACGCAGGCGGGGCGGATGCGGCGGCGCTCGAATGCAGGCGTAATTATGAAACGCAGCACTAAGTAACCGAGAATCTTCCGCCGGTTTTGCGCCTCGTTTTTACGGAACCGGCGGGGAAGGGAAGGAGAAGATGGCAAGACATGAACGCTTTCCGTTTCCGACGTCCCTCCTTGGTGCTGTCGTTATCCTCCTCGCCTGGGGAACCACGGGTCCTGCCGTCGCGTCCGGGCCCGACACGGTCGATTTCCCCGGGGCGGTGGCGCGGGCCCTGAAAAACAACGCGACCGTTTCGGCGGCCGGGTACGAGCGGATTTCCGCGCACAAGGCGGCCGAGGCCGCGCGGGGGAACTACCTTCCGAAGCTTTCCCTCGAGGAGCGGTTCGTGCGAACGAACGTGCCGGCGGAGGCATTTGCTATCAAGCTGAACCAGGAGCGGCTCCTCGCCTCCGACTTCGCGAACGTGGACAACTTCAACGAGGCGCCGCCGATCAACGACTACATCACATCATTGACGCTCGAGCAGCCGGTCTTCGCTCCCCGGGCCTATCTCGGATACAAGATGGCGCGCCGCGAAGCGAAAGCGGCCGGTCTCGACGCGTCGCGAACAAAGGAGGAAGCGGTCTACCAGGTCCTGACGGCCTATCTCCGCGTGCTGACGGCGAAGGAGTACGTGCAGGTTGCCCGGCAGGGACTGTCCGACGCCCGGGAACACCTCCGTATCTCGGAAGTGATGGAAAAGGCCGGAACGGGGCTTGCCTCCGACGTGCTGCGGGCCAGGGTGTTTCTCGCCTCCGCGGAAAGCACCAAGGTGACGGCGGAGAGCCGCTGCCTGCTGGCGCAGTCGGGATTGGCGCTTGCGATGGGCGAACCGGGGGGAGGACGGGTGGATGCGTCCGGTCCGATCCCGCCCCTGCCGGAGGCCGGAACGATCGAGGAGAGGATCGCGGCAGTCCGCGCCAATCGTTCCGACCTCCGTGCGTTCTCCATGAGGCTTGCCAACGCGGACACCAACGTGACCCTCCGGAAATCGGAATATCTTCCCACGGTGGGCGTGATGGGCGCCTACCAGATCGACGGGCAGGACGGGGTCTTCTCCCCCGACAATCACACCTGGAAGGTCGGGGTGGGTCTCACGTGGAACCTGTTCGACGGACTGAGTCGCGAGGCGGAGGTGGGCAGGGCCTATGCGGAGAAAGCGAAAGCGCGGGAGCATTACCGGGGGGCGGAAGATCTCGCTTCGTTCCAGGTGATCCAGGCGCACCTCTCCATCGAGGAGGCGGCCCGTCGCGTGGAGATCGCCCGGGCAGCGGTTGCCGCCGCAGAGGAGGGGACGCGTTTGGTCAAGTCGAGGTACGAGAATCAGCTCGCGCGTATGATCGACCTGCTGGACATGCAGACGGCGCTCAACGGCGCCCGGGCCGACCTGGTCAGGGCGCAGAACGACCTGCAGCACTCCCGGGCGCAGCTTGAGTACGTCTCCGGAGAACTGCTGTCCTGGGCGCTGACCGCAACGGAGGGGATACCGGGAAAGGGGGAAGGTCAATGAGGGGCGCCAGACGGCGTTCGGGAGGGATTCGCAGGCTGGCCGGAGAATCCCCGGTGTGCACCGGATGGATCTTCCTGCTTGCGGGAATCGCCGTGTTGGTGGCCGGGTGCGGAGAGAAGGGAAAGCATGCCCCGGACTCCGCCGACAGGCCGCTATTGCGCGGAGTGGAAGTCGTCGAGGCGGTAGGAGGGTCCCGGGAGAGGTTCATCGAGGCGGCAGGAACGGTCCGGGCGGAAACCATAGCCGTCGTTGCCGCTCAGGTGATGGGCAGGATCACTTCCCTTCCCGTGGCGGCAGGGTCCCGGGTGGAAAAGGGTGCGCTTCTGGCAACGATCGATGACACGCAGATCCGGGCGCAGCTTGCGGCCGCCGGGGCGTTGGTCACCGAGGCGGAGGCCGGCCTCAAGGAGGTCGAGGGCGCCATCGCCCAGGCGGAGGCGTCAAAGTCGCTCGCCGAGAAGACGTACGAGCGGTTCCGGATGCTTCACGAGGAAAAGGTCGTCACCCCGCAGGAGTTCGACGAGGTCGAGGTGAAAAGGACGGTTGCGGTAAAGGACTACGAGCGGGCGCTGGACAAACGGGCACAGGTGGCCGCGAAGATCACGCAGGCGAAGGCGCAGGAGGATGCGGCGCGGGCGATGCTTTCCTATACCCGGGTAACGGCACCCTTTCCGGGAGTCGTCACCGGGAAAAAGGCCGACGTCGGCTCGATGGCGGCCCCCGGCGTGCCCATCCTCGTCATGGAGGACACGCGACGTTACCGCATCGAGGCCTCCGTGCCGGAGGCCTACCTTGGCGTCTTCAAGGTCGGCTCCCGGGTTCGGGTCGTTTTGGGCACACCTCCGGGGCAGGAAACCCCCGGGACGATCTCCGAAGTGGTCCCGCAGGTGGACCCGGAGAGCCGGACGTTCATCGCAAAAGTGGACCTTCCCGAGGGGGGGCAGCGTTTTCGCACCGGGATGTTCGGGCGGGTTCTGTTCCCGACGGGAAAGGAAAACATGCTGGTCGTCCCGCAGAAGGCGATCACGCACGTGGGCGGTTATGAAGCGCTTTTCACTGTCACGGCGGATAACGTGGCGCACCTGGTGATGGTGACGACCGGCAACGCGTTCGGGGACGAGGTGGAGATTCTTTCGGGGATCGAGCCGGGGACGCACGTTGCGGTCTCCCCCCTGGAAAAGCTTGTGGACGGGGCCCGGGTGGAGGTCCGGAAATGAGTCAGGCCGGGCGAGGGATCGCGGGTCGGATCGCCTTCGCCTTCATCGACTCACGGCTGACGCCGCTCATCGTCCTCGCCTCGATCTTCCTTGGCGTGGGCGCCGTGGCTCTCCTCCCCCGGGAGGAAGAGCCGCAGATCATCGTGCCCATGGTCGACATCTTCGTGCAGATGCCCGGGGCGTCGGCCAGGGAAGTGGAGGAGCGGGTCACCAACCCCATGGAAAGGCTCCTCTGGGAGATCCCCGGGGTGGAGTACATCTACTCCACCTCGTCTCCGGGCCAGTCCATGGCGATCGTCCGTTTCAAGGTGGGCGAGGACGAGGAAAAAAGCATCGTCCGCCTGAACCAGAAGATGTTCGCCAACTTCGATCTCATCCCTCCCGGGGCGAGCACCCCCCTGATCAAGCCCCGGTCGATCGACGACGTCCCCATCCTGGCCCTTACGCTTTCCAGCGACCGGTACGACCACTATGCCCTGCGCCGGGTGGCGGCGGAGATAAACGACCAGATCAAGACGATTCCCGACGTCTCGGAGATCAAAATCATCGGGGGCAGACTTCGTCAGGTTCGGGTGATGCTGGACCCGGCGCGGATGGCGGCCCGTGACGTCGCCCCCGAGATCCTGGTGAGGATGCTCACGGCCGCAAACCGGCAGCTCCAGTCGGGAAGCTTCTCCTCCGGGAACCGGGAGTTCCTGGTGGAGACAGGGGCGTTCCTGCACACCGCCGAGGACGTGGGACGCGTCGTGGTGGGAGTGTCGGAAGGGCGGCCCGTGTACCTGGGGGACGTGGCGCAGATCGTGGACGGGCCCGAAGAAGCCGCGGACTACGTTCTCTTCGGCCTGGGGCCCGCTGCGCAGGAGAAGGCTCTTGCTCCCGTCCCGGCCGTGACCCTCTCGATCGCCAAGAGAAAGGGCACCAACGCGATCGCGATCGCCGAGAAGGTGATCGCGAAAGTGGAGGAGATCAAGGGAAGGACGATTCCCGACGGCGTTGCGCTTACCGTCACCCGGAACTACGGCGAGACGGCGGCGGAGAAGTCCAACGAGCTGCTCCTCCACATGCTGATCGCCATCGTCTCGGTGTCGGTTCTTATCTTGTTCACGCTGGGTCTGCGGGAGGCGGGAATCGTGGCCACCGCCATCCCTGTCACGCTGGCGTTCACCCTTGCGGTTTTCTACCTCACCGGCTACACGCTCAACCGGGTGACCCTGTTCGCCCTCATCTTCTCCATCGGCATCCTGGTCGACGACGCGATCGTCGTGGTGGAGAACATCGTCCGTCACTATCGTCTTCCGGAGAATCGCGGCCGGTCTGTTGCCGAGATCGCCGTGGAGGCGGTGGATGAGGTGGGCAATCCCACGATCCTCGCCACCTTTGCGGTGATCGCCGCCATTCTCCCCATGGCGTTCGTCCGGGGCCTCATGGGACCCTACATGCGCCCCATCCCCGTGGGTGCGACGGCGGCCATGCTCTTCTCGCTCCTCGTGGCCTTCGTCGTCACGCCCTGGGCGAGCGTCCGGCTCCTGTCGCGGGAGGGCGAGGCCCACGACGGCGAGGAAGGATGGACCACGCGGCTCTACCGGAGATCGATGGACCGCCTCCTTCACAGGCCTGCGTGGCGCTATGGCTTCCTTCTCCTCGTCGTTGCCCTGCTCCTGGGAGCGCTGTCTCTTTTCGCGTTCAAGGTCGTGAAGGTGAAGATGCTTCCCTTCGACAACAAGAGCGAGTTCCAGGTGGTGATCGACATGCCCGAAGGCACGACCCTGGAGGAGACCGCCGCGGTCACCCGGGAGATCGGCAACACCATCGCCGCGGTCCCGGAGGTGGTGAATTACCAGATGTACGTCGGTACTTCCTCTCCCTACAACTTCAACGGCCTGGTGCGACACTATTTCCTGCGCAAGCAGCCAAACGAGGCGGACATCCAGGTGAATCTGGTTCCGAAAGGGGATCGGAAGTCGCAAAGCCACGACATCGCGAAACGGGTCCGGCCGATGATCGACGCCGTCGCGGCGAAACATGGCGCCCGGGTCAAGGTAGCCGAGGTCCCTCCCGGGCCGCCGGTTCTGCAAACGCTGGTGGCGGAAGTCTACGGGCCCGATTACCGGGGGCAGATCGAGGTTGCCCGGCAGATCCGGGAGATTTTCGAGAAAACCGACGGCGTTGTGGACGTCGACTGGTACGTGGAGGACGATCAGACCAGGTATCGCTTCGCCGTGGATCAGGAGAAGGCGGCCCTTTCCGGCGTGTCTGTGGCGCAGGTCGCTGCGACGCTTGGCCTGGCCGTGAGGGGGCAGGAGGTGGGACTTCTCCACCAGCCCCGGGAGCAGGAAGACGTGCCGATCATTCTGCGTCTCCCCCCCGCGGAGCGGTCCCGCGTGGAATCCCTGCGGCAGATCAAGGTGACGGGCCGCCGGGGGAACCTGGTTCCCCTGGGGGAGGTTGTCCGGGTCGAGGAGGAGACGGCCGAAAAGAGCATCTATCACAAGAATCTCATGCCTGTCGTGTACGTGACCGCCGACGTGGCGGGAAAGGTGGAGTCTCCCGTCTACGCGGTCCTCGAGATAAACAAGGCCCTGGACAAGCTTACGATGCCCGGCGGATACCGGATGGAGCGGTACGTGGCAAGCCAGCCTTTCACGGACCAGAAATTCTCAATGAAATGGGATGGCGAGTGGCACATCACCTACGAGGTCTTCCGGGACCTGGGGCTGGCCTTCGCCGTGGTGCTCGTGCTGATCTACATCCTCGTAGTGGGGTGGTTCCAGTCGTTCCGGACGCCGATCACGATCATGGCGGCCATCCCCTTTTCCCTGGTGGGGATCATTCCCGCCCACGGGCTGATGGGGGCGTTTTTCACGGCGACTTCCATGATCGGCTTCATCGCGGGTGCCGGAATCGTGGTGCGCAACTCGATCATCCTCGTCGATTTCGTGGAGTTGCGCCTTGCGCAGGGGATGCCGCTGGACCAAGCGGTTATCGACGCGGGGGCGGTCCGGTTCCGGCCGATGATGCTCACCGCCGCCGCCGTGATCGTCGGCGCGTCGGTCATCCTGTTCGATCCGATCTTCCAGGGGCTGGCGATCTCGCTCATGGCGGGGGAGGTGGCCTCCCTGTTCCTTTCGCGGAGCACCGTGCCGATCCTGTATTTCCTGAGCGAGAGCAGGAAGCACAAGCACAAGCCGGGATCCTCGGAGGGTACGGCCGGCTAAGCGGTGCGCTTCCTAAATACGGCGACGTATCTGTTTTCGACACGGCTCCGGGAGCGTCGATGCGCCGGTCCGGCAAGGCGCGCGAATGCAGGTGTAGGGACGAAATGCAGTACCAGGTTGCCCCCGCCCTTCCGGTTCGGGACTTACTGCTTGGAGGCCGGCGGGGTAAGCTTCTTCAGGTTTTCGAGTTGCGTGGTGGCTGTCTTGAGGGACTTGTTCGCTTCTTCGTTTTCGGGGTCGTAGGCAAGGATATCCCGCCAGGTGGCGATGGCTTCCTCGAGCCTCCCCTCCCGGTAGTCCGCAAGCCCTTTCTCCATGAGTTGGGCGGTCACCTTGTCGATGCTCCCTTTGAGACCCCCCTTCGATATGGCCGGCATGCCCTCCTTGAGTGCGGGGTGGGAGAGAAACCGCATCGTCGCCGCCCACCGCTTTCCGGCCTCACCCAGTTTCCCTTGCCGATACGCATCGTCCCCGCTTTTCTTGAGCCCTTCCAGAGCGGTGTGGAAGTTCTCCTCCACCCCGGGATAGCCGGGAATCTCCTTCCAGACGTCGACGAAATGCTCCAGTGCCCGCTCGAATTTCCCCTCCTTCATCATGGCAACGCCTTCGAAATAGGTATTGTCGATGGACGATGGTACTGACGGGCGAGAGGAGGCGGCCTGCGGGGGGGCGCCGATCCGGGGAGGGGTGACGGTCCGAGGAGGCTTGGTCGCCGGGGGAGGGGTGACGACCGCGGGAGGCTTCTCGCGCACCGGAGGGGTCTTCCACGCGGCGCATCCGCCGACCAGCAGAGCGGCCAGGAGGATGCTCGTGGAACGGATGGGGACCTTCAAAGGGCCATTCCTCTCCCGTCTGCGGTGTCGGTGCTTACCGCTTCCATGGGGGGCATCTCGTTCACCATCCGTATGAAAACATCGGTCAGTTCCGGGGAGAACTGGGTTCCTCGGAAGCGGCGAATCTCTTCGAGTGCTTGCCGGGTTGTCAATCCCTTCCGGTACGGGCGGGACGATGTCATGGCGTCGAACGCGTCGGCGAGGGAGATGATCTGGGCGTGGATCGGTATCTCCGAGTTCATTCTCCCCTCCGGATATCCTTTGCCGTTATACCACTCGTGATGATATCGCACCACAGGGATATACCGGTGGAGGGAGGGAGCCATTCGGAGGATGTCCGCCCCGTTGTCCGGGTGTTTCCGCATCAGCCCGATCTCCCGGGGAGAGAGCCTCTGCTCCTTGAGGAGGATTTCATCCGGTGTCCGGATCTTCCCGACATCGTGGAAGAGGCAAGCCTTCTCCAGATGTTCGATCTCCTCCGTGGAAAACCCGAGCTTTCTGCCGAGTTCGCACGCAAGAAACGCCACCCGGGTCGAGTGCCCCAACGTGTACGGATCGCGCGCATCGATCGAGGCGGCGAGAACCCGCACCGTGGCGATGTACGATTCCTCGAGGTCCCTCGCGTACCGGCTCAGCCGATTCTTCTGGGAGAGGATGGTCTCCGCCATCCGGTTGAAATTGCGGGTCAGCTCCCCCAGTTCGTCCCTGGAGCGATAGGGGATCGGGTGGAAGTCCATTCCGCTGGCGAGTTCGTTGACTCCCGAGGAGAGCTTCTTCACGGGGGTGGTGATGAGGGAGGCGATGGCAAAGGTGCCCAGGAGGGCGATCACCAGGAACACCGCTGCCGCGATGGCGATCGACTTCCTGATGTTTCTTTGCGCGGCCAGGATGCTGTCCCGGGAGATGGCGAGCGATACTGTCCCGACGCGCTTTCCCGCGAAGAAGACCGGGGTGGAGAATTCGATCAGCTCCCGGCCTTTCCGCATAATCTCGTTTGCCTGGGTTTCCAGAAACGTCCCCAGTGTTTTCTCCTGGGTCGGGGGGGAATATGCCTTCCCCCGCTCCTCGATCAGGTTGTGGGCCAGGATGATGTCCTCGGTATCCCGGATGAAGATGTACTCGATGTCGTGGGAGCTGTTCTTTGTTTCCGCCGTGAGACTGTCCATCGCCAACCGGTCGCCGAGGGGGATCGAATACCCCGACGAGAGCGCAACCACGCGGGAGATCGCCACCCCACGCTGCAGGAGGTCATTCTGTATGGCTTTGTCCGCGATTTTCGTTACCGCCGCCGCGATCAGAATGACCAGCAGAAACACCATAGGCAGCAGAAACGCGATCAGCTTCAGACGGATTCCCAGTGAGAAACGCCGCTTTTTCCCGCCGGGGAGATGGGAAGGGTCCGTGTTTTTCATAACTGCTTATTATATAAGAAAGTCAACCCGGCCATACATCATCCCCCCATGCCATCCTCCCCGGCAGACGTCTCCCCGGACTTTTTATCCTACTCCCCGGTCACGGAGAAGGGAACGATTTCCCTCCGCGGTTGTCCGGGACGGGGGAAGCGCCGGGGGGGCTGTCCGCCCCCTTCATGCAAGGACGGCCAGGATCTCGTTCGACACGAAGAAAAGGTTGTCCGGCAGTCGAAGCCGGTTCCTCTCGCGGAGAAGTTTCCCGTCCTCCACCAGTGAGCCCAAAACATCCCGAAGCGCATCCGGCGGCGGGCCGATTCTCGTTTCGATTTCCGCCGGATCCACCCCGTCGGTCATGCGCAGTCCGAGGATGAGCGCTTCCTTCCAGGCATCCTCCTGGCCGCATTCGTTCACGCCCCCCCAGGGAGGGCTGCCCTCCCGGATCCGGCGGCCGTACTCCGAAAAAGAGGACGGGTTGGCCGTCCGCATCCCGAACCGGGGGTACTCCCGCGGGAAGAGGAGACCATGAGCCGAGGGGCCGAGCCCCGCGTACCCCTCCCGTCGCCAGTATTTTCTGTTGTGCCGGGACTCGAACCCGGGGCGGGCGAAGTTGGAGATCTCGTAATGTCGGTATCCGGCGTTCACAAGTGCCCTGCGCGCTGTCGCGTAACTCTCCGCCACCTCCTCGTCGGTGGGCATCCGGATCTTCCCTTGCGCAAGCGCCGCCTGTAGAGGGGTGCCGGGCTCCGGCGCGAGGGCGTATGCCGAGACGTGGTCCGGAAAGAAGGTGATCGCCTGTTCGAGGTCCTCCTCCCAATCGGCCCCGGATTGTCCCGGGATCCCGAATATGAGGTCGATCCCGAGGGAGTCGAACCCCGCCGCCCGGGCGTCCCGGTATGTCCTGCGATTGTCCTCCGTGTCATGGATCCGGCCCAGGGTCAGGAGAGTGGCGGGGGAAAAGGACTGCATCCCGACGCTCAGGCGGTTAAATCCCCCGGCCCGCAGTATCCGCAGCCCATTCTCGCGGACGGTTCCCGGGTTTGCCTCGATCGTGATTTCGGCGCCGGGCATGACCGGGAATCGTCTCCTGATCGCGGCGAGGAGTCCGCAGAGGTCCCCGGGGGCAATCACGGTAGGTGTGCCGCCCCCGAAGTAGACGGTGTCGACCGCTGCCGTGGCGTCTTCCGGAAACCGCTCCCGGAACAGGTCCATCTCCTTCACGAGCAGATCGAGGAACTCGCCGGTGGCGCGGGAGGATGTCGTAAGCGAGTAGAAGTCGCAGTAGGAGCATTTCCGTACGCAGAACGGAACATGGATGTAGATTCCTCGCACGGATTCATTTTCCCCCAGGAGGAAGCATTCGACAACGGGCGCTCGACCGGAACAACGGGGGTTGCTTTCCAGGGGGCCCGTACCCACCGGCAGAAAAAATCTTTCCCTCGGATGAATATATTTCCGGTTTGGACCATCCAAGAAGCAGGAACAAAGGGATCGTGACGGTGTCTACCATAAGGAGAGCGACATGAAAAACCGATCAGGAAAGTGGAAATCCTGGGAGAAAGCGGTATTCGCGGCGTCTCTCCTTGTCATCTTCGGGGCAGTGGTCTTTTCGGTTTCGCCGGAACGGTTGGCGTGGCAGGGGCCGCTGATCATGGGTACGCTCGCCATGCCGACTCCCAATCCGGCGAAGGCCGTCCTTCACGAACGGTACGCTCACTCCGATTCCCTGTATTCCTTCCTGGGATTCATCTCCGTGGCGGGCATCCTCGGGCTTGGCGGAAAATGGTTTTTCGCGAAGCCTTCCCCGAAGAAAGTAAGGGAGAAATTGGTGTACCCCCTGGTCTTCCCCTGAAACGCCCCGGGCAATAGTGCTTTCAAGTAGCGGCACGGATCGGATTTCCCGCCCCGCAGACGTTTGCCTTCCGCCCATGTCCCTTGACAGGGGATACTGCTTTGGGATACTTCTACCTTGTTACTGAATAGTCATTCATTTCCTCTTCGTCCCGAACCGCATTTCCTTCCGGGAGGTGGGACTCATGTTTCCGAAAATTCGCCGCGTTGCCGTATTGGGGGCAGGTGTCATGGGATCGGGGATCGCGGCCCATCTGGCCAATGCCGGCATCCCCAGCCTGATGCTGGATATCGTTCCCCCGGGATTGACCGACGAGGACAGGAAGAGGGGGTTGACAGAGGAGTCCCCCGCCTTTCGCAACCGGCTCGCCGCCGGGGGACTCGAGGGGATCCGGAAAAGCCGCCCTGCGCTCCTCTACTCGCCGAAGGACCTGGGCCTTATCTCGATCGGGAACTTCGACGACGATATCACCAGGGCTGCGGATTGCGACTGGGTCGTCGAGGTCGTCACGGAAAATCTCGACATCAAGAAAGCGCTCTACGACCGGATCGAGGCTGCCTGGAAGCCCGGCACGATTGTCACTTCCAACACGTCCGGAATCGCCATATCCCAGATGATGGAGGGGCGCTCGAAGAAATTTCGCCGGCATTTTCTCGTGACCCATTTCTTCAACCCCGTGCGGTACATGAAACTTCTCGAGCTTGTTCCGGGCAAGGACACCGATCCGGAGATCCTGCGGGGCATCGCCGAATTCGGGGAACGCCGGCTGGGAAAGGGAATCGTCTACGGAAAGGACACCCCCAACTTCATCGGCAACCGGATCGGCGTCTTCGCCATGATGTACGCGATGCATGCGATGATGGAGGACGGCCTGTCGATCGAGGAGGTGGACAGGATTCTGGGGCCGGCGATGGGGCGTCCGAAGTCCGCGGCGTTCGGCACGGCCGACCTGGTCGGAATCGACACGCTTCTCCACGTATCCGACAACGTCTACCGAAACCTTCCCGCCGACCCGCAGCGGGAGACATTTCTTCCGCCGCCGTTCGTGAGCGAGATGGTCAGTCGCGGATGGCTCGGACGGAAAGCCGGGGGCGGCTTCTTCAAAATGGAGGGGAAGGGCGACGCGAAGAAAAAGCTCGTCCTCGACTACCGACGGCTCGACTACCGGCCGACCACGAAGGTGAGTTTCCCCTCGCTCGACGCCGCGAAGGGGGAAGAGGACGCGGGGGAAAGGATCCGGAAGGTGATCGGGGGCGACGATAAGGCCTCCGCGTACGCATGGAAGGTACTCTCCGAGTCCCTCCTCTACTCGGCCCGGCGAATCCCCGAAATTGCCGACGACGTCGTTAATATCGACAACGCGATCCGGTGGGGGTTCAACTGGACGCTTGGCCCCTTCGAGACGTGGGACGCCATCGGGTTGGCGGATTCGGTCGCCCGGATGCGCCGGGAAGGAAAAGAGATCCCGGAGAACGTCGAGAAGATGCTCGCCGCCGGGAACACGTCGTTCTACCGCAGGCCGGGCGGCACCCTCGAGTGCTATGACTTCGCCAGCGGAGCGTACCTTCCTGTCGCGGTTTCCCCCGACGTCATCTTCCTCCCTGCCTTCAGGGAGCGGAACAAGGTGGTGGAGGAAAACCAGGGAGCAACGCTGTACGACATCGGCGACAGGGTTCTGTGCCTCGAGTTCCACACCAAGATGAACGCGGTGGACGGCGACATCGTCACGATGATGAACGAGGGAGTTGCACGCGCCGAGAAGGAGTTCGCGGGGATGGTGATCGCCAATCACTCGGAGAACTTCTGCGTCGGCGCAAACCTGATGCTCGTTTTCCTGGAAGCGCAGAACAAGAACTTCGGAAACATCGAGACGATGGTCCGGGAGTTCCAGAACGCCTGTATGCGGCTTCGCTATTCGGAAAAGCCGGTTGTGGCCGCTCCGGCGGGGATGGTTCTCGGGGGGGGAACCGAGATCTGCCTGGGGGCGGACCGGATCCGGGCCGCCGCCGAGACGTACATGGGGCTCGTGGAAGTGGGCGTCGGGCTCCTGCCGGCGGGAGGCGGGACGAAAGAGATGGTGATCCGCCACCTCGAGGGGATCCCGGACGGGGTAACGGCGGACCCGCTCCCCTTCTTGCGGAAGGCGTTCGAGACGGTCGGGATGGCGAAGGTGGCCACCTCTGCGAAAGAGGCGAGGGAGCTGGGGTTCCTGCGCCCGTGGGACAGGATCACGATCCAGCGCGACTTCCTCATGCAGGAAGCGAAGAACACGGTTCTCGCCATGAACCGGGAGGGGTACGAGATGGCCCGCCCCCGGACGGACATCGCCCTGCCCGGCAGGTCGGAATTCTCGAACTTCGCGTACGCGCTCTACGCGATGAAAGTGGCCGGGCAGATCAGCGA
>JBAVJZ010000201.1:0-2804 GCA_049688015.1 Candidatus Deferrimicrobiaceae bacterium | reverse complement strand
GCGGGCAAGGGAGCGGCCATCGGTGCCCTCACCGGCGGTGTTTTCGGCGGACTGAGAAGCCAGGCCCGGAATACCCAGGCCGCACAAGCCCAGCAGCAGGTGGCCGCCCAGCAGGCGGCGCAATACCAGCAGAAGCGGAACACCTATAACCGGGCCACCTCTGTCTGTCTCGAAGCGAAAGGATACGCGGTCAAATGAGAATCCGGAAACACAACCGAAGAAGTGGAAGGACTCTTCAAATTGCCATGAAACAGTTGCTGTTGGTGAGCAGTGCCCTTGCGCTGCTGTTCGGACTTACGGCGATTGCAGCCGCAGGGGATTTCGACGGCTCCCAACCGGTCCTGTGCAGCGTGGTTTCGGTGACGGAGTGCACACTGGAGGATGGATGCCGTGCAGTGACGCCGGAAAGTGTCGCCGTGCCCCGTTTCCTCAGGGTCGATTTCGACAAGAAGATCGTGGTGCCGGCCGACAAAAGCAGTGGGGACCGCAGCAGTGCCATCAAACGCATGGAACGCATCGGCGGTCAACTGATCCTGCAAGGCGCGGACGAAGGCATACAGGACGTGCGTGACAGCGTCGGGTGGACCGCGTCGGTTTCGGAGGAAACGGGTAAATTGGTGGTGACGGCAGCCGGAAACGAGGTGGCCTTCATCGTCTACGGCGCCTGTATTCCCATGCCGTAATGCGGCTTTAGTGTTGCCTAAACTGAGCGTTTCAAATTATAAAAAAGGGAGGGCAGGCGTTATTATGAGCGCGTTCTTGAATAGAGGCCGCTGCATCGTATCGATTCGTTTCCCGATTTTGAGGGTTAACAGGTTGTTGAAAAACGAAGTGAGCGCAGGCAAGACAAGGCAAAATCCGACGAAAAGGCGAAGTTGATGTGTGATAAATGAGCATTTGGAGGAGGATTTAAATACTGTATTGCCAAGCGCAATAGTATTTCAACAACCTGTTAAATGAGAAGGAGGTTTCCATGTGTTATACACGTCAAAAGGCAATTGAATGTGTCAAGCTTATCCTGGTCATTTCAATGCTCGGGTTCGGATTGTTCACTCCTCTTCCGGCCGATGCCGGCGGCCTGCTCCTCTACGAGTTCGGAACGGCCGATGTCGGCCTCGCCTCGGCCGGCTACAATGTGCGCGCCCAGGACGCCTCGACCGCCTTCACCAATCCGGCCGGCATGACGCGACTGGAGGGCACCCAGGTGCTGGCGGCGGGGCAGGTGCTCTGGTCGAACGCCAAGTTCTCGATCGGCTCGGGCACGTCCCCCGCCCTCGGTAATGACGACGGTGGTTACGTGACCGGAAGCAACGGGTGGTTTCCCGGCGGCGGCGGGTTCCTCAGCTACAGCGTGTCGCCCGATCTCAAGCTCGGGTTCGCCCTGACCGGCAATTTCGGAGCTGCCTTGAACTACGACGACGACTGGGTCGGCCGCTATTACGTCCAGGATACGACGATGCTCGGGGTCTCGCTGGTCCCTTCGATCGCATACAAATTGACCGACAAGCTCTCGCTGGGAGGCGGCGTCACCGCCATGTACGGCTCCTACAAAAATCAGGTGGCCATCAACAATGTCTTTCCCGCCTTCGGCGACGGTCAACTCAAGCTCGACGACACGGACTGGGGGTGGGGCGGCAACCTCGGGCTGCTCTACGAGGTCACCCCCGGGATCCGGCTCGGGCTGACGTGGAACTCGCAGGTGAACCTCGACTTCAATGCGCCGGCGCAGTTTTCGAACCTCGCGCCGGGCCTGAGCACCGTTCTGAACAACAGGGGGCTGCTGAATTCGAGCATCAAGGTCGGCATCAAGGTTCCCCAGCAGGCGATGGGCAGCGTCTTCGCCCAGGTGAGCGACCGCTGGGCGGTGATGGGAAGTGTGGGCTGGCAGCAATGGTCGAAGTTCGGTCAGGTGCAGCTCGGCATCGATGACACGACCAATCCGACCAGCACCTCGACCGACCTGGACTTCAAGGACACCTGGCACTTTGCAGTGGGCGCCCAGTACCAAATAAGCGACCCGTGGCTGCTCAACTTCGGCATGGCCTACGACTCGGATTTCCAGGACGGCTCGGACGTATCTCCGCTGCTGCCGCTGAATTCGGCCTGGCGCTTCGGTGTGGGTGCCCAGCATCAGCCGAGCGAGAATTTCTTCTGGGGGTTAGCGGTCGAGTATCTGTACGGCGGGACGCCGGATACCAACCTGCAGAGCACGAGGCCGGTCGCCCTCGGCGGGCGTGGCGATCTCATTGGCTCGTACGACTCTATCGGAACCATATTCCTCGCTCTTTATGCCAACTGGAAGTTCTGATTGCGCGCTAAACCAGTCGAAAAGAAAAGTGCCGTGATGTCATCGAAAAAAGAAAGCAAACTGGGCACCTTCTCCACGTTGTCCATCGGAATCGGCGGCATGGTGGGTGGCGGCATCTTCGCCGTGACCGGACTCACCGTGGACGTCACGAAAGGCGCCGCGCCCATCGCCTTCTTGATTGCAGGGATCGTGGCGCTGCTCACCGGTTACTCGTACCTCAAGCTGACGTTGCGCTTCCCCGGGGAAGGCGGCACGGTCGAGTTCCTGAACCGCGCCTTCGGCAGTGGCATCGTCACCGGGGCGGCCAACATCCTCCTGTTGCTCAGCTACGTGGTGCTGCTCGCCGTCTACGCCTACGCCTTCGGGAGCTACGGCGCGGGCTTCTTCGCGGAGGACGACCGCGGCTTCTGGCTTCACGTCCTGATCAGCGGAGTGATCGTCGGGCTGGTGGTCGTGAACGTCCTCGGCGGGCGCCTGGTCGTGCGCGTCGAGAACC
>JBAVJZ010000200.1:0-5694 GCA_049688015.1 Candidatus Deferrimicrobiaceae bacterium | reverse complement strand
GGTTCTCGATGGCCTGCGGGAATCGCGGAACGGCAGGAATGCCACGGTCGAGGAACGGAGGAAGCGCATCGGGGCATACGAAAAAAACGCCGGCGACCTGGAGCATGCCGTCGCGGAGGGGCGGAAGACGATCGAGTCCGCCGGCGTCGACCTGGCGGGCAAGCAGGCGGAAATCGACCGGCACCTCGAGGGGAATGCGGCGCTCTACGCCCGGCTTGCATCTATGGAGGGGGCGCTCAAAGAGAAGCAACGGCACGAGGCAGACGGGATCGCCCGCCTTTCGGACCTGCGGCTTTCGGCCCAGCGTGTGGAGATGGATCTTGAACACCTGGACAGCGCGATCTACCAGAGGTATGAGGTCCATCCCCCGGAGATTGCCGACCGGGAAGAGACGGGGGAGGAGGAGGACGGGGATCTGGCCGGGTGGGAAGAACGGGCCGGGGAGATCCGGTCCCGCATGACCGCCATCGGCGAGGTCAATCTCGCTTCCCTGGAAGAGCACAAGGAACTTGCCGAGCGGCACTCCTTTCTCTCCTCCCAGAAGGAGGATCTCGAAAAATCCCTCGAGGATCTCGCCAAGGCGATCCAGAGGATCAACCGGACCACAAAGGAACGGTTTTCCGTCGCGTTCGACAACATCAACCAGAAATTCCAGGAGATCTTCCCCAAACTGTTCCTGGGGGGGCGGGCCTACCTGAAGCTCCTCGAGGAAGGGAACCTTCTGGAATCGGGTGTGGAGATCGTTGCCCAGCCCCCGGGGAAGAAGCTCCAGTCCCTGACTCTCCTTTCCGGCGGGGAGAAGGCACTGACCGCCATCAGCCTCATCTTCTCGATCTTCCTCGTCAAGCCTTCCCCCTTCTGTCTGCTCGACGAGGCGGATGCTCCCCTGGACGACGCGAATATCGACAGATTCAACTCGATTGTCCGGGAAATGTCGTCGAACTATCAGTTCCTCCTCATTACGCACAACAAGCGGACGATGGAACTCGCCGACGTGCTCTACGGAGTCACCATGGAAAAGCCGGGAATCTCCAAGGTGGTTTCGGTAAACTTCCAGTCCTGAAGCGTCCTCTCCCGACACGGGTTCCCATGGCCGTCCACGACGACAAACCAAACGGATCCTTTCTCTCGCGCCTCAAGACGGGCCTGTCGAAGACCCGCGAACTTCTCTTCATGAACGTCGAGGCGATCGCCCGCGGCATCGGTCCCGTGGACGAAAACGTCCTGATCGAACTGGAGGAGGCGCTCATATTGGCGGACGCGGGAGCAGACCTCGCCCGCAATTATTCGGAGGCGCTCCGGGCGAAATGGCGGCGGGGGGAATTGCCGGACGTCGAGGCGCTTCGCGCGGAACTGAAAAAGATGATCACGGACACCCTTGCCCCCTGCATCGCCCCTCTCCCGGTGTCCCCTCCCTATCCCTTCGTCGTCCTTGTGGTGGGTGTGAACGGCGTCGGGAAGACGACGACGATCGGAAAGATCGCGCACCATCTCCGGGGAGACGGGCATTCCGTCCTCCTTGCCGCTGGAGACACGTTCCGGGCCGCCGCCATCGGACAGCTTCGGGTATGGGCCGAGCGGGTGGGGGCCGACATCATCCACCACAAGGAGGGCTCCGACTCTTCCGCCGTCGTGTTCGACGCGCTGCGGGCAGCCAAGGCGAGAGGGTCGCACGTCGTTCTGATCGACACCGCAGGCAGGCTGCATACCAAGACGCACCTGATGGAGGAAATGCGGAAAGTCGTGCGCATCATCGGAAGGGAAATCCCGGGGGCTCCCCAGGAGGTGCTCCTCGTTCTTGACGCGACCAACGGCCGGAACGCGATCACCCAGGCGAAGACGTTCCGGGAGGTCACCGGGGTCACCGGCATCGTGCTCACCAAGCTGGACGGTACCGCAAAGGGGGGCGTTGTCCTCTCGGTCACAAAGGAAACAGGCGTTCCCCTCCGGTATGTCGGGGTCGGTGAGTCGGTCGACGATCTGAAGCCCTTCGATGCCGCGAGTTTCGCCTCAGCGCTTTTCTGAAATTCTCCTTCCATGAGCGATGCACCATTCCTCCCGATGGATGTCTGGCCCGCGGCATCGATTTCCGAACCGCCCGGACAGCCGGGCTTCGGCATTGATTCCGCCCGTGCGAAGAGGTATCGTACATTGTCGAAAATTTCCCGGTCGGCGGTGTCCTGAATGCACGCCCCCGTCCGGGAGAAACCCTCAAGGGTTGACTGCCGGGGAACGATACGCATACGGAGGAGGGGAACACGCACATGGTGGATTCGTCATTTTCGGTGATCGAAAAAAAGATCTCGGACCTCGCCGGATTGGTGGTAGCGTTGAAGAAGGAAAAAACTTCCCTGGCGGCCCAGTTGGAGCAAAAAGAGGCAGAAGTCAAGGAGTTGACGAAAAAGATCGCCGAACTGACCTCGGAACGGAACCAAATCCGTGGGAAAGTGGAAACGATCCTGGCCCGGATCGAGAGTATTGAGTTATAGTGTCGGGGTCGTATCGTTGTATAATTGAGGGTGTGAGGAGATGGACGGCCGGTTCAATGTGAATATCGCCGGGTATGCGCTCACCATTACGACCGAGCGGTCGGCGGAACACATGGAGCGACTGAGCGAACTCCTGAACGAGAGGGTTCGGGAGGTCCAGAAGACGGGCGGAACGGCCAACTACCTTCACGTGATATTGGTGGCGGCCATGAAGCTCGGGGACGAAATTCTCGAACTTCGCGAGCGACTCGAAAAGGAAAAAGGGCGTTTTGAGGAGAAGAGCCAGGACCTTCTGACGGTGCTGGACAAGGCATTGAAGTAGGAAGGCTAGGCAGGCGGCCCCTGCCGTGCGCGTGATTGGTGGCAGTGTTTGAGCCAACACGAAGAGAACGGGATCCCTTCCTGGCGCTGGTGAGCATGCCCCCGCACGGGGAAGCCTGAAAGCGCCAACCCAGGGAGCCCACCTGGTGAGAGCCAGGTTCAACTCGGCTACCGACACGGCAAAGCGCAGGGGCTTTCCCGCACGATGGGCGGGCGCCGGCCGTTCACATAGATCCGGGCGGCAGGGGAACTGGTTGTGTACGTTCGACTGCGAATAAGGAATGATTGGTGTTCCGATAGAGCGTAACCTCAAGCGGATCCGTGTGTTTCCTGCCGGGTTCTCACCTTATTCGTGGTTCCTGTCTCCCAGTAGAACTCCCTAGTCGGAAGGACGATTCATGTTCGTCGGAGAGCGCAAGGCGTTTCTTCGCCTGAGCGAGCGAAGACGCGTCGATTCCGGAGAACCGGACCGTGAGCGTGCGGAGAAGAGTCTCCTGGTGCAGGAGCGCTTCGAGGCGGCCTTTCCCGCAATGCCCGGGCAGAAGATCGCCTTGTATTCGGCGGTTCGCGGGGAAGTCGGAACCGACCGGATCCGTGAACGTTGCCTTGCCGCCGGCGCTTGGCTCTATTATCCCCGGATAAGTGAAGACGGCCACCTCACCTTCTTCCGGCACGAGAGGGACGACGGATGGGTGCGAGGGAGGTTCGGAATCCGGGAGCCCCGGTTTGTCCCGGGCGAAGAAGGTATTCGGGAAGGGTTCAACCTGGTCGTCGTCCCCGGCCTGGCGTTCGACACGGCCGGCCGAAGACTGGGGCGGGGCCACGGCTTCTACGATCGTCTGCTCTCCGCTCTCGGCGGGACGGCGGTGACGGTCGGGCTTGCCTTTTCCTGGCAACTGGTACCCGAGGTCCCCGTCGACGCATGGGACGTTCCCGTCAACGTGGTAATCACGGAAAACGGCGTCGTAGGGCGGGGCATAAAATAGATGCGGTATGAGGGAGGAATCCTTTGGATACGACCATGATCGTCATCGTCATCCTTTCGATATTCGTGACTGGTCTTACGTTCGTGGTGTTTTCCCTGCTGTCGAAGAAGAAATCCGCGGAAGAACGGGCCCTGGAGGCCGCGGCCAAGGCCGAGGAGATCCTCAAGGCCGCAAGAAAGGAAGCCGAGAACACCCTCAAGGAGGCTGCGCTCCAGGCGAAGGATTACCAGCTCCAGGTGAAGCTCGACTTCGAGCGGGAAACCCGCGAGCGGAAAAACGAGATCAGCCAGCTCGAGAAGCGCCTCCTCCAGAAGGAGGACGTGCTCGACCGGAAGACGGAAGCCCTCGAGACTCGTGCGCAGGAGTTCGGGAAGAGGGAGAACGAGCTTGCCGAGCAGGCGGGCAGGCTCGAGCGCGGGAACGCGGAACTCCAGGAGATCCTCCGGGGGGCGAAAGAGAATCTCGAGCGGATAGCGGGAGTGACGGCCGAGCAGGCCAAGGACGAACTCGTGGAGATGGTCACGAATGAAGCCAAACTCGAGGCCGGGAAGAAGATTCGCGCGATCGACGAAGAGTTCAAGGAGGAGGCGGGCCAGAAGGCGAAGAAGATGATCGCGCTGGCCGTCCAGCGGTACGCGGCCGACTACGTCACCGAGCGTGTCGTGACGGCGGTTCCGCTCCCCTCGGAGGAGATGAAGGGGAGGATCATCGGGAGGGAGGGCCGGAACATCCGCGCGTTCGAGGCGGCGACGGGGATCGACGTCATCATCGATGACACGCCGGAGGCGGTTATCCTGTCGGGGTTCAATCCCGTGCGCCGCGAGGTCGCCAGGATCTCCCTCACGCGCCTCGTCCAGGACGGACGCATCCATCCCGCGCGGATCGAGGAAACGGTCGAGAAGGTGACGAAAGAGGTGGACGAGATCATCCGGGAGGCAGGGGAACAGGCCCTGTTCGACCTGGGTCTTCACGGGATCCACCCCGAACTGGTCAAACTCATCGGGAAACTCAAGTATCGGACATCTTACGGCCAGAGCATCTACGCCCACTCCATCGAAGTGGCGTTCCTCTGCGGAATGATCGCTTCCGAGCTGGGGCTGAACGCGAAGATCGCCAAGCGGGCGGGACTTCTGCACGACATCGGCAAGGCAGTGGATCACGAGGTCGAGGGGCCGCATGCACTGATCGGTGCGGACCTGTGCAAGAAGTACGGCGAGCCCAGCCGGATCATCCACGCGGTTGCCGCCCACCACGAGGATGAGTCCCCACGGGATGTTCTCCCCATTCTCGTCCAGGCCTGCGACGCGCTTTCCGGGGCACGGCCGGGGGCGCGCCGGGAGATGCTGGCCAACTATCTCAAGCGTCTCGAGGACCTGGAACAAATCGCGAAGTCGTTCGCAGGCGTGGAGAAATCGTATGCCATCCAGGCCGGCCGGGAGGTGCGCATCATCGTCGACAACAGCAAGATATCCGACGATTTGGCCACCATGCTCGCAAGGGACATCGCGAACAAGGTCGAGGCCGAACTGTCTTACCCCGGACAGATCCGCGTTACTGTGATCCGCGAGACGCGCGCTGTGGAATACGCTCGCTAGGGGCGAAGGGACGGTCCTGTGGCAGGATTTGGTTGATGATACCGGGAACCGCAGTCCACAACCCGGGGGTGACAAGGGATACAAGGTTTTTCGGAACCGTCCCTGCTTTTCCATGTTGATCCTATTTTTAGGAGACGTCGTCGGCAAGCCCGGCAGAAGGGTGGTGCGGGAATATCTTTCCCGGATCCGCTCCCGCCGGGACGTCGATCTGGTCATCGCCAACGGAGAAAACGCGGCGGGGGGGATCGGATTGACCGCTCCGGTGGTCCGCGAACTCTTTGATGCGGGGGTGGATGTCCTGAC
>JBAVJZ010000199.1:0-23266 GCA_049688015.1 Candidatus Deferrimicrobiaceae bacterium | reverse complement strand
GGATTCCGGTACCTGTACTCGGACCCGAGATCGACCTCCACCGGGAGGCGGGCAAGCTCTTCGATGAGGAATTTGCCGACCAGGCCCGCGTGCCAGGAGGTGCCGCAGGCGACGATGACGACTCGCGACAAGCGTTTCAGCTTCTCTTCCGGCAGGGGGAGGGTCTCGAAAAAGACCTCTCCCGAATCCGGCAGCATTCGGCCGGCAAGGGTGTCCAGGATCGCCCGGGGCTGCTCGTGGATCTCTTTCAGCATGAAGTGCCGGTAGCCGCCCTTTTCCGCCATGACGGGCGACCAGTCGATGTGGACCGGAGATCGTTCCTTGCGGTTCCCGGAGAAGTCGGTCAGCCGGGCCCCGTCCGAACCTGCGATGATGATCTCCCCGTCTTCGAGAAACAGGGCGTTGCGGGTGTACGAAAGCAGGGGAGGCAGGTCCGAGGCCACGAAGGTCTCCCCCTCGCCGATCCCCACCACCATCGGGCAATTCAGCCGCGCTCCGACGATCGTCCCCTTTTCCTTTTCGGAGATGGCAAGGAACGCATACGAGCCGACAAGCTCGGACACGGTCTTTTGCGTCGCCTCCGTCAGCGAGAATCCCGAGGAGACGAAGTCGTCGAGCAGGTGTGCGATCACCTCTGTGTCGGTCTCGGAAATAAATTTTCGGCCCCGGGAGATCAGGCGGTCCTTCAGCTTGCGGTGGTTTTCGATAATCCCGTTGTGAACGACCGCTACCGCGCCGGTCTTGTGCGGATGGGCGTTCATGTCGGACGGCCGCCCGTGCGTCGCCCACCGGGTGTGGCCCACGCCGCATGTGCCGGTGACCGGTTCCCGGGAGACAAGGTCCAGAAGGCGCGCGATCTTCCCTTCGCTTTTCCGGATGTCGATCCCGCCGGCGGCGAGGATGGCGATCCCCGCGGAATCGTACCCCCGGTACTCCAGCCGCCTGAGACCGTCGAGGAGAATCTCTCCGCACTGGCGTGGACCCGTGTACCCCACGATCCCGCACATGCTTCAGGCCTTTTCTTTCAAGGGGGGGATCTTGAGCCCCGCCTTCTTCAGCAGTTCGGGCATCCGCCGGATCACCCAGTCGGCGATGTTCTTCTGCTCCACCCGCGAAAGGGCGAGGGCATACGGCGGGACATCCTGGGTGACGGTCGTCCCTGCCCCGATGAGGGCGCCTTTCCCGACTGCAACCGGTGCGACCAACTGCGTGTCGCTGCCGACGAAAACCCCGTCACCGATCACCGTCGTGTGCTTGGCGATCCCGTCATAGTTGCAGGTGATCGTCCCGGCGCCGATGTTGGCCTTTTTCCCCACGATGGTATCGCCGATGTAGGTCAGGTGGTTCGCCTTCGACCCTTTACCGATCCGGCTTTTCTTCACCTCGACGAAATTGCCGATGCGGGCATCCTCCCCAATGTCCGATTCCGGCCGCAAGTGAGCGAACGGACCAAGGATTGCGCCTTTTCGCACATGAGAATCCGTGAGCACGGAGTACGGTTTCAGGTGCGCGCCGTCGTCCACCCGGCAATTCTCCACCACGCATCCCGCCTGGATCCTGACCCCTTTCCCGATCCTCGTCTTCCCGAGCAGCACGACCCCGGGTTCGATCAACGAATCGGCTCCCACGGAAACTTCCGCCTCGATGTAGGTGCGATCCGGCGCCACGACGGTCACCCCGCTGTCCATCAAGGCATCGATCTTCGCCCGCCGCAGCACCTCGGTGGCCTCGGCGAGTTCCTTTCGGGAGTTGATCCCGCGCACTTCGTCGGGGTTCCCGGCGACGACGGGCACGACGATCTTCCCCTCCTGAAGGGCCTGCACGACCAGGTCGGTCAGGTAGAACTCCCGCTGCACGTTGACGTCGGTCAGGCGCGGGAGGTTTCTCGCGAGGAACTTCCGGTCGAAGACGTATGTTCCCGAATTCACCTCCCGGATCTTCCGGATCTCGGGACCGCCGTCCCTCTCCTCGACGATCCGCGCGACGGTTCCGTCCGGGTTGCGCAGGACACGCCCGTACCCGGAAGGGGTGGAGAGGATCCCGGTCAGCACGGACGCAGCCGCCTTCCTGCGTCTCCTGGTTGCGATGAGAGCACGGATGGTCCGGGGATGAATGAGCGGTGCATCCCCGCAGAGGACGACGACCTCCCTTGCCTTTGGGGAGAGCACGGAAAGCCCGCAGCGGGCGGCATCTCCGGTCCCCAGCTGGGTTTCCTGGATCGCCACCTTCCCCCCGAACTCCTCCGCCGTCCCGACCAATTTCTCCCGCCCCTGGCCGAGCACGAAGGCGATCTCGGCAATCCCGGCCGTTCGGGCCGCGCGGGCGACATGCCACAACATCGGCCTGCCCGAAACGGGGTGCGCCACCTTGGGGAGGTGGGACTTCATCCTTTTTCCCTGCCCCGCGGCAAGAATGATCGCGGAGACATCCGCCATGGACCTCATCCTTTCCGGGATGGTAGAATTGGCTCCGTCCGGCCGTAGTAAAGTGTACCCGGTTTCCCTGGGAAAAGGGAACGCCGAAAGTGACGAATATGAAGAACGCTTTGGACAGAATCGAGGCGGATCTCAACGAGCTGAAGCGCCAGTACGACCTCTTCTTTCGGGGAACCAGGCGCACCGAGCCCCAGGAGGAGCGCAAAGTCCTCGGGTGGATGGTCCACCGTATGGGGCAGCGGAAGCTTCCGAACACTTCCGATCAATTCCGGTTCAGCAGCCTGCAGAACCGGTTCAATTCCTATTCCAACCTGTGGACCCGGATGATCCGGGATCTGGAGGAGGGCCGGCTTACGCGGGACAGCGGGGGAAAAATCACCCGCTCAATCCCCTTAGGTGAGGAAACGATCCCCCCGGACCAGCTCGAACAGGTGCTCGAACAACTGAAGAGCGCCCGGCAGGAGTGCGGCATGACAACCGGAGAGAAAGACCTGAACGCCCTGCGGGAGATGCTCAAGGCCCGCGCCGCCGAAATCGCCGGGAAGTCCGGCACGCGACGGGTCGAGTTCCGCGTCACCATCGAGGGGGGAAAACCGAAAATCAAGGCAGGAACGCGCTAACCACCGGCGGGGATGCAGCGGTCCTCGAATGCCGGGATCTTCCGGGAATGGAGCATCGGAGGCCGCCGGCCCCAAGGGAGTTGTTCCTGAAAAGGCCGTGCACCGAGAGGCCGGCTACTCCGCGGCGGACATCCGGGCGATCGATCTCTGGAGGGCGGAGTGCATCTTGTTGAACTCCGCATCATCCATCACCAGGTCCTTGAGGGCGTTTTCGGCCCGTTCGTTGGCCCGCCGCGCGCGATCGACGTCGATCTCCTCCGCCTTTTCCGCGACATCCGCCAGGATGACCACTCGATCCGACGTCACCTCCGCGAACCCGCCGCCCACGGCGATTTTCCATTCCTGGTTACTCTTCCGGTAGCGGAGCACCCCGATCGAAAGGATCACCAGGAACGGTGTGTGGTCGGGAAGCACGCCGAACTCCCCTTCGTACCCGGGGGCGATGACCTCGTCCACCTCCTCGGAGACGAGAAGGCGCGCGGGGGTGACAAGTTCCAGTTTGATCGTCGATGCCATCGTGCTCTTCCCCGTAAGCTCGGCTTTGCGGAACGACTCGCGTTACGCGCTTTCGATTCGCCTCATTCGGCGGCGAGGAGCTTCTTCCCCGCCTCGATCGCTTCCTCGATCGTGCCGACCATGTAGAACGCCTGCTCGGGGAGGTCGTCGTGCTTCCCGTCGACGATCTCCTTGAAGGAACGGATCGTATCCTCGAGGCGAACGTACTTTCCCGGAATCCCGGTGAACTGCTCGGCAACGAAGAACGGCTGCGAGAGGAACCGCTGGATCTTGCGCGCCCGGGCGACCAGCAGCTTGTCGTCTTCCGACAGTTCGTCCATGCCGAGGATCGCGATGATATCCTGCAGGTCCTTGTACCGCTGGAGGACCTTCTGGACCGCGCGGGCGACATCGTAGTGCTCTTGCCCCAGGACGAGCGGGGAGAGGATCCGCGATGTGGAGTCCAGCGGGTCTACCGCCGGGTAGATCCCGAGCTCCGCGATCTGGCGGGACAACACGGTCGTGGCGTCGAGGTGCGAGAAGGTCGTCGCCGGCGCCGGGTCGGTCAGGTCGTCCGCGGGGACGTAGATCGCCTGGACCGAGGTGATCGAGCCGCTCTTTGTGGACGTGATCCGTTCCTGGAGCTCCCCGAGGTCGGTGGACAGTGTCGGCTGGTAGCCGACCGCCGAGGGGATCCGTCCCAGAAGAGCCGATACCTCGGAGCCGGCCTGGGTGAACCGGAAGATGTTGTCGATGAAGAGGAGCACGTCCTGCCCCTCCTCGTCGCGGAAATATTCCGCGGCGGTCAAGGCCGACAGACCGACGCGCGCCCGCGCGCCGGGAGGCTCGGTCATCTGCCCGAAAACCAGGCAGGCCTTCTCGAGGACCTTGGACTCCTTCATCTCGAGCCACAGGTCGTTTCCCTCGCGCGTGCGTTCGCCCACCCCGCCGAACACCGAGTAGCCCCCGTGCTCGATCGCGATGTTGTGAATGAGCTCCATGATGATGACGGTCTTTCCGACACCCGCGCCGCCGAACAGGCCGATCTTCCCCCCCTTGGAGTAGGGAGCCAAAAGATCGACGACCTTGAGCCCGGTCTCGAGGATCTCGACCTTGGTCGACTGCTCCTCGAAGGAAGGGGGGTGCCTGTGGATCGGGTACCGTTTCTCCGTGGCGATCTCCCCCATCTCGTCGACGGGATTCCCGATCACGTTCATGATGCGGCCCAGGGTCTGCGGGCCGACCGGAATGGTGATCGGGCCGCCGGTATCGGTCGCCTCCATCCCGCGGACGAGGCCGTCGGTCGTGTCCATCGCGATGGTGCGGACGATGTTGTCGCCCAGGTGCAAGGCCACCTCGACGGTGAGGTTCCCCTCCTTGTCGCTGATGCTCGGGTTGGAGATCTTGACCGCATTATAGAGCGCCGGAAGCTTGCCGGCCTCGAACCGGACGTCCACGACGGGTCCGATCACCTGGACGATATTTCCCTTGTTCATGATTCTTTCGCCTCCTTCGATATCCGTAGCAAAGCGGCCCGCCCGGGGGCGAGCCATCGATCGATGTTATCCCTTGAGCGCCTCGGCTCCACCGATGATCTCCATCAGTTCCTTGGTGATGGAGGCCTGTCGCGCGCGGTTCATCTGGAGCGTGAGCCGGGAGATCATGTCCACCGCGTTGTTGGTGGCCGAATCCATCGCCGTCATCCGGGCGCCGTGCTCCCCCGCAACCGACTCGAGAAGCATCCGGAAGATCTGCACCTCCACATACTTGGGCAGCAAAGCCGCCAGGATTTCCTTCTGGGAAGGCTCATAGAGGTAATCGATGCCCTCATCGGGCGCTTCCCCTTCCGCCGGATCGAGCGCGATGGGGAAGAGCCTTTCCATTCGGACGCTCTGCGAAATGGCCGACCGGAACTCGTTGAACGCGATCACTACCTCGTCAAACTCTTTCGACAGGAAACCTCCCACGAGATCGTCCGCGATCTGCTTGGCATGAGCGTAGGACAGCGTCCCCAGGACGTTCATGTACTCCTTGTGCATCGGCACGTGTCGCCTGCGGAAGAAATCGCGGGCCTTCCGGCCGACCACGTAGAGCGCGGCCTCCCCGTGCCTCTCCCTGTTCTCCTGGAGGAATCGGTTGGATGCGCGTAGCAGATTCGAGTTGAACCCTCCGCACAAGCCCCGGTCCGAGGTGATCACGAGGAGTCCGAGCTTCTTCGTCTCCCGGGGCAACAGGAGCGGGTGCGCATCCTGCCCGGCCCGCCGAGCGACCGCCTGGACGACTTTCCGCATCTGGCGTGCGTACGGCCGCGCGGCGACGATGGCGTCCTGCGCCCGCTTGAGCTTTGCAGCGGACACCATCTTCATCGCCTTCGTGATCTGCTGGGTGCTTTTGACGCTTCCGATCCGTTTCCGGATCGCGCGGAGGTTCGCCATGGTTCCTCGTCGCCCCTTTGCGCGCCGTTATTCCTGGAATACGCCGCGGAATTCCTCGAGGGCGGCGATGAGCTTTGTTTTCAGGTCGTCGTCGATCGTCTTCCTCTCGAGAAGCTCCGCGAGGGTCGTGCCGTGCTTGTCCCGCATGAAGGCGGCAAGCTCTGTCTCGTAGCGGGCGAGCAAGGAGACATCGTAGCCGTCGGTGAAGCCGTTGGTCGCCGCGAAGATCGTCACGATCTGCCGCTCCACGGGCTGGGGTTCGTACTGGGCCTGTTTGAGGATCTCCATCAGCCGGGCACCCCGCGCCAGCTGCATCTGAGTGGCCTTGTCGAGGTCCGACCCGAACTGGGCGAACGCCGCCATCTCGCGGTACTGCGCAAGCTCCAGCCGGAGCCTTCCGGCGACCTGCTTCATCGCCTTGATCTGCGCGTTCCCGCCGACGCGGGACACGGAGAGGCCGACGTTCACCGCCGGTCGGACACCAGCGTAGAACAGGTCGGCCTCAAGGTAGATCTGGCCGTCTGTGATCGAGATGACGTTCGTCGGGATGTAGGCCGAAACGTCCCCGGCCTGCGTCTCGATGATCGGCAGTGCCGTCAGCGATCCGCCCCCCTCGGCGTCGGAAAGCTTGGCTGCGCGCTCGAGCAGGCGGGAATGCAGGTAGAAGACGTCGCCCGGGTACGCCTCCCGCCCCGGCGGCCTGCGCAGCAGCAGGGAAAGCTGCCGGTAGGCCACGGCGTGCTTGGACAGGTCGTCGTAGATGCACAGCGCGTGACGGCCGCTGTCGCGGTAATACTCTCCCATCGTGCACCCCGCGTAGGGGGCAATGAAGTTGATCGGGGCGGACTCGGCGGCGGTCGCGGAGATGACGATCGTGTAGTCCATCGCTCCGAACTGGCGGAGCTTCTCGACCACCTGGGCGACCGTCGACTGCTTCTGGCCGATCGCGACGTAGACGCAGATGACGCCGGCCCCTTTCTGGTTGATGATCGTGTCGAGCGCCACCGCGGTCTTCCCCGTCTGGCGGTCGCCGATGATGAGCTCGCGCTGCCCGCGGCCGATCGGGATCATCGAGTCGATCGCCTTGATGCCGGTCTGGAGCGGCTCCTTCACCGGCTGGCGCCTGACGATCCCCGGGGCAATGACCTCGATGCGGCGGAACTCTTTCGTCTCGATGGGCCCCCTTCCGTCGATCGGCTGCCCCAAGGGGTTCAACACGCGCCCGACCATCGCGTCCCCGACCGGCACCTCGACGATGCGACCGGTGCGGCGGACGACGTCCCCTTCCTTGATGAGCTGGTCGTCTCCCAAAAGGGCGATGCCGACGTTGTCCTCCTCGAGGTTCAGCACAATCCCCCGGACGTCCCCGGGGAACTCGAGAAGCTCCCCGGCCATCGCCTTCTCCAGCCCGTAAACGCGGGCGATGCCGTCCCCGACGGAAAGGACGACACCGGTCTCGGCGACGTCCACGCGGGTTTCGTAGCCCTTGATCTGACTTTTGAGGATCTCCGTGATCTCATCTGCGCGGATGCTCATGGCGCTTGTCTCACCCCTTCTCTAGATTTTCCCGGATCTGTTCGATCTGCGTCCGTACGCTCCCGTCGTAGACGGTGGAGCCGACCTTGACGACCATTCCCCCCAGCACGGCAGGTTCGACCTTTTCCTCCAGCACGACCTTCTTGCCGGTCTGCCCTTCGAGGACCGATTGCAGCAGCTCGCGCTGGGCGCCCGCAAGCGGCATCGGTACCACCACCTCGACACGCTCGATCCCTTCGAGCTGCTCGATCATCCGGCGCAGCTCCGTCACGATCGGAGAGAGGATGTTCATCCGTCTTTTGTCGACCAGCAGAAAAAGGAAATTCCTCGTCGATGGGAGAAACTCGAAAGGCTCGAGGGACGCCTTGAGGGCGGCTTTCTTGTCCCGGCGGTTGATGTGCGCGGCTTCCAGCATCTCGCACAGGTGGGGGATTTCCGCCATCAACCGGTCAAATCGTTCCACCTCATCCAGGATCCTCCGTAACGTCCCCTCTTCCTTGCCGATGGCGAGCAGCGCGCGGGAGTATCTCCTTGCCAGGCTTCCTCCGATCACCGCACGATCTCCCGGATCCTGTCGATGTTCTCCCGCACCATTCGCTCCTGGTCCCCCTTCGTGAGCGTCTTCGAGACGATCTCCTCGGCGGCCCGGGCGGAAAGCTCCGCCGCCTCTTTGCGGAGCTCGAGCCGGGCGTTCTTCACTTCCTGCTCGGCGGCGAACTGCACCTGGGCGTGGAGCCGTTCGACCTCGGCCTGCGCCACTTCCTTAATCCGTCGCGTCTCCTCTGCGGCCTCGGCGTCCATCTTCCGGCTCATCTCCGCGATCTCCTCGGAGAGCTTGCCCATGCGGATCTCGATCGCCATGAGCTTCTCCACCGCGGATGCCCTCGCCCGGGCCGCCTCGTCGATCGATTTCTTAAGCATCTCTGACCGTTCCTTGAGATACGCTCCGACGGGCTTCCTCAGGAAATAGACGAGTACCGCCACCAGAATGCCGAAGTTCACGGCCTGCTTGAAAATCTCCCACCACGGGATTCCCGTGGCTCCACCCGCTTCGGACGCCGCGGGCGCAACGGCAGGTACGACAAGGAGACCAAGGAGAAGCAGGATCGCCCTCACGCCATTCGCCTCCCGAGAACCTTCCCGGCGATCTCCTGCGACAAGTGCGACACCTCGGTGCGCAACACACGGGCGGCCTCTTCTTTCTCCGCGAGGATCTGCCCTTTCATCTTGTCGATCTGCCGGTTGGTCTCCTCCATGACTGCTTCGATCCCCTTCCGCTCTGCCCGGGACGCTTCTTCCAGCCGTGCCCGTTTGCGGGCGAGGATCTCGGCGGCCGCCTTCCGCCGGGACTCGTCATACTCCCGGATCTTGGCATCGGCATCGGCGATCAGCTGTTTCGCTTCCTCCAGCGGCCCGACAGAAAGGGTTTCACGTTCCTGGAACGTGGCGAGAACAGGCCGGACGAGAGTCACGGAAAGGACGAATGTCAGGAAGACCACCAGCCCCATCTGAAGAACGGCGAGCAGCGTGATGTCCAACGTCTGGAATATCTTGAGGACGAGTTCCATGAAACCGTCTCCCCCGGAATTCCCTGCAGGCTAACGACATGCGCAGATGGGTAAACGGGAAATTGGTATCACGGGAGGAAAGCCGCTGTCAAGCGGTTAGTGGGGGAAATCGCCCTCCCGTCCGAGCAGTTCGGAGGCAGAAAGAGGAGGGGCACCATGGATTTCCGCGGCGCCCTTCCTCTTCTCGGGAATTTCTTTCATTTCCGGCGGGCTTCCGTCCCGTCGGAAGCCGGATCTATCCTCCCGTTACTTCTTGGGAGCCTCTTCCATCGGCTTTGCCTCTTCCATCGGTTTTGCCGTGTCGGCAGGCGGCATCGCCGCGTTGTCGGCAGGCATCATCGCCCCCTTATCGGCAGGAGCGGCCTGCTCGGCGGGCGGAGGAGGAGGAGGAGGAGGGGCTTCCTTCTTCGCGCATGCTGCCAGACTAAAAGATGCGGCAAACACCAGACTCAGGAACAGTGCCCATAACTTACGCATTTTTAACGCTCCTTTCCTGTCGTGGTTTTTCCGTTTCCCGGATACAAGGGGTTGGCGGTTATGCGGCAAAATATAGCACATACCAAACGGGTTGCAACTGTTTTTTCCCCTTATTCCTGGCGCTCGGCATCGTATTTCCCCCCGGCAAACCCCTGGTCCCCGGCAAAAAGGATGTCGCAGATCCTTGTGAACTCTTCCCCGGAGAAGTAGGAGACTTCTACCCTCCCCTTTTTCGTCGTCCCCCGGATGCGCACCCTCGTGCCCCCTCTCCGGGACAATCGATCCTCCAGATCCTTGAGATGCAGGTCACGGCGCGTGGGTTTGCGCGCGGACACCTTCCTTTCCCCCTCCTGGCACATCCGCTCCGCCTCGCGCACGGAGAGCCCCTTGCGCAACACGGTCTCGAAAATCGCCGGGAGCCGGCCAGGGGGCGCCGACAGGAGCGCGCGCGCATGCCCCGCGGAGATACGCCCGTCCACGACCGCCTGTTTCACGGCAGCAGGGAGCTTGAGCAGCCGGACCGTATTCGCCACCGTGACGCGGTCCTTCCCTACTCGCTGCGCGACCTCTTCGTGCGAAAGCGCAAATTCGGCGGAGAGCCGATGGTACGCCTCCGCAAGCTCGATGGCGTTCAGGTCCGTCCGCTGGACATTCTCCACCAGGGCAGCCTCTAGCGATTCCCGGTCGGAAAACTTCTTGACGATGGCGGGGATCGTCGCAACACCTGCAGCCTGGGCGGCACGCAGTCTCCGCTCCCCCGCGACGAGTTCGTACCCGGCGGTCGTGGTGCGAACGAGGACGGGTTGCAGAACCCCTTTCTCCCGAACGGACTCGACCAGGTCCCGCAGCTCTTCCGCGGAAAAAGAGCGACGTGGCTGCTGGGATCCGGCCCGGATTTCGTTCACCGGGATGTGCAGGAAGACGGGTTCCCGTTCGGCAGGGCCCGGGAGAAGGGCCGATAGGCCTCTGCCCAGGACCTTCTTTTTCAGCGGATCGGGTTTTCGCTCCATCGGCTCACCATCTCTTTGGCAAGTTCGAGGTATGATGCCGCCCCGCGCGAACTCACCGCGTACAGGATCGCCGGCTTCCCAAAGGACGGGGATTCGGAAAGCCGCACGTTACGGTGTATAACTGTTTGAAATACTTGAGAATTTAGGTTTTCCCGCGCCTCCGCGGCGACCTGGTGCGACAGGTTGTTTCGCGAATCGAACATCGTGAGAAGGATACCCTCCACCCGGAGGGAGGGATTTACCGACTCCCGGATCTTCTCTATGGTCCGATAGAGGCTGCCCAGGCCTTCAAGAGCGTAATATTCGCACTGCAGGGGAATCAGCACGGACCTTGCCGCGCACAAGGCGTTGACGGTCAGTAACCCCAGGGATGGGGGGCAGTCGATGAGGATCACCTCATACCGCTCCAAAAGGGGGCGCAACGCCTCACGAAGACGTGTCTCCCACCCCTCCCGGCCGACCAGCTCGATCTCCGCGCCGATCAGATCGGCCGTCGCAGGAAGAAGGTGGAGAAACGGGAGATCGGTTTCGCAGACCGCCTCCGTAGCCGGGAGTTCGGCCATCACCACGCGGTAGATGTTCTTGCCATCCTCGCCCCCGGGGGCGCCGCCCACCCCCGACGTTGCGTTCGCCTGGGGGTCCAGGTCCACGAGGAGGGTCCTCTTCTCCATCACCGCGAGGGAAGCGGCAAGATTGACCACCGTGGTGGTCTTGCCCACCCCCCCTTTCTGGTTGGCAACGGCGATGACGTGTGTCACGTGCTCCCTTTCCGAAAGCATTCGATCCCGGGCGATTTCGAGAAATACGGTATATGTATCACGCCGGGAGACAGGGAAGGAACGAATTTCTTCCGGGCCCCGCTAGCCGATGTCGGGTCCTCCTCCCCGGGACACACCCGGATCTCCTCTTTCATTCACGGGGTCCGGATCTCCCGGATCTCCCGGGAACCCATTCGCAAAGGGAGTTCAAACCGGACGGTGCGTTCCCGGCCGTCCTTTTGAGGGGAGAAATCCTCTTCCCCACGGGACGTTCCCTTCCCCTTTCCGGGCCCCCTCATCAAGAGAATGCGCCCCGACTTCGCTACATAGGGGAGGAGAACGGTCACGGCCTTCCCGGCCGGGAGGGTGGCCCGGGTGACAATGTGCTCGAATATCCCGATGGGGAGGCGGCGATTCGTTTCCAGGCGGGCCTGCACTACCTCCGCATTGGCAAGGGAGAGCTTCCGGAGGGTGTGCGACAGGAATGCGCACTTTTTCCCCGAGGACTCCAGGAGAAGGAATCGGGACCCGGGCAGGACGACTGCCAGGGGAATGCCGGGGTATCCGGCTCCCGAGCCAAAGTCCAGAACCCGTCCGGGGAACGGGGTAAAGCGAAGCAGGAGCAGGGAGTCCAGAATGTGCTTGACGGCGACTTCCGCCGGCTCGGTGATTGCCGTGAGCCGGATTGACCGGTTCCATCGGAGCATCTCCCGGGCGTGGTCGACAAGCTTCTCCACGGCCGGCATCGGAACGGAAAGACCTGCTCCTTCGATCAGTTCCGCAAGAAATGCCGCCGACAGCCAAGCGTCTTCAGGGCAACTCGTCAACACATTCTCCCGTGAAGCCCCCTGTTCCACGTGGAACACCCTACTTTCTTGCGATGGCCGCCCTCCCCTTCGTAAGCGCGACGAGGAGGAGGGATACCGCCGCGGGGGTGACCCCGGGAATCCTCCGGGCGTGCCCGATCGAGGCAGGTCTGACCCGGACGAGCTTGTCCCGTACCTCGATCGACAGACCGTAGACCGACTCGAACGGGAAATCTCCGGGGAACCGCATCTCTTCGTATTTCCTAAGCTTTTTTGCCTCCTCCTCCTGGCGGCGGATATATCCGTCGAACTTGACGATGAGTTCCGCCTGGGCTACCACCTCCGGGGAGAACCGCGAAAGATCCGGATCGTTCGCCACGACAAGGGCGGCCGTAACCTCGGGGCGGCGCAGCAATTCTGCGTACGGGGTCCCGGGGCGGATCGGCGCACCTCCCGTCTCCACGACGGCGTGCGCCAGCGGGTGCACCGAAGAAACGCGGGACGTCTCGAGGGCGGACAGCAGCGAGGACAGCCCCTCCCGCTTCTTGCAGAAGTTCCGGTATCGCTCCTCGGAGAGTAATCCCATCCGATACCCGGTTTCCGAAAGGCGCAAATCGGCATTGTCCTCCCGCAGGAGAAGCCGGTATTCGGCCCGGGAGGTGAACATCCGGTACGGTTCCTGGGCCCCCTTCGTGACAAGATCATCAATCAAAACACCTATGTACGCCTCGTTGCGGCTGAATACCACGGGCTCCTTCCCCCGCACTTTCCGCGCCGCGTTGATCCCGGCGACGATTCCCTGCGCCGCGGCTTCCTCGTATCCGCTGGTGCCGTTGATCTGCCCGGCATGGAACAGGTTCTTTACGACCTTCGTTTCGAGGGAGGGATAAATCTGCACCGGGTCGACGAAATCGTACTCGATGGCGTACCCCGGGCGGACGATCTCCACCTCTTCCAGGCCGGGGATGGTTCGGAGCATCTTCAGCTGGATGTCATAGGGAAGGCTCGTCGAGACCCCGTTCGGGTAATACTCGGCGGTGCGAAGACCTTCCGGCTCCAGAAAGACGTGGTGGCGCTCCCTGTCGGCGAATCGGACCACCTTGTCCTCGATCGAGGGGCAGTATCTCGGTCCGATCCCCTGGATCACACCGGAATAGAGGGGGGAGCGGGAAAGGCCGGACCGGATCGCCTCGTGAGTCCGCGCGTTGGTGTGCGTAACGTAGCAAGGAACCTGGAATCGGCGAACCTCCTTGTTTTCGAACGAAAAAGGAACGGGAGGATCATCGCCGAATTGTGGTTTGGTCCGGGAGAAATCTATCGTTTTCCCGTCCAACCGGGGTGTGGTGCCGGTCTTGAGGCGCCCGACGGAGAACCCAAGTTCCCGCAGGGAATCGGATAACTTCATCGAGGGGAATTCCCCCGCCCTCCCCGCAGGGAAATTCGCCAGCCCGATGTGGACAAGCCCCTTGAGAAAGGTTCCGGTGCACAGGACCACCGTTTTCCCCCGGTACCGGATACCCAGATCCGTTTCGACACCCGACGCCACCCCCCCCTCCGCGAAGACGGCGTCAACCATGGCCTGCTTGACATCCAGCCCATAGGTGCTCTCCAACGCCTTCTTCATCCGGAGGCGATAGAGCTGCTTGTCCGCCTGTGCACGGGACGATCGGACCGCCGGCCCCTTGCTCGTATTCAGCTGTCGGAACTGGATCCCCGTCGCGTCGATATTTTTCGCCATCTCGCCGCCCAGTGCGTCGATCTCCCGGACGAGATGCCCTTTGGCCAGCCCGCCGATCGCGGGATTGCACGACATGAGCCCGATGGCATCGGCGTTGATCGTGAGAAGGAGAGTGGAACACCCCATCCGGGCGGCGGCCAGGGCCGCCTCGCAGCCGGCGTGGCCTCCTCCGACGACGACCACGTCGTATTCCTTCGGGTAATCGTACATGCTCACCACGGATCTTTCCCTCCCCCTGTTTCACGTGAAACGGAAGACAAAAAAGATATAAACAACAACTATTTACCTATACAAAACGTGTCGAATATGGCGTTCAGAACTTCTTCGGGGGCGATCTCCCCGGTAAGTTCGGCAAGCGCCTGCGCTGCCTCCCGAACGTCGGAGGCGATGAATTCCAACGGAAGACATCTTCCGGCCGCCTCCTGTCCCCGCTCCAGCGCGGCGTCCGCCTTCCTGGCGGCATCGAGGTGGCGAAGCCGGGTAAGCGGGGCCTCGGCCATTATAGCATCCTCCTCCGGGGCGATCTCGCGGGCGATCGTCCCGAGGAGGCCGTCGACCCCCTCCCCGGTCTTCGCCGACACCGAAAGCGTCCCGTTGTGTCCCGGCCCCCGGAAACGGGCCCCGTCCTCCGCGGCAGGGAGATCCTGTTTGTTCAGGAGAACCAGATGGGGACGACCCTCCACTTCACGGTACGCATCGAAATCTCCCTCGTGCGCCGGGCGACTCCCGTCGAGAACGAACAGGGTGAGATCCGCCCCGGCGATAATTTCCCGGCTCCGCCTGACCCCTTCGCGTTCCACCGGGTCCGAAGACTCCCGCAATCCCGCCGTGTCGACCAGCCGCAGCGGAATCCCCGACAGGGAAATTTCCCCGGAGAGGTAGTCCCGCGTGGTCCCCGGAATTTCCGTTACGATCGCCCGCTCCTCTCCCAGGAGACGGTTCAGCAGCCGCGATTTCCCCACATTGGCCACTCCTGCGATCGCCACGGTCGCCCCGTCCCGGTACCGGTGTCCCCGGGCATACGACGCGAGCTGCCGCCCGACCTTCTCCCTCAAATCTATTACCCGTTCTTGGAGTTGCTCATGAGACAGGAGGGGAATATCCTCTTCTTCGGAAAAGTCGATGGAAGCCTCCAGGAGCGTGAGAAGCGATACGATTTCCGCCCTGAGAGGGGAGATCGCATCCCGGATTCCCCCTTTGAACTGGCGAAGGGCTGCCCTGGCCGCCCCCGCTGTCCTCGCCGTGATCAGGTCGGCCAGTGCCTCCGCCTGCGTGAGATCCATCTTCCCGTTTTGGAAAGCGCGGCGGGAGAATTCCCCGGGCGCGGCAGGAACGGCCCCTATATCACATGCGGCGGCGCCGGCCCGCTCCACAAGCACGGGGTTGCCGTGGAGATGGATTTCCGCCACATCCTCTCCGGTGAAGCTGCTCGGCGCGGGGAAGAATACGACGAGGGCGGAATCGATCTCCTCCCCCGTCGTGTCGCGGACAGTGCACCGAAGCAACGTGCGGGGGGAAACCCGGTAAGGATCCACGCCGGTCATCCGGGACGCGATCGAAAACGCTTCCGGGCCGGAGAGGCGCAGAAGGGAAACGGCGCCGGCGCCGGCGGGGGTTATGGGGGCTACAATCGTCGTCCCGCCGCTATCCTCTGCCCCCCCCCGCTGTCCCGTGTAAGCCCGGGGCCGGTGATCGTCCACGGGATTCCTCCTTGGGGGGCGTTAAGCCTTTGCCGCCTTTTCCGCTTCGGCCTGCCGGTTCTGTATCAGCTGCTGGCCGATGCTCAGCAAATTGTTGACAAGCCAGTAGATGGTGAGACCTGTCGGGAACCCCCAGAACATGAACGTGAAGATGAGGGGCAGGAAAAGCATCATTTTCTGCTGGGCGGGGTCCATCCCCCCGGAAGGCGACATCTTCTGCTGGACGAACATCGAAATCCCCATGAGCAAGGGGAGCAGGCGGATCGGGAGCGTATACCCCGCCAACGAGAGATCCCACAGGTGCTCGGGGGCGGACAGGTCGTTTATCCACAGCATGAACGGGGCATGGCGAAGCTCGATCGCCACGAGCAGCCCCTTGTAGAGCGCGATGAAAACCGGGATCTGGAGCACCATCGGCAGGCAGCCGCTTAACGGGTTGATTTTGTACGTCTTGTAGAGATTCATCGTCTCCTGCTGCTGCCTTGCCTTGTCGTCCTTGTACTTCTCCTTGATCTGTTTCATGATGGGCCCGAGTTCCTGCATCTTCTTCATCGAGGCCATCGATTTCTTCGTAAGCGGATAGAAAGCGATCTTGATCAGAATCGTCAGGATGATGATGTCGATCCCGTAATTTCCCGTAAACCGGTTGAAGATGGTGAGGAGCCAGACGAGGGGCATCGCCAGGAGGGAGAACCATCCGTAGTCCACCAGCTTCTCCATGTCTTTGCCGGTGGCCGCCAGAAGGTTGTACTCCTTCGGCCCCATGAAGGCCCGGGCCGAAAAGGAGATCACCTCCTGCGGTCCCAGAACCGCCGGAGAGCCGGCAAGGGCAAGCCGGATTCCCTCCTCCCCCAGCGGGGAGACCCGTTCGATACTCCACTCCTTCTCGGGGATGGCGATCAGGGTGAAATACTTGGCGTCGGCGGCCGCCCATAGAACCGGGACCTTGTCGATATCCCCCTTCCGGATCTTCTTGAAGTTGAGACGCTCGATTTTTCCGCCGGCGTCCACCACGGCTCCCTTGAAGGAATAGGAATCGCCGCCCAACTCCCCCGTGAAGACCTGGGAAAGCTGGATCCCCGGCGAAAGCCGGATCGATTCCGCACTCCCGTTGGTCACTTTCTGGTCCACATCAAAATCGTACCTGCCGCCGACGAAGGTGTACTCGCGCGTGACGCGGACTCCGCGTGCGGAAATCCAGGACAGGGAAACGGTCTTCTTCTCCCCGGCCCCGACGGACAACTCGTCGGGCGCATCCGTGGCAAAGACCGGCAGCTCGGGGAAAGCCGGCTGGCTTTCGGGCAGGTACAGATCGAGGGGAAGCGGACGGACCGACCCGGAACCGATGATGTCCAGGGGTTTTCCATTCGGCCCGGGGTGTTCGTTGTACCTGCTCAGGTAGAACGACTGGATCCCCCCCCCGGCGGTGGATACGGTCGCGGTGTACAGGGGAGTTCGAACGGAAATCCACCGACGCGGATTCTCCCGGCCGGGGACAAGTCCAACGGGCGTCGATGGCGGCACGACCGGCAGGGCAGGGGCCTTTTCCACCTCGGCGGCATTGTCCCTTGCACGCTCTCCCGCCGTCTCCTGCTGCTGTGCGGGCGGCGGGGCGCTTTCACGCCCGGGTCCGAACAGCTGCTGGTAGCCAAGCATAATGGCGACCGACAGGACGATCGCCAGGATCAACCGTTTTTCCATCGATACCTCGTGCCGAAAATCTGGATTCGTCGCGGTTCGTCCACACCCCCGGGATGAAAGGGGTGGCACCGCAGGATCCGCCATAACCCGGCGAGAATGCCCACCAGGGTACCGTTCATACGGAGAGATCCGATCGTGTACTCCGAACAGCTCGGGTAGAAACGACAGCAATCACCGAGATACGGGGATACCAGCCGCTGGTAGCCTCTCAGGAGGCTTATCGGGATGTCTCTTGCCCGCACGGGAAAAGTTCCTTCCTCGTTCCCCAACGAAGCGCTATAGCGGGAAGGAGTTCGGCGGAAACCGATGCGAGATCCGCTTCCCGGGGTACTTTCCTCACCACGATGGCCGTTCGGGTCCCCATCGGAAAAGCGCGCTTGTTGTGCCGGTAGAATTCCCGAAGGAGACGCTTGACCCGGTTCCGAACCACCGCGTTCCCCACCCGCCGGCCGACGGAGATCCCGATTTTCCTGGAAACGGGGACGCCCCCCTCTCTGCCGGAGGCGCGGAAATCCCGGTAGATGCTGTAGTGCGGTGTGGATGCGCGCGCTCCCCGGCGAACCACCTCCCGGTATTCGCGGTCTGTGCGCAGCATTTCCGCCTTGGACAGCCGAATACTCCCCACCCGCGTTCGGGCCTTCCCTAATCCGGATATGGTTACTTCTTGCCGCCGACTGAAACGGCGAGCCGCTTCCGCCCCTTCGCGCGGCGTCGGGAAATGATCTGCCTGCCCGCCGGAGTCGACATGCGGCGGCGAAATCCGTGGGTTCGCAGGCGCCGCCTGTTGTGCGGCTGGTAGGTGCGTTTCATCCTGGAGCACTCCTTCCTCGGTACATACACGCTTCCCTGGAAAAAAGATAAGGTATTCCTTTTGTTCCGCCCGTGTCAACCTTGATTTTCCCCCCTATGGTACACTGCGCACGCCATGAGCCGAAAACGGACAACGCCTCTTTCCCCCTTGCGCAGGCTCCTGGCGTTTCCGCTGCTGCAGGCCGGGAGGAAGAGAAAAGGCGCCCCTGCTTCCGAGGAGGAGCTCCTATTCGAACTGGCGGGGCTCAACCCGGAAAACCTGCTCTTCGGCCGGTTCCAACCGGAGGAGGTCCGGGAGCGGATCGGGGACGCGGGCATCCTCGCGGGGCTTGCGCTCCGGGGGTACCACGACCCCGTCCTCACGCTCTCGTGTGCGGACCCGGAGGAGCAGCGCGTCTGCCTGTACGCGGGGAGGAAGTCCCGCGAGCGCCTCCTCATGGAGGTACGGGTCCAGATCCGCTCGTTCCGTCCCGGCAAGCCGATCGGATCGTTCCCCGAGGGGACCGTCTTTCGGATGCTCCTCATCCACTGGCTCGCCCTATCCGACCCGGATCGTCCGTTCTCGATCGACCGCCCCCGACTCCCCGGGCAGGAGCGACCGGGCCTGGGGCTGGTTTCGGAATGTCTGTCACTTCTCCAGCAGATCGGAAAGGAGTTCCTCCTCGACGGCATTCTCGATGTCCCCGATCATTTTCACACCGCCCTTATCTACTCCCGGACATTCCGGTTTCTCGACCCGCAAGCCGAGGGGCGGTTTCAGGCGGTGGCCCGGGACCTCAAGGGGCTACCCCTCGCGCTCGCCTCGGAGGCAGTCCAGGAGGGATGCCTGATCGACACCGGTACCGGCCTGCCTGTACCCTGGGAGCCTGCGGAGCAGGTAATGCCGCTGCGCGAATCCCTGCTCCGCCATTTTCGATCTTCCGCGTTTTGCCGCGTTCGCGACGAGGTCGCTTCGACCCTCCGGGTAGCCGTGGACTGGGATCGTTACCGTTCCAAAATCGCCGCGAAAGGAAGAGCGGGAAAATATCCTTGATTCCCCTTTTCGGGGTATGATACCCTTCCTTCGCCTTAAGCCTGACAGCGCGGCGGAATCCTACCTCTTCCGAATCGATAACACGCGCAGGTCAAACGGAGAAAAACACCGGGGTTATCACATTAAATCTTTTGATTTACATGATGTTTTTGTCTTTTCCACAGATGTGGATAACCATGTTGGCAACTCTCCGGGGGAGAAATACCTTAACCGCCCGACAATGAATGTGATTTTCCTTCTTTCACACGTTGTGCGACACCTCATGAGGTAGGCCATCCGGTGACTTCCCAGGCTTGGGAAAAGGTTCTTGCCCACCTGAAGAACAGTGTGAGCGACCAGGTGTTCGAGACTTGGTTGCGCCCGCTGCGTTTCGTCTCCCGGGAAGGCTCCCTTCTCCTGGTGGCGACACCTCACAAGTTTTTCAAGCAATGGATTGAGGAAAACTATATGCCCAAACTCGAGGAGGCCGCCCGAAAGGAACTCGGGAGAAACATCTCCGTCGAGATCGTGGTGGGAAGCGAGGAGGACGGGGAGGAAGGGCGGTCGGCGCCTCCTCCGGAATTGTCCATGGACGGCCACCGGGACGCAAAACAACAGAAACCGAAGACGCGCAACGGGGAACTCAATCCGCGGTATACCTTTGACCGATTTGTCGTGGGCGCGGGAAACCAGTTTGCCCACGCCGCCTCCTTCGCCGTGGCGAGCGACCCCGCCAAGAGCTACAACCCTCTTTTCCTTTACGGAGGCGTCGGTCTCGGCAAGACCCACCTGCTCCACGCCATCGGGAACCTCTCCCAGGACCACAACCCTCGCGTCCAGGTGTGCTATATCACCGCCGAGAAATTCACCAATGAGCTCATCTTCTCCCTCCGGACAAACCGGATGCCGGACTTCAAGGAGAAATACCGTAACGTGGGCATGCTCCTGGTGGACGACGTCCAGTTCATCGCGGGGAAGCAGCGCACGCAGGAGGAGTTCTTCCATACCTTCAACGACCTCTATTCCTCCCGGAGGCAGATCGTCGTATCCAGCGACAAGTTCCCGAAGGAGATACCCGACCTGGAGGAGAGGATCCAGTCGCGGTTCGAATGGGGTCTTGTGGCGGACATCCAGCCGCCGGACCTGGAGACGAGGCTTGCGATCCTGAATCGAAAAGCGGAGGCCGACCAGATTCCTCTCCCCCCCGACGTCTCCCTGTTCCTCGCCACCATGATCAAGAACAACATCCGGGAATTGGAGGGATCTCTCATCCGGATCGGGGCGCACGCCTCCCTCACCAAGCGGGAGATCAACCTGGACCTGGCCCGCGAGGTGCTTTCCCGGCTCCTGGAATCCGCAGTCCGTGAAATCTCTCCGGACGCCATTCTGAAGGCTGTATCCGAACACTTCGGGGTGAAGGTCTCCGATCTACGCTCCGCTCGCAAACACAAGGTGGTAGCCCATCCGCGGCAGGTCGCCATGTTCCTCATGCGGGAGATGACCAAATGCTCCTTCCCCGATATCGGGCAGCGTTTCGGCGGTCGCGATCATTCCACTGTCATGCACGCCGTAAAAATGATAGAGAAAAAATCCAAAGACGATGTATCGTTAAGAAACAGCATCGAGGCGCTGCGCAAATCGATCAATGGATAACCCTGTGGGGCAATTGCGGATGAATCGTTTCTCCCCGGGCCGCGGGTATTCGCCACCCGGGTTGTGCGCATGTTGTTTCCCGGGTTTTCGGAAGGAGACAGCGGACTTTCACATGCTGTCCACAATTTCACATCCTCTACTACGACTACGAACTATATTAATGATTAATAAAAGAAGAGGGTGACGATGAACTTTACCGTGGATCGTGACCAGTTCGAGGGAATTCTTGCCCGCATCCAGGGGGTGGCGGAAAGGCGGCACACCATGCCGATCCTTTCACACACGCTTCTCAGCGCGGGCCCGAAGGCAGGACCGACGGGAAGTCCGGGACTCACGCTCGTCGCTTCCGACCTGGAGATCGTTGTTCGCTGCTCTCAGTCACTGGATGTAGTCGAGCCCGGTTCCGTCGCTCTCCCGGCGCGGAAACTGTTCGACATCGCGAAGGTCCTTCCCAAGGGGCCGGTTACCGTGGCGGGACGCGAGGGAAATTACGTGGAGATCTCCGCGGGCCGGGGCCATTTCCGCCTGGCGGGACTGGGGAGCGAGGAATTTCCGGAGATGCCGGAACGACCGAAGGGAAAGCCCGTCCCCGTGGACTCGGAGACGTTTCGCAAGCTGATCGACCGCGTCAGCGCTTTCGCGACCGGCGACGAGACGAGGTACAACCTTTCGGGAATCCTCCTGGAACGGCAGGAAGAGGAAGGGAGGACGATTCTCCGCATGGTGGCGACGGACGGGCACCGACTCGCGATAGCGGATGAGGAGGTGCCGAACCTGGGGGATCTTTTGGGGGAAAGACGTGTGCTCGTCCCGCGCAAAGGGTTGATCGAGATCCGGAAGCTCTCCGACGGGGGACCGGGCTCTCTGGAGCTGTCCGCCACGGAAAAGTTCCTCTTTGCCGGGAAAGGGGACACGGAAGTCTGGGTGCGCCTTCTCGACGCGGAATTTCCGGATTACCGGCAGGTCGTGCCCAAGGAGAACCAAATCGTAGCGGGGGTACCCCGGGGAACGTTCCTCGATGTCCTGAAACGCGTAAGCGTCATGGCGCCCGACAAGGTGAACAGCGTAAGACTTTCGTTCTCGGGAAAACAACTGGAGGTGTCCACCACCAGCCCGGACATCGGCGAGGCACGCGACCTGCTGCCGATCGAGTTCGAGGGAGCACCGATCAAGGTCGGATTCAACGGGCGATACCTGCAGGACGCCCTCGGCGGGATCTCCGAGGATACGGTTCGAATGGAGCTGAAAGACGAAGTGTCCCAGGTGATCGTGAGGCCGGCGACCGACAAGAACTATCTCGCCATCATCATGCCTATGAGGATTCTGTAAGCCGGGAGGACGCGGGAAACCACTCTCCGTCCTCCCTTTTCCCGCCGGAAAAACTCGTCCTCCCGGGCCAATCCGTAGTATGATAGATCGATTAATCTATCGAGGGCAGAATACCCATGGCGAACCGTCCGGAAGACATTGCCAGAAACGGCAACGGTGCGGAAGCGTACACTGGCGATAACATTAAGGTTTTAAGAGGTCTGGAGGCCGTCCGGAAACGGCCGGCCATGTATATCGGGAGCACGGATTCCCACGGGCTCCACCACCTCGTCTACGAAGTTGTGGATAACGCCATTGACGAGGCAATGGCCGGGTACTGCGACAATATCCAGGTCACCATTCACAAGGACGATTCCGTAACCGTGGACGACAACGGCCGTGGGATCCCCGTCGACGTGATGGAGGGAGAGGGCAAGCCCGCCATCGAGGTGGTTCTGACGACCTTGCACGCCGGCGGGAAGTTCGACAAGGCGTCCTACAAGGTTTCGGGTGGGTTGCACGGGGTGGGCGTCTCCGTGGTGAACGCCCTGTCCGAGGAGCTCGAGGCGGAGGTGCGCCGGGACGGGTCCGTCCACCGGATCCGCTTCTCACGGGGCGAGACGGTGTCGCCCCTCCAGGCGACGGGCAAATCCCGGAAGGCCGGCACCAAGGTGACGTTCCGGCCCGACACGGAGATTTTCACCGAAACCGAATTCTCCTTCGATATCCTTTCCGGAAGGCTGCGCGAACTGTCGTTTCTCAACGCGGGGCTCCGGATCTCCATCCTCGACGAACGAAGCGGCAAGTCCCACGAGTTCCAGTACAAGGGGGGGATCAGCTCCTTCGTCCAGCACTTGAACCGGAACAAGACCCCCCTGCACCCCAAGCCGATCTTCGTGGAAGGGGAGAGGGACGGGGTCCAGACGGAGGTGGCCTTCCAGTACAACGATTCGTATCAGGAGACCGTCTTCTCCTTCGCGAACAACATCAACACCCACGAGGGAGGAACGCACCTCATCGGCTTCCGCTCCGCGCTGACCCGGGCGATCAACCAGTACGCGAACGCCGGGAATCTGCTCAAGGGCGTCAAGGAGAACCTGACCGGGGACGACGTACGCGAGGGGCTGACCGCGGTCGTTTCCGTGAAAGTGCCCGAGCCCCAGTTCGAGGGACAGACCAAGACCAAGCTCGGCAACAGCGAGGT
>JBAVJZ010000198.1:0-16220 GCA_049688015.1 Candidatus Deferrimicrobiaceae bacterium | reverse complement strand
GGATCGTCAGGATGGGGGTATCCCTGGTACCGGAGGGACGGGGGATATTCGCGAATATGACCGTTCGGGACAACCTGGAGATGGGTGCGTTCACACGGGACTCCCGGGAGGAGATCGAGAAAAGCGTCGCGAAAGTGTTTTCCCTGTTCCCCCTGCTGAAGGAGAGAGCTTCCCAGTCGGCTGGCACGCTTTCGGGCGGAGAGCAGCAGATGCTCGCCATCGGGCGGGCGATGGTCGCCAAACCGGCCGTCGTACTGCTGGACGAGCCTTCCATGGGTCTTTCCCCGCTTCTGGTGAGGGACATATTTCTTCTCATCCGGGAAATCAACCGTGCCGGGACGACCATCCTTCTCGTCGAACAGAACGCATTCATGGCACTCGCAGTCGCCCACCGGGCATACGTACTGGAAACGGGCGCTATTACCCTGACCGGAACGGCATCCGAACTTCGTCAGAATGCGAAGGTGCGCGCAGCCTACCTGGGTGATATTTCGGAATAGAGGGGGCATCCGGCCCCAGGGACAGGAAAATGTCGTGCGGCGGGCAGGCGGGGGCCAGATCGAGGGAGGAAAGGCCTTCGGCGAGGCCCGTTCAGGAATCCGTCAAGAGGGCTCCCCGTACCTGCCGGACAAAGCCTCCCTTTTGAAGATTCGCATCAGCAGGAAGACGGCCGGAAACAGGAGGACCGCCCCTGCCGCGAGGAAGAGGAGCAGGAGGCGAAGCGTGGAAGGGGAGGACGCGGAAGAAGCGAAGGTAATGGCCGGCCGGGCGAGGAACGGAAACTGGGCCAGACCCCAGCCGAGAAGGATCAGAGCGACCTGGGCGGCGGCGCAGATCCGGGCGAGGCGGTACGCGGAAAGAACAAGGGAGACGCATGCCCCCAGGGTGGCGGTTGCGTTGAACATCACCAAACTGACAAACCAGTCGCTTCCCGTTAGTGCTTCGTGGAAGTCGGGTGCTCCCGAAGCGGCGATGACCGGGACGAAAAGGGACAGCAGGACGACCATCGCTGCCGACCAAAGGGCGCGGCAGCGGAAGTCGCTCCGCAGGTCGGGGTCATCCGTTTCCATGATGAGGTAGACCGCGGCCAGATAGGAGAAGGCGGAGAGGGTGAGGACCCCTACTGAAAGCGGGAAGGGGGCGAGCCAAATCGATGTATCTCCGGTGAAAGTCAGCGGTTCTGATGGGATTCGTCCGGAAGAGAGGGCTCCGATCGTGACCCCGAGCAGAACCGGGGTGACGAGGCTGGCCCCCGCGAAAAGAGTACCCCACCAACCCGCTCCGTGTTCCTCGTGCAGATGATACGCATGAAACGCAAAGGCGGCCCCCCGAAGGACGATCCCGGCGAGCAGCAGGGTAAGTGGCACGAACAGCACGGTGGAGATTGCGGCGAATGCCGGGGGGAAACCGGTGAAGAGGATGACGATCGCGACAATGAGCCAGATGTGGTTCGTCTCCCAGACCGGCCCGATGGCGCGTGCGATCAGGCGCCTCTGGGCTTCGGCGCGGGGCCCCCGTGCCAGGAGGTCCCAGACCCCACCGCCGAAATCGGCGCCGCCCAGCAGGGCGTAGAGCATGAGGGATCCGAGAATGCTCCCTGCCAGAATGGAAGGAAGGGAGAGCATCCTACCCGGGCTCTCTGCTGCCTCGCTCTTCGAGAGGGAAGGCGGGGCTTGCCGAGACCTCACGCTTGAGCAGCCAGGCGGCGGAGATCCCGAGGGCGAGGTAGAGAAGGGAGAAGAAGGCGAAGGGGATCGCGAGTCTTCCGACCGTGGTGACCGCATCCGCCGTGCGCATCACTCCGTGAATGACCCACGGTTGCCGGCCGAGTTCGGTCACGACCCAGCCCGCTTCCACCGAGAGGATTCCGAGCGGTCCGCAAGCCGCGACGGCGAAGAGAAAGCGGCGGGTGTACAACCATTCTCTCCTCCTCCAGGCAAACAGGGCCGAAAGAAGGGCCAGGACGCTCATGGTCGTCCCGGAGGCCACCATGAACTGGAACGCCAGGTGAACCGGCACCGGATTTGGCCACTCGTCACGGGGAAAGGCCGACAATCCCTTTACTTCCGCGTCGGGGTCGTGAAAGGCGAGGAGGCTCAACGCCCGCGGGATCTCGATCGCGAATCTCGTCGTCCGGCCGTCAACGTCGGGGATCCCGCCGATTCGGAGAGGCGCCCCCCGTTCGGTGCGGAACTGCCCCTCCATGGCGGCGAGCTTCGCCGGCTGGTGGCGGGCGATGAACCGCGCGTTGAAATCCCCGCTCACGGGGAGCAGGATCGCCGCAATGCCTCCCACCCAGAGGGCGATGCCGAGCGCCTGGCGATGGAACAGGTTTCCCCTGTCCCGGAGGAGCATGAAGGCATGGATCCCCGCCACCGCGAACCCGGTTGCGGCGAAGGCGGCGAGGGTCATGTGCGCCGTCTCCGTCTTCCATGCCGGGTTTAGCATCGCGGCGAGGGGGGAGATGTTTACCGGTATGCCGTCCAGCAGGGCAAAGCCGGCGGGGCTGTTCATCCACGCGTTCGCCGTGACCACGAAGATCCCCGACAGGATTCCTCCGAGGGCGACGGCCACCCCGGAAAGCAGGTGGAGAAGGGGAGAAACCTTGTCCCACCCGTAAAGATAGATCCCGAGGAAGATCGCCTCGGCGAAAAAGGCGAACCCCTCGAGTGCGAATGGAAGCCCGATGATCCCCCCGGAGAACTCCATGAAACGGGGCCACAGAAGACCCAGCTCGAAGGAGAGCACTGTCCCGGAGACCGCCCCGACGGCAAACAGAACACCCGTTCCCCGGGCCCATCGTCTCGCCAGTTCCAGATATACGGGTTTGCCGGTCTTTCGACCGGCGGCCTCCGCGACGACCATCAGAACAGGCATCCCCATCCCGGCAACCGCGAAGATGATATGGAAGGCGAAAAGCATCGCCATCTGGCCACGGGCGAAGAGCAGCTCCGTCAACAGGGAATCCTCCCGATCGCTATTGTATCCTCAAAAACCCACCGAAAAAGACAGCAAACCCTTGTTCCTTACCCGGGATCAAGGCGATAATAGGAAAATAACCGACAATTTTTGCCCGACTCCAGGACGAGGAGGTATCGAATTGGAAGGCACAATCCCGAAAACCATCGGTCATTTCGTAAACGGCAGGAGCATTCCCGGTTCCGGCGGTCGTTACGGGAACGTCTACAATCCGGCTACCGGAGAAGTGAGCGGCCGAGTTGCGTTCGCCGGCAAGGACGAAGTGGAGGAAGCGGTTTCCGCCGCGGCTGCCGCTTTCCCCGCCTGGGCGGCCACACCTCCTCTCCGGCGGGCGAGGATCCTGTTCCGGTTCAAGGAATTGCTGGACCGGCATGGGAAGGAAATTTCCGCCCTGATCACGGCCGAGCACGGGAAGGTGCTAAGCGATGCAGCCGGGTCCCTGACGCGGGGGGCGGAAGTGGTGGAGTTCGTCTGCGGGATACCTCACTTGTTGAAAGGAAGCTATTCGGAAAACGTGGGGACCGGAGTCGACAGTTATTCCTTCCGGCAGCCGCTCGGGGTATGCGTCGGGATCACCCCGTTCAATTTCCCTGCCATGGTGCCGATGTGGATGTTTCCCGTCGCCATCGCCTGCGGCAACACCTTTGTCCTGAAACCCTCCGAGAAAGACCCTTCCTGCCCGGTGCGGCTCGCCGAACTGTTCGCCGAAGCGGGACTGCCTCCGGGAGTTCTGAACGTGGTACACGGAGAGAAGGAGGCGGTCGATCTCCTGATCTCGCACCCGCAGGTCGCCGCGGTAAGCTTCGTTGGGTCCAGCGTGGTCGGCGAACAGGTGTATCGGAAGGCAACGTCACATGGCAAGCGTGTCCAGGCCCTGGGCAGCGCGAAAAACCACGCCGTCGTAATGCCCGACGCGGATCTCGGGCAGGCCGTGGATGCCTTGATGGGAGCTGCGTACGGCTCCGCGGGAGAACGATGCATGGCCATCTCCGTGGTCGTCGCGGTAGGGGATGTGGTCGCCGACGCCTTGGTGAAACGGCTCGTCGACAGAATCAGGACGCTCAAGGTCCTGCCCGGCCAAAACCCCGAGGCGGAAATGGGGCCCCTTGTCACGGGCGAGCACCTGGAGCGGGTGAAACGATACGTCGACCTCGGCGTAAGCGAGGGGGCGAAGCTTGTGGTGGATGGACGGGGGCTTACGATCCGAGGACACGAAAAGGGTTTCTTCCTGGGCGCCTGCCTGTTCGACCGGGTTACGCCCGGTATGAGGATCTATCAGGAAGAGATCTTCGGCCCCGTACTTTCTCTGGTGCGCGTTCCGGATTTCGAGGGTGCATTGCAGCTGGTGAACGATCACGCGTTCGGGAACGGGACCGCCGTATTTACGCGGGACGGGGACACCGCACGTGAATTCGCCAGACGTGTGGAGGCGGGGATGATCGGGGTCAATGTGCCGATCCCCGTGCCGGTGGCGTTTTACAGCTTCGGCGGATGGAAGCGTTCGCTGTTCGGGGACTATTTCGTGCACGGCCCCGAAGGCGTCAACTTCTACACCCGGATGAAAACGATCACGTCACGGTGGCCGACGGGGATTCGCTCGGGCGCCGAGTTTGTCATGCCTACCATGAAATAGACCGGGCGGTGAGGATCCCGGGACGACGACTACGACAACGTCGTTTCCATCCTTCCTGAGAGCGCGACGGCGTTCCCCCGGCGCCTTTTTGGATAGGGGAGGCGATTACGCCTCCCCTATCACTTCGCTTTTGCAGGGACCAGTTCCAGAAAAGACGATTGCTTCGGGTCCTTGCCGAGAAACCGGCCTACCCATTCCTGGCCCCCGGGCGAGGCGGTGATCTCGCCGAACGCCCGGGCGTCGTTTTCCAGGCCGGACGAAAACCCGTTCTCGTACCCGTATTTCATGGCAAGCAGGGCGCCCCGCGCGGCGGCTTTCCTCGCCGTGAGGATGTCCTTCGCTTCCTCGGGGCCCGGATGGGTGGCCGATAGGATGTTGCGGATCTCCTCTTGTTCGAGACAGCGCCGGAGCGCATCCTTCTGCTTCGCACCGATCGCGTCCCAGTCCTTTCGCGGGACCGTTCTCTCTCCCGAAGCAAAACCGCGCGCGTGCCGGACGGCAACGGACAAAGCGGTCGCGGAGGGGGCGAACTCGTCCGCCAGTCCCCACGATACCGCCGTGTATCCGTCCACCGGTTCGCCGTTGGCGGAAAGCTCGGCCGCCCTCGCGGGACCGACCAGGCGAGGAAGCCTCTGCATGCCTCCATACCCCGGGATGATCCCGAGTTTGACCTCGGGCTGGCCCAGGCTTGCGTTCTCGGTCACGATCCGGTAATGGGCGCTCATCGCCAGTTCGTTCCCGCCCCCCAGCGCGAATCCGTCGATGACGGCGATAACGGGAAGGGGCAGCTTTTCGAGCTCCGTGAATACGGCGATGTTCTTCCCGGCAAGCGTTCCGATCGCTTCCGCGGATTTGCCCTGGAACTCCTTCACGTCCGCTCCTGCGACGAAGGCCCTGCCCGCTCCCGTAAGCACCACGGCCCGCACCGTTCTTCCCTCGATCGTTCCGAGGGATCCAAGCTCCCGGATCATGGCGGAAAGCTGGGACAGAAGTTCCTCGTTGAGCGCGTTCAGCGCCTCCGGGCGGGAAATCGTCACGACGGCCACCTCTCCCAGGAGGCGCACGTCGAGATAACGGTTCTCCTTCGGGTCGGCGTCGACGATCCTCTCCCCGAGGAACGCCTCCTCATACTCCCGGATCGCCCGCCCGGCCCGGTCCGCCTGGACGAGCGCGACCCCTTTCGGTTTCGTCATGGTGCCGTCGAGCATTTTCTGCTGTATCCGCGGAAGACCGTCCAGGCCGGTGATCTCCAGGTCCTCCTGTTCCATGACGATCTTTCCCTCGGACAGGAGCCTGACGACCTCCATCGCCTGGTCCGCACGGTACATATGGGATCCCAGGAGGGACAGGTCTGTTTTCCCGCGGATGAGGACATACCCGGAGGGCATGGCGTTTTTTTCGTCGAAATCCCGCAGGACGAAGGTGCTGTAGTGAAGCGTGCTCTGGTCCGGGCGGTCCACGATGAAGTCGGGACTCTGCCGGGGACCGAAAATCCCCCAGTACGCCTTGCCGAGGGCCTGGGCGTTTCGCATGAATCCCTTGGTGTAATCGGGATTCGGTTTTCCGTCGGGAGTGAGCGGGTCGGGCATGTCGGGCGGAAGGTCCATCCCGTCCCGGTCGATCACGCGGGAGGAGGGAATGCCCATCCGTCGGAGCGCGGCGATCCCCTTTTTCTCGGTGGAGCGCGAGGCAACGAAGGCGAGTTCCGCTCCACGTTCCAGCGCCGCGCGGGCGAAACCCCGGGAATAGGCGTCGGCCCCCCAGATCAGGCCCCTGCGTCCGGGGAGAAGGCCGATTTCCGAAAAGATCGAACCGGGGGTCCCCTTTCGGAAAAGGACCTGCTTCTGCCGCATCCACACCCACCGCGCGTCGAAGACGAATCTTCTCCCTTCGTAGAAGAACGTTTCCCCGTACTCCCCCTTAAGGCCTTTTCCCGTGGCGCCGAAGAAAACGAGCGCGCCGTATCGGGTGAGGGCGGAGACGAGGAGGGGAAAATTGAAAGCGCCGGTGTGTTCGAAGATCGTGTCCACCGGGTGGCCGCCATTGGCGGCGTATATCGCCTGACGGAACGGTTCCGTCCGCGCAAGCCATTCCTCGCAAGAGGCATCCGGCGGTATGGGGCCGAAGACCTCCGGGGGAATGGCGCGTCTGTCGACGAAGGCGTCCGCGATTCCGCGCTCGTGAAGCGATCGGAAAAGTTCGGGGTTGGACCCGAACAGGATTACCCGGGCTCCGAGGCGCTTTGCGATCTGGGCTCCCGCAAAGCTCGTCCCCTTGCCTCCCCCCAGAAGGAGGATGGAAGTTCCGGGGGAGACGCGAAGTCTCTCGACGACGGCCCGATAGGCTGTTCCGTAGGTGAGGAGCATCGCCGCAAGCCTCTCCGGAGTAGCTCGCCGCAAGGGAGGCGGGACGGGGATCGCTCTCTCCTCGTCGACGATCGTGAACTGCGCGTTGAACCCGTCGTGTGTCTCGTACCCCCGGATGTTGTGTCCAGTCCACGAATCGAGGATGACCGCCTGTCCCACTTTTACGCGCGATACAGCCGTGCCGGCGTCTACCACCAATCCCAGGGCGTCGCTTCCCGGGATGTGAACGGTGGCGGTGTCTCCTCTTCCGAATGCCGGCACCGGGAGGCCCATCGAGGCGAAGTTGGTGTTGAAGTTCGGGCCCGTGGCCAGGACAGCCACGAGCACGCGATTCGCGTCGCGTCCGTGAAGGCGCGGAGCAGGAACCTGCTCCAGACGAAGAGTTTCGGAGGGCGGTCCGTACCGGTTCCGATGGATCGTCAGGGCGTACATCGTTTCGGGAAGGGGTTTCCCGAGGAAGGGAAGGGTGGAAAGGGGCCAGCATCCGTCGATTCCGGGGCCGGTTCCGGACATTGTTCCTCCTTGTTTGGGCAGTGGGTCGCGGAGCTTCATCTCGGTTGCAATTCCCTTTGTAGGATTCACAGAAGCGGTCTCTGATTCCTGAACGATACTATATTTTTCCGCGTTCAGGGGGGGGACGATGCCCGCTTTTGATGGGCCTCCGAATCGTGTATACTGAAACCGGATGTTCCATGGACGGGAGGGATAACCACGGGCGAACAATCATGGCCTCAGTAAGGGAAAGGGGGCACCATGATGGATATCCTGTTCTGGGGGTTCTTTGGCATCGGGTTCCTGGTGATGCTCGCCATGATCGTATCCGTTTTCCGTTCGATCTGGAAGGGGAAGAGGGATAGGGATCACTGGAAGGAACTCGTCGATAGATCCTCGATCCTGAAAAGATAGGCCTGGGAAATAATTTCCCCTTTCTGGAAACAGAGGGAAAAGTATTGCCAATAAAGGGAAATTGGATTCCCGTTGCCCTGATTACTCTTCCATAACAACAGGATAACTCCCTTAAAATCATACAGATTTTCCGGATGTCTCTGAGGCGCGGTATTTGCTAAGTTTTCAGCCGTTTATGCGCGGATATCCCGTATATAGAATGGATACCTCCACCGACACGATCCTGCGTGTCGGGACGATGCTGGAATTCCGGAAAAGCAGGAGAAGCATGAACCGGATCTCCTTGGCGAAACTTGCCCAGAAACTTTTCTCGGTGGGACCGGGCGATGTCATCTATCTGGGGTCCGAGTCCGCACTGGGGCGCGCCGAAGTCGCGCGCAACAGGGAGGATTCTCTTGTCGCCGGGTAAAACCCGCTTGAAGAGCAAGTCTCCTGCCGATGCGAGGGAGGGAACAATCCGCCGATCCTAGGGCGAGAAAAGCAAAGGAGACAAAAAAGGCATGTCAACAGGGACGGTGAAGTGGTTCAACGATTCCAAAGGGTACGGGTTCATCACGCCGGACGACGGGGAGGACATTTTCGTCCATTTCAGCGAGATTGTGGGCGACGGCTTCCGTTCCCTCACCGAGGGGATGAAAGTGGAGTTCGAGGTGACCGACGGACCCAAGGGGAAAAAAGCCTCCAACGTGCGGAAAGTGTAAACGGAGTACCAAGAAGTAGCGGGGGAGAGCGCCTCCGGGAATCCGGCCGGCGGCGCTTTTTCTTTGATCCTGAGGGGCGCACGTTCCGAAAGGAAGTGACACGTCGGTTCCCCTTTGCTAAATTGTCCCCAATAATCCGGCCGCCCCGCTTCCCGCAGGGACGCGCAAACCTCCTGCCCCGGGTCATTCCCTTGGCCGGAAGGGGGAGGGCCATCTCGAAGAGGTGACCCCATGCTCTCCGCCCTCACGCCTCTGTTCCGACCCGGCCGGATCGCCGTCATCGGCGCATCGGCCAATCCGGAAAAAATGGGATTCCAGATCTTCCGCAATATTCTGGATGCCGGATTCCCGGGAGAAGTCGTCCCCGTGAACCCGAAGGGAGAAGTGATTCTCGGGGTCCCCTCCGTCCGATCCGCCTCCGAGATCCCGGAGGGGACGGATCTTGCTGTCGTCATCATCCCGGCAAAGCTCGTTCCCGCGACGATGCTCCAGCTGGGAGAGAGGAGGGTACGATCCGCGATCGTCATCACGGGAGGTTTCGCGGAGTCGGGTGAGGAAGGCGCCGCCCTGCAGCAGGAGCTGGTCCGGAACGCCAGCCGGTTCGGGATCCGCGTCATCGGGCCGAACTGCCAGGGAGTCAACTACCCGTACCACGGGATCTGCGCCTCCTGGCCGCTCATCACGCGGAAGGGCGAAATCGCGATCGTTTCCCAGAGCGGGACCGTGGGCGCGGCGCTGATCGACTGGGCATCAGAAGATCGAATCGGCTTCTCCGCATTTGTGAGCATGGGCAATCGGTCCGACGTCGACGAGGCGGATCTGATCGCCTATTTCACCGACGACCCGAACGTGAAGGTCATTGCCCTCTATATCGAAGGGGTGAAGGACGCGGGGAAATTCCTCTCGGCTGTCAGGAAGTGCCGCAAGCCCATCGTGATCTTCAAGGCGGGGCGAACCGAGCAGGGGAGAAAGGCTGCCGAATCCCACACCCGGTCGCTTGCGGGAAAGGACGAAATCTACGACGCCGTGTTCCGCCAGTTCGGTGTGCACCGCGCCTCCACCCTCGAGGAGCTGTACGACTTTTCCAAGGCGCTGGCCTACCTGCCGCCGCCGGCGGGCCCGAAAATGCTGATCGTCACCAGCTCGGGCGGGTCCGCCATCATCGCGACCGACGTGGCCGAGGAAGAGGGCTTCCGCGTATCCTCCCTTCCCCCGGAACTGGCCGCCCGGCTGCGGGAGATCCTCCCGGCCCACTGCATCGTCGGAAACCCGCTCGATCTCACGGGGGACACTGACGCGGAGCGGTACCGTAAGGTCCTTGCCGCCGCGGAAGGGCACTACGACGTGGTCATGACGATCTTCGGCGACCCGATTCCGGGGGCTTCCGAAGTCATCCGTCCGGGGAAATGCGATCTCGTCGCCTACCTCGGCGGGGCCGACGTCGAAAGGGAAGAGCGGGGGAAGATGCACGAAAAGAAGATCGCCGTCTTTCCGACGCCGGAACGGGCGGTAAAGGCCCTGTCCTGCTACGCGCGTTTCGACAGAATTACCTTCCCGACGGATCGAACCGTTCCCGTATCGCCGGAAAAGGCCCCGGAGAGCCTGCGGGCGATGACCCCCGCCGAATCCATGGCGTTTCTCGCCGGAAACGGATTTCCCGTTACCCCTTCGCATCCCGCGGGGAGCGAGCAGGAGGCGGTTGCGGCCGCCCGGGGCCTCGGGTTCCCGGTCGCGGTGAAGATGAACTCCCCCGACGTGACGCACAAGACCGACGTGGGGGGGGTGGTCCTGGACGTGCTCGACGAGGAAGGGGTCAGGAAGGCGTACCGCCGCATTGCGGAGGCGGCCGGGAGGATAGGGGCGAGGGACGGCGGCGTGCTCGTCGCAGCGATGGCGGCCCCCGGGCAGGAGGTCATCATCGGCGTGACGAAGGACCTTCAGTTCGGGCACGCGGTGATGTTCGGGCTCGGAGGGATCATGGTGGAGGTGATGAAGGACGTCTCGTTCCGGATCGTCCCTCTTTCGGGAAAAGACGCCGCGGAAATGACCTCGGAAATCCGGGGGGCGCGAGCCCTGGAGGGAGTTCGGGGCAGGAAGCCCGCCGATGTCGCCGCCGTCCGCGATCTCCTCGTCCGGGTGTCGGACCTTGTTGCACGGCATCCCGGGATCGAGGAGATGGACCTGAACCCGGTGATCGTTCGCGAGAAAGGGCTGATCGTTGCGGATGCCCGGGTGGTTCTCTCGGAGGAAATGCGATGAATCTCCGAATCGGCATCCCGCGGGAGATCAAGAAGGGGGAAAACCGGGTCGCCGCGACTCCCCCGTATGTCACGGCGCTTCGCGAAGCGGGGGCAACGGTCCTCGTCGAGCGCGGCGCGGGGCTGGGGAGCGGACTCCCGGATTCGGAGTTCTCCCGGGCGGGAGCGTCCATGGTAAAGGGCCCGGAGAACGTGTGGAACGCCGATCTCGTCGTCAAGGTGAAGGAGCCTCTCCCCCGGGAGTTCCGGTTCCTCTCCGAGCGTACCGCCCTGTTCACGTTCCTGCATCTTGCCGCTTTCCCGAGGCTGACGGACGTGTTGCTCGCCAGGAAGGTGACGGCGATCGCCTACGAAACGGTGACGAAACGGGGACGCCTTCCCCTGCTCCGCCCGATGAGCGAGGTGGCGGGGATCCTGTCCGTCCAGGCCGGCGCCCGTGGCCTCGAGAAGGAAGCCGGAGGCCGGGGGATCCTTCTTCCCGCGGTGCAGGGCGGGAAGCCCGCATCGGTCTGTGTTATCGGAGCAGGCACCGCGGGCCGCAGCGCGGTGCGGACAGCCGCCGGGATCGGGGCGAATGTGACGGTGCTCGATATCTCCCGGGAAAACCTTGCGCGGGTACGGAAGGAGACCGGAGGGCGTGTCCGTACGGTTCTGTCCACACCGGGATCGATCGAACGAGCGGTCGTTTCTTCCGATCTCGTGATCTCCACGGTGCTGCTTGTCGGGGGCAGGGCACCCGTCCTGATCTCCCGGAAGCTGCTTCGTCGCATGCCGCGGGGTTCGGTCGTGGTGGACATCTCCATCGATCAGGGAGGGACGCTGGAGACGTCCCGACCGACGACGCACGCGGAACCTTACTTCGTTGAGGAAGGGGTGGTTCACTACTGCGTGATGAACATGCCGGGGGCCGTTTCCCGGACCTCCACGATTGCCTTGACGAAGGCGACCCTTCCGTATGTGAGGGCGATCGCCGGGAGGGGCGTGCTCGAAGCCCTTCGGAAAGATTCCGGGCTGCGGGCCGGGCTCAACACGTTTCGGGGAAGGGTGACCTGCGAAGGAGTCGCCCGGGCGCTTGGCAGGGAATACACGGCCCCGGAGACGCTTCTATAGAGTTTTCAGTTCCCGGAAGCCGCTTGACGAAGTGTATTCGCGAGGGCCCGGACCTGGGCGCGGGTTCCAGCGAGGTCTCCGGAATTGTCGATGACGTAGTCCGACGCCAGAGCCTTCTCCTCGGGATCCATCTGGGAAGATACGATCCGGAGTGCCTGCTCCCGCGGGATCCCGTCGCGGCGCATGAGGCGCTCGACCTGCGGTCCCCTGCCGCATCGCACCCCGATCACCGCGTTGAATATCCCCTGGGGTTCCTTTTCGTGGATGAGAGCCGCCTCGACGATGGCGACCGGATGCCCTTCCGAGGCGAGTGCGGAAATGGCCTCCTGCATCCCCTCGGAGATGCGCGGGTGGGTGATGGCTTCGAGATCCGCGCGCTTCCCGGGATTCGCGAAGATGATCGCACCGAGCATTTTCCGGTCGATCCGGCCGTCGGGCAACAGGATCTTCTCTCCGAACCGACCGACGATCTCGACGTAGGCGGGCTTACCCGGTGAGGTGATCTCCCGGGAGATCCGGTCCGCATCCACGACGGGGATTTTCTCCTCCCGGAACAGGCGGGCCACGGTGCTCTTCCCGGACCCGATTCCTCCCGTCAGGCCGAATACGCGCATGGCCGAAATCATACCACCGGTGGAGGTACGTTCGAAATATCCGGCGAAAGGTTTGCCGCGTTGACAAATCGGGGAGGGCGATGGTAGCGTCGAACTTAATGAACGACTGTTCATTTTTCTGGAAGGGAGGGAGGGAATCGCCATGGCCGAAACGACCGTCAAGGGGTTCTTCGAATCGCTCGAGTCCAAACTGAACTCCGAACCGTCGAAACTGGCCGGCATGAACGCCGTCTACCAGTTCCAGGTGGGAGAGGAGACATACTCCGTATCGATGAAGGACGGAAAGTGCTCCGTGGCGTCGGCTGCTTCTTCCGACCCGAACTGCATCGTCACGATGGCGGAAAACGACTTCCTCGAGATGCTTGCGGGGCGCCTGAACGGGCAGATGGCGTTCATGACCGGAAAATTGAAGGTGGCAGGGGACATGGGGCTGGCGCTCAAGCTCGAGTCCTTCCTGAAGGCCTGACGAAACGAAACCCGTTGGCGTACCCGACGGACAGGCTTTTCCGGGAGGCGGCCGAAATGTTTCGGGCACGGGGAAACGCGGTTGCGCTCACCGGGGCCGGGATCTCGGTGGAAAGCGGGATCCCCGCGTTCCGCGGCACCCAGGGGATGTGGGAAAAGTACGATCCCATGGAGTACGCTACCATCGGTGCCTTCCGTAAAGATCCGAAGAAGGTCTGGGGGATGCTCTCCGAGATGGTTGACCTGTTCTCCCGCGCCGTCCCCAACCCTGCCCATCTCGGTCTGGCGGAGATGGAAAGAAGGGGAGTCCTCCGATCCGTCATCACGCAGAACGTGGACGGGCTGCACCAGGCGGCAGGCTCCCGAAGAGTGATCGAGTTCCACGGCAACGCCGAGGAACTGATCTGCCTTTCCTGCTGGAAACGTTACCCTGCCCGGGTGAAGATCCGGGAAGGGATCCCCCCGCGGTGCGCATGCGGAAAGATTCTCAAGCCGAATCTCGTACTGTACGGGGAGCCGATCCCCTGGGAGGCGCAGGAAGAGGCCGAGAGCGAGGCGAAACACTGTTCCGTCCTGCTGGTGATCGGCATGTCGGCGCAGGTGGCCCCCGCGTGCAACATACCCCTTCTCTCCAAGAGGTCGGGGGCCGCCATCATCGAGATCAATCCCGAAGAGACCCTCCTTACGGGCTCGGTCACGGACCTGCACATTCGGGAGAGCGCCGGTTTCGCCGTTCCCCGCCTGTTCGAAGAGATCCGCGGGTTTCTCCCACGGTCCTGAACGGGCGGGCGCATTAAAAAAATTCATCTCCATTAATTTATTTTGCCTCGCCCCCTCCCCCGAGGGTATTCGTCCCCAATAGTTACAGCAGGTTAGCGGTGAATGTCGTGGTGGCACGGGCATTGCTGTCAGAGGGGGCAGGAGGAAGCCCATGCGATCCAAAAAGGGATTCACGCTAGTGGAAATCATGATCGTGGTAGCCATCATTGGCATCGGGGCGATCATGGCAATTTCCAATCTTCAAAGCTGGAACCGGCACAACAACTTCACCGGTTTTCAGCGGGAGGTGTTTTCGGAGTTGCAGGAAGCAAGGTCGCGGGCCTTTTCCATGAGGAGGCAATACCGCATGGCGTTCGACCTGGATGCGGGAACGGTACTTCTGGAACGCGGAAACGCCGGATCGGGGTCCACCGTCTGGACGGCAGACCGAGCGGCCATATCCGCACCCGGGGGCTGCACGATCGACGATATCGCGTGGTTGCGCGCAGGGGCAGGCGCGACGCCGTCCGGCGGCATGTTCTACCTGTTGTTCAGTCCAGGCGGCGACGTATACCGATGGGCGGGAGGGACGGTAACTCCCCTCGATACCACGAACATCCATCTCTCGAGCGATTTGGGGGAAACAGCGACGGTCCAGCTCTTTTGCTGGACGGGAAAGGCGAGGCTCTCCGTTGGAACGATCTGACAGAAAAAAAGAGAACGGGTTTTCCCTTATCGAGGTGATGGTCGCACTCACGATACTCGCCGTGGGTCTTCTGGCCCTCGCGCTCCTGCAGACGACGGCCATCAAGGGAAACTCCCTGGCGGCGAAATCGACGGTTGCAACACAGCTCGCCCAGGACCAGATGGAGAAATTCCGCCACACGGCCTGGACAGCCATCACATCCACGCCGGGGGGAGGCTACAACACGGCGACCATGACCCCCGTGTACGGGGGATTCCCCGGAAGCGAGGGGGATGTCGTGACGATTCGGGGAGTAAGTTACTACCGGGCGTGGTTCGTCAACAACGTGAGCACGACATTGCGAACCATCACGGTGTGGACCTGCTGGCAGGACGAGCGGCAGAACTGGCACAACGTCATGCTGCAGACGCATCGATCGGACGTAGGGGTCTGACATGGGAAAGGCGAAGGTGGCCGGGAAAAGCACGAGGGACGCGAGGGGCCGTTTCTCCGAGGCGGGATTTACCCTCATCGAGGTCATGACGGCGATGGTCATTCTCGGCATCGCGATGACCGCTGCGTACGCCACGTTCCAGTTCCAGCATGCGTCGTTCACGGTACAGAACCGCGTGGTGGAGGCACAGCAGAACCTGCGGTCGGTCCTGGAGGTTATGGGACGGGACATCCGCCTGGCGGGATACGGAATTCCGGCGGCGGTGAATCTTCCCCCCGGACTCCTTCCCACCGGCGACAACACCATCCGGAACTTTCGCCCGTTGAACCGGACGACGGGAGCCGACGAGATCTACATCTTCTACCTGTACGACATGGATGCCAGCCTGCCCCCGACCGATGCTCCTCTGGGGATGGGCGGCTATGCGAACAGCCTGAACGTCACCAGCACAGCGGGGTTCGCGAGCGGCGACCTCGTCCTCATTCGAAACGACCAGAGCGCCGACCTGTTCGAGGTTACGGGGACGCCTTCCGCGACGACGCTCGACTTCGACGTCGGCATGTCGACAAATCTGTACAACAGCCTGACGGCCCACACACCGTTTCCCGTTCCCGGGTACGCGGGCGGGGACACCGTATCCAGGGCCCGCTTCGTCCGGTACTTCATCGACACGACGGATCCGGACCACCCCACGCTGATGCTGGACAGGATGACCGGTACCGCCCAACCGCTGGCGGACGACATCGAGGACATGCAGATCCAGTACGGTCTCGACACGGACGGCGACTTCGTCGTGGACACCATGGTGAACGCCCCGACAGCGGCGCAGATCTCCCAGGTCAAGCAGGTGCGGCTGTTCCTTTCGGCCCGGACCCGCACGACGGAAAAAGGGTGGCAGGATGCGCGGCCGGCGCTGGCGGACAGGGCGGCGGGAGCCGCCGACAGTTACCGGCGCAGAGCCATCGAGAACGGGATCGTGATCGACCTGAGAAATCCCGGGTAAATGAGAGGGGAGCATGGAAAACGAACGCGGTAGCGCACTGGTCATCACCCTGATGCTTCTTCTGATCCTGACGGCGATCGGGATATACGCCATCAACACCTCCACCACCGAGATCGACGTCTCCCTGCAGTCGAAGGTGGGAACGGTGACGCTCAACGCCGCGGAAGCCGGAACCTACATGGCCATCGACCAGGTACCCAACATCGTCTCGGCGCTTCCCGGGATGCTGTCGAACAGCGCCTCGTACACCGTGACCTCCCTGTTCACGGGAGAGATGAGCATCGTGC
>JBAVJZ010000197.1:0-6705 GCA_049688015.1 Candidatus Deferrimicrobiaceae bacterium | reverse complement strand
ACATCCAGCAGTCCGGGGGCGTTGACGAGGCGCAGCAGCAGAAGTTCGAACCCCAGGCGGGGAAACTCCGTGGCAAGCACGTCCTTCTCCGACCGGAAGGCGATGTCCAGGAGAAACATCCACTCCTCCCGGGAACGGAGGGCGCAAAGTTCCTTCACCCTCGCAAGGGAGGACGGAGAGTGACGAAAGAGGAGGCTGTCCTGTTCCGTGAATTTCCATACGGCGGCGTCCCGCAGGATATCCACGAGCGACAGGAACAGGAACTTGAGATCCGCCCCCCGGAACAGCATCGAGGTGAATTTCCGGATCGCCTCCTCCGCCCCCTCCGCCGCTACGGCCCGCACGAGATCGATCGCCGCTTCGGTCCCCACGAGCCCGAGCATCTCCTCGACGAGGGATGTCGAAATCCGGCCGTCTCCCGAAACCGCCGCCTGCTCGAGGATCGACTGGCCGTCCCGCATCGACCCGAAGGCGTACCGCGAAACGAGGCGCAGCGCCTCTTCCTCCAAGGCGATCTTTTCCGCGTCCGCCATTTCCCGCAGACGCGTGAAGATCTCCTCCTCCGTGAGCATGCGGAAATCGAACCGCTGCACCCGGGACAGGATCGTGTCCGGGATCCGGTTCGGCTCCGTAGTGGCGAATACGAACACGACATGGGCAGGGGGCTCCTCCAGGATCTTGAGCAGCCCGTTGAAGGCGGCCTTCGACAGCATGTGCACTTCGTCGATGATATAGATCTTGTACCGGGAGCGCGCCGGCGCATAGGCGGCGTTTTCCCGGAGCCGGCGGACGTCATCGATCCCCGTGTTCGACGCCCCGTCGATCTCCTGCACATCCACGCCGGAGCCCGCAAGGATCTCGGCGCATGCCGAACAGGAGAGGCAGGGGGAAGCCGTCGGCCCCTTCTCGCAGTTGAGGGCACGCGCGAGGATTCGGGCAAAGGTGGTCTTTCCCACCCCACGCGTCCCCGCGAACAGGTAGGCGTGGTGAACCTTCCCCCGGGAGATGGCGTTGGCAAGCGCACGCGTCACGTGCCCTTGCCCCACGATCTCGCCGAACGTTTTCGGGCGCCATTTCCGCGAAAGCGCCTTGTACGACATGATTCCTCCTCGGGTGCCCGCCGGCGGCCCGGGGAGCCGCCGGCACACGGAGTTGTGCGGCTACCGCTGCTTCCTTCCGGACCTGACGGAGTTTGCCGCCTTCCGTTGCGGCGGGCCTGGCCGCCGGCGCGCACCCGACGACTTGCCAGTCTTCGCCCGAAGACTGGCGGAGGGGGTGGGATTCGACCGCTGGGGCTCGGCGGTCCACGCCATCGCCCTTCCGGCCTCGTCGTCACCTGGCGCGCTCCTGAAGTCGCGCTTTTCCTCCTGCCCGTCAGCGGTGACTCCGGTTCGAATCCCCTCATCCTCCAGCGTCAAAATTCTTGGCGGAGGGGGTGGGATTCGAACCCACGTGGCGGCTCGCACCGCCAAGTCGATTTCGAGTCGACCCCGTTACGGCCACTTCGGTACCCCTCCGCGCGTAAGAGAAGTATTATAGGGTGTCGGGGGAGGCTCCATCAACGAAAAACCCGGAAACCCCGGGAACTTCCCGGCAGGATAAGCGCTCGCCCCGGAGGAAGCCCTTGCACGACGGCTGGCGTATCGCCGCGCTGGTTCTTTCCACGGCCGGGTACATCTTCGCCTTCATTCTCATCCCCCGGATCATCCTCGAGAGGCGCCAGCCCGCGGCGACGGTCGCCTGGGTGCTCTCCATCGCCCTCCTGCCGGTGGTCGGGGTTCCCTTGTATTACCTGTTGGGAGAACGTCGGATCCGGCGCCATATCCGGGCGAAGATCGGCGCGGTAGGGTCATTGGAAAGCTCCGTGGAGAAGCGGGTCAAGCCGAAGGACCTTCCCTCACCCGTTGCGGTGAGCTGCAGCAGCGTCCTGGGGGCGGCGGGTGCACCTCCGCCGGTGGCCGATAACCGGGTGAACATCATCACCCGGGGAGACGAGGCATACCGGGCAGTCCTCGGCCTGATCGAAGAAGCGCGGGACCACATCCACGCGCAGTTCTTCATACTCGACGTCGACCCCGTCGGCAAGCGTTTCATCCATGCCCTCGCCGCACGGGCCAAGGCGGGCGTCCGGGTTCGCCTCCTGCTGGACGCGGTCGGTTCGTGGCGCGCGCTCCGGCGTCTCGTCCGGCCGCTGCGGCGGGCGGGCGGGGAAGTGGCGGAGTTCCTCCCCGCGCTCCCTCTCCACCGGAAGTGGTCGGCCCATCTTCGCAACCACCGGAAACTTCTCATCACCGACGGGATGACCGCTTTCTGCGGAGGGATGAATATCGGGAAGAAGTACATGGGGCCGAAGTGGGAGAAGTATCAATGGCGGGATATCGGCGCGACGATACATGGCCCGGCGGTCCGCGATCTCCAGGTGGTCTTCCTCGACGACTGGGCATTCGCCACGGAGGAGACCCGTCCGGCAGGGCACCTGTTCCCGTCCTTCCCCTCCCCGGTCCGCAATTCCCCGCGGACGGGGCCGCTCCAGGTGGTTACCTCCGGCCCGGACCGCACCCTGCGCCCGATCTACCAGGGGGTGTTCACGGCCTTTACCTCGGCCCAAAGGAGGATCTGGATCGCCACGCCGTACTTCGTCCCCGACGACGCCATCGGGACCTCCCTCGAGAATGCCGCGCTCCGGGGGATCGACGTGCGCCTGATCGTCCCGGAGAAATCGGACCTGCGGATGGTCCGGATGGCGGGGAAATCCTACTTTGACGATCTGATGCTGGCGGGGGTGAAGATCTACCTGTACCGGCCCACAAACATCCACTCCAAGGTGCTGATCATCGACGACGACGTGGGGGTGGTGGGGTCGTCGAACGTCGATATCCGGAGTTTCTTCCTGAATTTCGAGCTCGGCGTGTTTCTCTACGGGGAGAAGGAGATCGGACTGCTCGAGTCGGCCTTCGAAGAGGACCTTTCCCGGTCCCTCCGGCTTGACCCGGCCACGTTCTCGCGACGCCCGAGATCGATCCGTTTCCTGGAGGACACCTGCCGGATTTTCTCCCCCTTGTTCTGACGGAGATTCCCTTATTTCTTCCTGCGGGGACGGAAAAACGCGGTGAGGAGAGCCGCGCTCTCTTCCCCGAGGACCCCGGGGATCACCATAGCCCGGTGGTTGAGTCGCTCGTCGGAGGCGATCCGGTAAATGCTGTGGACCGCACCCGCCTTGGGGTCGACCGCCCCGAAGATGATTTCGGATACCCGGGCGGTGACGGCGGCCCCCGCGCACATCACGCAAGGCTCGAGCGTAACCACGAGTCGGCACCCCGTGAGCCGGTAGTTGGAAAGTTTCTTCGCCGCCTTGCGCAGGGCGAGGATTTCGGCGTGCGCGGTGGGATCGTTCCCCAGGACCGGCCGGTTGTGCGCGCGGGACAAGATCTCCCCGGAAGGCCCCACCACGACCGCCCCGACCGGAATCTCTCCCTCCTTCGCCCCTTTCTCCGCCTCGAGGAGCGCGGCCCGCATCCACCGTTCCCGGTCAGTCACGGGGCGAACCGTGGGGACCGCCCATCGGTCCCGGAGAAGGCTCCGAGAAGAGGAACCGGTTTACTGCCTTCCGCTCGTCGGGGGCGAGCCGGCGGTAGAACGGCCAGTCCATCAGCCGTTCATCCCGTTGGGGGACGGGAAGGTTCCGCATTTCGGCCAGGTTCCGCCGCATCGCCTGGCGCCGTTCGGGAGGAAGCTGCCGCCAGCGCCGGAATAACTTCTCGATCGCCCGCTTCTCCTCTTGCCCCGCGTTCCGGTAGATCTCGCGTCGCTGCATCAGGAAATGCCGTTGCTCCTCCGAAAGCTTGCTCCACCTCTGCCTGCGTTCGAGAATTTGCTTCCTGCGCTCGGGGGGAAGTGTCTTCCACCGGAGGTACCGTTCCCGCAATCTCTCTCGTTCCTCCGGAGTCATGGAGCGCCATCGGTCAAGCTTCTCCGGCGTCACTTCGCCCACTTGCGCCATCCGCGCTCCCTTCCTCCGCCCGGAATCTCCATCGTTTTCCCCGGATGCGATCTCCCCCCGGGGAAGACCGGCGGTCCGTGAGGAGAGAACCCCCTTCCCGCGGTACGCCGCCGGGAAATCGCCGCCTTCCGCCGCTGCCTGGCGCGGGTATGTGGGCGTCAGGATAAGACAGGCCCCCAATGCTCCCGCCAGGACCCACCGTGTCCGGAAACGTGCCGCCACCAGTCTACCCCCGCTGCTTCGAGGATGGGACAAAAATCTCCATCTCCTCGATATCCGGCTCGTTGAACAGGTCGGGGTCCTCCAGGATCTCCAGGTTGGACACGATCTCCCGGTCCTCCGGGGAAAGCTGCTCCCCCGTACCCGAAACCTGGGGCGGTCGCAATGCCGTGGGGGAGAGATCGCGGACCGGCTCCCGGGAAGAGAGAAGAAAGAGTGCAAGCGCCGCCGCGGCCGCCAGGGGAACGGCCGCCCACCGAACCGAGTAGACGAATATGCTGCGACGCTTCGGTAAAAGGTCCTCCTTTTCCAGCCGGGCGAACAGCTTCTCCCGGAAATCGGGAGGGACCGTCCCTTCCGTCCTGGCCACGGCTACTTCCAGGGCCCGCATTCGCTTCTCGGCCGCCTGGCACCCCGCACACTCCCCGAGATGCTCCTCGACCCGCCGGGCCTCCTCCGGCAGGGCCTCCCCGTCGACGTACGCGCTGATGATTTCCCTGATCTCCCTGCATTCCATCTCAGGTCACCCCGTCCTCCCGGTTAAACCCGTCACTACGGGAATGGTTTCATTTCAAAAGCGCGGAGAGCTCCGCCAGGAGCATCTCCCGCGCCCGGAAAATCCTGCTTTTCACAGCCTGTACCGTAACCCCAAGAACGGTAGCCACTTCTTCGTAAGACAAGCCCTCCCCCCTGTTCAGGACAAAGGCTGTCCGGTTACCCTCCGGAATCTTCCCGAGCGCCTCGATGAACTTTTCCTGGAGTTGCGCCCCCCAGGCGATCCGTTCAGGCCCCCAATCCCCGGGGCCCGGGAGCAGGATGCCGTTCGTCCCTTCCCGTCCTTCCCCCGTGCCGTCGATCGGCACTTTATCCCCCAACTCTTTTTCGTCGCGCAGGTAATTGAGCGTCGTGCGCCGGGCGATGGTGTATAGCCAGGTAGTGAATCTCGCCGTCGGCTGATAGGTGGCGGCCGCCCGGGCGACGCGGAGGAATACCTCCTGTGCCGCCTCCTCCGCCCGTGCCTGGTCCCCGGTCATCCGGTAACAGAAGTGGATCACTCTCCGGTGGTGCCGGGCGAACAGCTCCTCGAAGGCATCCCGGCTTCCCTTGCGGTAGAACTCCATCAGTTCGGCGTCGGTCCTCATCCCGTCCCCGGTTCTCCTGCCACATCGAACGCCGGAACGCTCTCCTCCACCCGGCCGACTCGCCCGGCGACCCCGTCTCCGTCGGGGGATCTTCTCAGAACGGCCAGAACCGGGCCTCCTCCCAGTACATCTCCCGGAACTGCTCGTACTGCCGCGTGAGAATCTTCAGGTGATCCCGCTCCCACGCGATCAGGTCGTCCACGACTTTCTCTGCGGCCGCGTCCCCCGTTACCTTCCTCCGGAGGGCGGTGAACTGCTCTATGGCCCGTTTCTCAAGCGTCATCCCGATCGAGAGCGCGGCAGCCTCCCCCTCCGCTTTCTTCCCGCGGGCCAGGAAGTCGGGAGAAAACAGGGGGCTCTCAAATTTCCGGATCGCCCTCTTCTCTGCCGCTTTCCGCACAAGCCGGGGGGCTTTCCCCTCCGCCATCCTGGCGATCTGCTCGAGGATGGCTTCATGGTGGCGCTCCTCCTCCACCATCAAGAAGGTGAACATCTGGCGGACACCGTCGAGGCGGGCGTTCGCAGCTGCCATCCGGTAGAACTCGCGCCCCTCCACCTCGTTCAGCAGAACCTTCTTCCATGCTTCCGCGATTGCGCCGGTCAAGGGCTTGCCCGGTCCCTTTTTCATTTTTGGACTCACCTCCTCATGCTCATGCTATATGATGTCTCCATTATGCAGGAACTCATCCGCGACTTGCTCGCCAAGATCGGAGAGGACCCCGACCGCGAGGGGCTCGCGAAGACTCCCGAGCGATTCGACAAGGCGCTCCGCTTCCTCACATCCGGATATCGCCAGGATCCGCGGGAAGTCCTCCAGCGCGCCATCTTCCACGAATCCTACGATGAGATGGTGATCGTCAAGGACCTCGACGTCTTCTCCCTCTGCGAGCACCATATCCTTCCCTTCTTCGGGAAGTGCCACGTGGCGTACATCCCGAAGAAGAACATCGTCGGACTGTCGAAGATCGCCCGTGTGGTCGAGCTCTACTCGCACCGACTGCAGGTGCAGGAGCGATTGACGCAGGAAATCGCCACGGCCATCATGGACACGTTGCAGCCGCACGGGGTAGCGGTCGTCCTCGAGGCATTCCACCTCTGCATGATGATGCGGGGGATCGAAAAGCAGAACTCCAAGGCGGTCACCTCCGCCATGCTCGGCGTCTTCCGGACGCGGCAGTCCACCCGGATGGAGTTCATGGAGCTCATCAAACCCAGCCTGAACATCCTGCGGTAACGCTGCGGAAACGGGCGCCCCTCCCCGAGAGGCGCAGGGACCTGCTCCGCTGCCTCGGAGGGGGACTCCGTTCGTGGCTCGGCGTGCGATTCACCCGCACGCCTGCGCTC
>JBAVJZ010000196.1:0-3412 GCA_049688015.1 Candidatus Deferrimicrobiaceae bacterium | reverse complement strand
GCGAGCGACGATGTGGATGGTGACGGCGACCCGGACGTTGCGGTCGCCGACCACGGCAACGAGGTCGTTCATCTCTTCGAGAATGTCGGCGGGACGCTCATGCCACCCAGCATGCTTCCGGCGGGGGAGGAACTGGCGTCGGTCCTGCTGGCCGACTTTAACAATGACGGCGACGCGGATCTTGTGACCTCGAATAAGGTGGCCGGGACTCTCCCCGGTGAAAGCATAAGCGTGAGGCTGGGCGACGTGGGCGGGACATTCGGCGATCCGCAGGAATATTTGGCGGGCCGAGGGGCATCCGGGATGGCAGCCGCCAACCTTACCCCGGGCCCTTCGAAGGATCTCGCGGTGACCGATACAGAACGGGGTGCCGTCTGGGTTCTGACCGTGGGCGCCGGAGGAATTCCGTTAGAGGTCGACACGGATCTCGACGGTATTGGCGACGAACTCGAGGACCTGCTTTTCCTCGACTATCTGGATCCCGACAGCGACGACGACGGCCTTCCCGACGGCCTGGATCCCGACGTCATCGCCGTCGTGATCGAAACTATTCCTACGCCGTTCTTCTCGTCCCCCGGGCAGAAGAAAGCGTTCTTAGGGCAATTGGCCGGGTTGGACCATCGCAATGAAAGCTTCAAACGGGGTGAGGGAATCGCCACCGGCGAAGTCTTCCATCCAACGGAGAATCAGCTTCTCCTGGCGATCGGACGGCTGGAGGATCTCTTTACCCGCTTCGACGGCTGTCTGGGCCAGAAAGAGCCGGATAAAAGCGACTGGATCATAGACTGCAACGCGCAATTCCAGGTGCAAAGCGTCTTCCAAGTGGTTCTGACGAATTATTACAGCATCATCCCGTTGCAGCAGCAGCTGCCGCCGGGGAAATAAGGAGGGCAGGAATAGTACATTGACCCATGGCGATCGGCGGAGGCAGTTAAGGGGGTAAGTCCGTACGGACTGCAAACCCCGTGCAAACAAGTGACCTTTTCGGGGGGATTTAGGGGTTCCTCGGATACCTTGTTGACGCCGGAAACCCATTGCAGTAAGAGGACTTTCCTCACTGACGCGCCCTTAGCTAAAGCTGGATAGAGCACTTGACTACGAATTAAGTGCCTATCAATACGGTTGGGTGCGGATCAATCTTTCCAAAAGTTCCTGAATCTCTTCGGCGACAGTTTCCGTTAACGAAGCGGGAAGTCCCGTGGATGAGTCGAAAGTCCGGAAGGCTTACGACCTTCCCTGAAAGCCGCAGGGCTTCGCCGAATCCGGGAGGGGGCCCGAACGCAACGATTTGCAAGAACCTGAATCAAAAGAGGAAGGTGGCGCGCCTGGGAAGACTCGAACTCCCGACCCGCTGCTTAGAAGGCAACTGCTCTATCCACCTGAGCTACAGGCGCGCGGGATGATAGGATTATAGCAGCAAACCCCGTCGGCCATTCCGGCCAAAATGATACGAACGGGGGATGTCGGTCTTCCATATGCGGTGATGAGCGAAAACAAGGTGATCAACTGCGCGGCACTTGACCTGACCCGGAAACCATCCGTGCGGCCGCCCGGAGATGCCCCCGGAAAGGAAGCAAGGTGGACCTTTCCGGTAGAGGGGATGACGTGCGCCTCGTGCGTCGCCCGGGTGGAGAAGGCTCTGTCCCGCGTTGAGGGTGTCGCCCGCGCCTCCGTCAATCTTGCCGCGAATACCGCTACCGTCATGGCGGATCCGGAAAAGACGAGGATGGCGAGCCTTGTCTCCGCGATCCGTGACACCGGATACGAGGTTCCCGTGCAGAGAACGGAGTTTCCGGTGGAGGGGATGACGTGCGCCTCGTGCGTCGCCCGGGTGGGAAAGGCACTCCTCTCGGTGTCCGGTGTCCTCTCCGCGAGCGTCAACCTGGCCACCCGGACCGGGACGGTCGAATTCCTCCCGGGCGTGGCCGACATGGGGGCGTTGCGCGTTGCGATCGAACGCGTGGGGTATACCATCCCGGAGATCAGGCCGGAGGAAGACCCGGTAGCGCGGCAGGAGCGCAGGCAGCGGGAGGAGGAGAGGGCGCTGCTCAACCGGCTTCGCGTGGGGGTCCTGCTCGGTGTCCCGCTGTTTCTTCTCGCGCAATGGGAGATGGTCGCGGGCGCTTTCGTCCAGCTGGCCCTGGTGACACCGATCCAGTTCTACGTCGGGTCCCGGTTCTACCGCGGTGCATGGACCACGGCGAAGCACGGGACGACCGACATGAACACGCTGGTCGCACTGGGAACGACGGCCGCCTACGCGTACAGCATCGTCGCCACATTCTTTCCCGGACTGTTTGCCGTGGAAGGGGCCGCTCCCCACGTCTATTACGACACCTCCGCGGCCATCATCGTCCTGGTCCTCCTCGGCCGGTATTTCGAAACACGGGCGAAAGGAAAGACGTCCGAAGCCGTGAAAAAACTTGTCGGCCTGCAGCCGAAGACGGCTCGTGTGATCCGCGACGGTGGAGAGGTGGACATCCCCCTCGACGAAGTGGCGGCAGGGGATCGGGTCGTCGTGCGGCCGGGAGAGAAGGTTCCGGTGGACGGTACCGTGGAGGAGGGGGAAAGCTCGGTCGACGAGTCGATGATGACGGGGGAGCCGATCCCCAAGGACAAGGAGCGGGGCGACGCCGTGACGGGCGGCACGATGAACGTCAACGGGCGTCTTGTCATCCTTGCCACCCACGTGGGAAAGGATACGGCCCTGGCACGGATCGTCCGGATGGTGCAGGAGGCGCAGGGAAGCAAGCCTCCGATCGGCCGCCTGGCGGACGTCATTGCTTCCTATTTTGTTCCCTCGGTAATGGGAGTGGCGGCGGTTACCTTCGCCGCATGGTGGGATTTCGGGCCGCAGCCGCGGCTCACCTACGCCATGCTGAGCGCCATCTCGGTCCTGATTATCGCGTGTCCCTGTGCTCTTGGTCTCGCCACGCCCACGTCGATCATGGTGGGCACGGGGAAGGGGGCGGAGCTGGGCATCCTGATCCGGAGCGGGGCCGCGCTGGAAACGGCGCACAAGGTCGACACCGTCATTCTCGACAAGACGGGTACGGTCACGCGCGGCCGTCCGGTGTTATCCGGGGTGCGGACCGCAGCCGACGGTCCCTACCGGGGCGCGGAAGGGGAGCGGGAGATGCTTGCGCTTGCCGCTTCCGCCGAGAGCGGGTCGGAACACCCCTTGGCCGACGCAGTGGTCCGCGGCGCAAAAGGAAAAGGACTTTCTCTTTCCTCTCCCGGGGAGTTCCAATCCCGGCCAGGCCACGGAGTCCGTGCGATGGTTGCGGGGCATCGCGTTCATGTGGGCAGCTCCAGGTGGCTGGAGGAGGAGGGAATCGACGTGTCGGCGCTCCTTTCCGATGCGAAGGAATTCTCGGAGTCGGGGATCACCGTCATTTTTGTGGGAGTGGAC
>JBAVJZ010000195.1:0-9880 GCA_049688015.1 Candidatus Deferrimicrobiaceae bacterium | reverse complement strand
CCGTCCCCCCGGGCGAGGTCGTGGTCGTGGTCGTGCTGGAATTGAACTTCCCTCTCGGGTCGTCCACGATCCCGATCTGGTAATACTTGTCGACCGAGGGCTGGATGGTCAGGTTCGCGTAATGCTTGAATTCCGACGACTCGAGCTGGTACTCGGTGTGATAGTCCAGGAAGGTCTTGAGCTCCTCCCTCCGCTGGATATACCGGTTGATCCCCCCGAGCGCGTCGTCGATCTTGCTGACGGTCGTGTTGTCGTTCACCAGCTTGCCGATCGTTCCCTCCCCGCGCTCGATCCGTGCCATCACCTTGCCCGCCGACTCCAGGGTGTTGTCGAGCTTGGCGGAGGCGCTTCGCAAGTTCTCCATGCTCACCCGGATATTCTCCCGGTTCTCCCCGACCACTCCGCTCACCCGCTCGCTCATCTCCTCGAGCTTGCGTGCCAGCCCGGGCGCCTCGGTCTTAAGCGTTTCGGAAAAGTCGCGCAGGTTGGCGATCGTCACCCGGAGGTCCTCCTTGTTGGCGGAGGAGATATCCTTGAGATCGCTGGACAGGGTGTCGACGTTTGCCAGAATCCGGTTGAGCCGCTCCTCGTTCCCCGCGACCACCTTCCGGAGAGCCTCGGTCGTCTCCCGGGTGTTCCGGATGATTTCGGTGAGCGCCTGCTTCCCCTCCTCCGAGCCCAGCGTCTGGGAAAGGGTATTGGTGAATTTCTGCACATCATCCGAGATCATCGACACCTTTCGGATGATCTCGTCGAGGTTGGCGGGAGGAATGGTTTTGGCCACCCGCCCCCCGGGGGGAAGCATCCGGCCGGTTTCCTTTCCCGGCAGTATCTCCACATACTTCTCCCCGAGCAACCCCTGGGTCTGGATGGAGGCCACCGAGTCGATCGGGATCCGCACGCCGTCCCGGATCCGGAGCAAGAGACGGGCGTTTACCCCCTCCAGCCGGATTTCCTCCACTTTCCCGATCGGAACGCCCGCCATCTTCACGTTCGCCTTCGGCTCGAGCCCGGCCGCCGTCTCGAAGTCGACGGTCAGCTTGTACCCTTTCGCGCCGATGCCGCCCATCTTGCTGATGCGAAACGTGAAAAAGGTGAGGATTACGATCCCCAGCAGAACGAAGATCCCCACCTTCGCTTCTTTCGACATCAATTGCCTCCCCGAATCCCGCTTTCCTCCGAACGGCGGACAAAGCGGATGAAGTCCTCGTGCTCCGCGGTGATCGGTCCCTCCGCCCTCCCCTCGACGAACTGGGCGACGACGGGATTGTGCGTGTTCCGGATCTCCTCCGGCGTCCCCACCTCGATGATCTTTCCCTTATACAACATGGCGATCTGGTCCGCGATCTTGTAGGCCGAAGGCATGTCGTGCGTGATGGAGATCGATGTCACCCCGAGCGACTCCCGCAGGGAGATGAGGAGATCGTTGATCACATCCGCCATGATCGGGTCGAGCCCCGTGGTCGGCTCGTCGTACAACAGGATCTCGGGCTCCGCCGCGATCGCCCGGGCCAACCCGACCCGCTTCTTCATCCCCCCGGAAAGCTCCGCCGGCATCAGGTGCTGGATGTCCCGCAGGCCCACCATGGCGAGCTTCTCCTCCACCACGTCGCGGACCTGGCGCTCCGGGTAGTTGTGGAGTCTCCGCAGGGCGAACGCGACGTTCTCTCCCACGTTCATCGAGTCGAACAGGGCAGCTCCCTGGAACAGCATGCCGAACTTCTTCCGGACCCGGACGAGCTCGCGCTCGTCCATCTTCGTCACGTCCTCCCCGTCGACCAGGATCTCCCCCCGTTCGCGGGGAGAAGCCCCACCACGCACTTGATGAGAACCGACTTTCCCGTCCCGCTCCCCCCGATGACCACGGCGTTTTTTCCCCGGGGGACGGTCAGGTCCAGCCCGTCGAGGACGACCTTCTCCCCGAACCTCTTCTGCAGGCCCCGAATCTCGATCATCTCCGGCTACGCGCTCCCTCGTTCCACCAGGCATCCATCCTTCCGGACTTTCAGAACATGAAAGACGTCATGAAGTAATCGGACACGAGCACCGTCATGGACGAGGCCACGACCGCCCTCGTCGTTGCGCGCCCCACCCCTTCGGCGCCCCCTTCGGCGATGAACCCGTTATAGCAGGAGATGATCGCGATGAGAAACCCGAAGACCGCCGCCTTGACAAGCCCCGTGTAGATGTCCCGGAACTGGAGATACTGGTACGTCTTGTCGGTGTACACATAGGCGTTGGCGCCGAGCAGGTACACGGAAACGAAATACCCCCCCAGGATTCCCACCAGGTCCGCGAAGACGACCAGCACCGGGAGAACGAGGGTGGAGGCCACGACCCGCGGAACGACAAGGTACTTGACCGGGTTCGTGGCCAGCGTCACCAGCGCGTCGATCTGCTCCGTGACCTTCATCGTCCCGAGCTCGGCCGCCATGGAGGCACCCACCCGCCCCGAGACCATGAGACCGGCGAACACGGGACCCAGCTCCCTCGTGATGGAGAGGGCCACCACCGAACCGACGAAGCTCGTCGCCTGGAATCGCTGGAAACCCGACCAGCTCTGGAGGGAGATCACCATCCCCGTGAACATCGCCGTGACCAGCACCACCGGCAGGGAGTTGATTCCCACCTCCTCCATCTGCTTCACGATGCTTCGGAATTCCGAAGGGGGCCGAAACATCCACGTAACGGTCTGGAGCAAAAGGGCGAAGACGTTGCCCAGGTCCTCGATCGCCCGGTAGACACGGGTTCCGAAAGCCTCCAGGAGAACGGAAATGCCGTTTTTTTTCGGTATGTCAGTCAACGACACGCCTCGGGACGCGTTTCCCGACCTGCGTGAGAAGTTCGTAGGGGATCGTCCCCGCGATGCGGGCGAGCTCGTCCGGGGACTCGCCGCCCTCCCCCATCACGACGACGTCCGTGCCGATCGACACTCCGGGCACGCCGGTGACGTCCAGCATCGTGTGATCCATGCAGACCCTCCCGGCCACCGGCGCCTTGTGCCCGTTCACCCACATCGAGGCGGCGTTGGAGAAGGTGCGGCGGTAGCCGTCCGCGTATCCCAGCGGGACCGCTGCGATCTGCCGCTTCCCCGCGCAGTGGAATTGCCGCCCGTAGCTCACCGGGTGCCCGTCGGGAAGCTCCTTGAGCGACACGATCCTGCTGACCAGCCGCATGACGGGTCTCAGGCCCAGGTCGGCCCCCACCCCTTCCGCCGGCAGGGATCCGTAGAGAGTGATGCCCGGGCGCACCATGTCGAAGACGTGATCCCGGTACGATATGACCCCCGCGCTGTTCAGTGCATGGGCCTTGACGGCATCGCCGAACGCTTTCCGAACCAGCGGGACCTGTTCACCGAAGGCGGAAAGCTGCATCCGGGTGTACTCCCTGTCCGCCCCAGCGAGTCCGTCCGCCGAGGAGAGGTGGGTCATGACCCCTTCGACACGCAGGCCCTTCCCGGACCCGATCGCCTCGATCGCCGCCTTCGTCGCGTCGCGAACCAGCCCGAGGCGGCCCATCCCGGTGTCGATTTTTATGTGGACCGGGAAGGGCGTCCCTCGCTTTTCGGCCGTCCGCGCAAGATAGGGAATCTGCCCCCGGTCGAACAGGGCGACGGAAAGACCCTGGGCCAGGGCTTCCCCGGCCTGTGCCTCGTCCACCCCTCCCAGCACGACAACCGGCTCGCGGATCCCGGCCTGGCGCAACTCGACCCCCTCCTCCACCGTGGCCACGCCGAACATGCAGGCCCCTTCCTCGCGAAGGGTCCGGGCGACAGGGACCGCCCCGTGCCCGTAGGCATTCGCCTTTACAACCGCGAGAATCGACGTCGAGGGAGGGAGAAGGGCCCGGATCGTCCTGACATTGTGGCGAAGCGCAGGGAGGTGGATTTCCGCCAAGGTGGGTCTTGCCAAGCGGGCGCTCCTTTACACGAACGGAGTGGGGATGATCTATCCGGAAAGTCTACTTGAACCCCCCAATCAAGTAAAGACGGACGGACCCGGCAGCAGGTCCTCCGGCCGCACGCTTGACAATAAAACACGGGGAGGGATATCATGGGGTCAAATCCGCCAGGGGTGCTCTTCGCTGAGAGCCCGCGCACGTCGCGGGCAACCCGTTGAACCTGATCCGGATAATACCGGCGCAGGGAGCGTGTTTCTCTTCGGACCGTACCTTATCCTGGTGCGGTCTTTGTTTTTCCACTAGGGGGGAAAGAAGACGATGCTTCCAAAGAACGAACCCTTGAACGGCGACCTCCTTCCCGTCTCCGCGGAGGAGATCTCCCGGCTTCTCGTCGATGCCGCACCGTTCCGCCGGCGCGAGGCGTTTTCCCTTCTCCGGTCCCTGTCCCCGAGACGCAAACTCTCCCTTTCGGAAGCGGCCCGCCTGCTGAACACTTCGGACCCGATGATCTGGGAAACGGCCGCGGGGATGGCAAGAGCCGTCCGCGAGGAAGTCTTCGGGCGGCGGGTCGTGCTGTTCGCCCCGCTCTACCTCTCGAACGAGTGCGGCAACAACTGCCTCTACTGCGGTTTCCGCAAGGACAACCGGGAAGCCGGCAGAATCACCCTCTCTCCCGCGCATGCGGTCCGCGAGGCCCGGTTCCTGGAAAGGAAGGGGTTTCACCGTCTCCTGCTGGTCAGCGGGGAAACCCCGGGAAAGACCGATGCGGGGTACATCGCGGACGTCCTGAAAGCGATCTACCGCGAGACGGGAATGCGCATCCTGCACGTCAACGCCGCACCGATGGTCGAGGAGGATCTCCGGATCCTCAAGGAGGCGGGAGCGGGTGTGTACCAGGTATTCCAGGAGACGTACCACCCGGAGACGTACGCGACGATGCACCCTTCCGGCCCGAAGGCGAATTACGCCTGGCGCCTCACCTGCATGGACCGTGCGATGCGGGCAGGGTTCGAGGACGTAGGGATAGGCGCCCTCCTCGGACTCTACGACTACCGGTTCGAGGTCCTCTCCGTCATCCGGCACGCGGAATCCCTGCGGGAGTCCTACGGGACGTTCCCGCACACGATCTCCGTGCCGCGGTTCAAGTCGGCGTTCGGATCGCCGCTGCTCAAGGCGCCCCGTCCGGTCTCCGACGAGGAATTCGAGAAAATCGTGATCGTCTACCGGCTCTCCGTCCCGACGGCGGGCGTCGTCGTGACCACGCGGGAGCCGGCGGCGCTGCGCGACAAGGTCCTGAGCATCGGGGCGTCGCAGATCAGCGCGGGGTCGAAGACCGATCCGGGCGGGTACGAGGAGGGTGTCCGGCGCGTCGACGCGGAGCAGTTCAAGCTGGACGATACGCGCCCGGTCGAGGAGATCGTCCGGATGATCCTCGGGCGGGGATATCTTCCCTCCCTCTGCACCAGCTGCTACCGGCGCAAGCGGACGGGGGAAACCTTTACGGAGATGGCGGCCGACGGCCACATCAAGGGGTTCTGTCTCCCCAACGCGCTTCTGACACTGGCCGAGTACGCGGTCTCCGCGGAGGATCCCCTTCTGCGGGAGGAATGTCTCGCCGCGGTTGCGGCGGGAAAGAAGGAGATGGAGAAGTCTCCCCTTGCCGGGGAGTTCGAGGAGAAGCTGGCACAGGTGATCGCCGGCGAGAAGGACCTGTATTTCTGATCCGCCGGAGGAGCGCATGGAGATCTACGTCAACGGGGAGAAACGGCAGGTCGGCGAGGGAGCGACGGTTCTCTCCCTGCTCCGGGATCTCTCCCTGCCGGATACGCGCGTGGCGGTGGAGCGAAACCGGTCCCTCGTGAGAAAACCGGAGTTCGCCGGAACGGTCCTGGGCGAGGGAGACCGGATCGAGATCGTGACTTTCGTGGGAGGAGGATAGACGGATGGACACTCCGCTTACGCTGGGCGGGAAGACGTTTCGCTCCCGGTTGCTGGTGGGCACGGGGAAGTACCCGGATTACCCGACCATGGTGCGGGCCTTGGAGGCCTCCGGCGCCGAGCTCGTGACGGTCGCGATCCGGAGGGTGAACCTGGACAGGAGCAAGGAGTCCCTCCTGGACCACGTGGACCTTACAAAGTACACCCTCCTTCCCAACACGGCCGCCTGCTACAACGTGGAAGACGCGGTGCGCACCTGTTTCCTCGCCCGGGAGGCGGGGATGTCGAACATGGTGAAGCTCGAGGTGATCGGGGACGAGAAGACCCTCTTCCCCGACACGGAAGGATTGCTCAAGGCGTCGAAGCAGCTCGTGAAGGAAGGCTTCATCGTCCTGCCGTACACCAACGACGACCCGATCATGGCGAAAAAGCTCGAGGACGCGGGGTGCGCCGCGGTGATGCCCCTGGCGGCGCCGATCGGCTCCGGCCTGGGGATACGCAATCCCTTCAACATCAAGATCATCCTGGAGACCGTGAAGATCCCGGTGATCGTCGACGCGGGAGTGGGAACGGCATCCGACGCGGCGGTGGCGATGGAGCTGGGGTGCGACGGCGTCCTGATGAACACGGGGATCGCGGGAGCGAAGGACCCGGTGCTGATGGCCGAGGCGATGCGGGAGGCGATTTCGGCGGGGAGGAAGGCGTTTCTCGCCGGCAGAATCTCGAAGAAGCTTTACGCCACGGCGTCCTCGCCGCTCGACGGGACGTTCTTTTAGCAGGAGGAAACGCCCGTGCAGGTCGACTTTCGCGTCTACCTCATCACCGACCGCAGGCAGGCGCCGGGAGGTGACATCCTGCGGGCCGTCGAGGGGGCCCTGGACGGCGGGATTCGCGCCGTGCAACTCCGGGAGAAGGACCTCCCGGGGAAGGAGCTGTACCTGCTTGCCGGACGCATGCGCGAACTCACGGCAAGGCACGGGGCGCGGCTGCTCATAAACGACCGCGTCGACGTCGCCCTGGCGGTCGGAGCCGACGGCGTCCACCTCGGGGTATCGTCTTTGCCCCCGTCGGTCGCCAGAACGCTTCTCGGGGAGGAGGCGCTCATCGGATGCTCCACGCACGGCGTGCGCGAGCTCCGGGAGGCGGCTACCCAAGGGGCGGACTTCGCCACGTTCGGCCCGGTGTACGCCACCCCGTCGAAGGCGGTGTACGGACCGCCCGTGGGGGTGACGGCCCTTTCCGAGGCATGCCGGGGAACCGCCATCCCCGTTTTCGCCCTGGGCGGGGTCGGGCCGCACAACGCAGGGGATATGATGGAAGCAGGGGCGTTCGGAATCGCGCTGATATCAGGGGTGGTGGCCGCTTCGGACCCACGGGGGGCCGCCGCTACACTTCTTACCCGGATCGGAAACACCCGTGCCGCCGGACAGGCGGGGGGCCAGGCAGCAAAGGAGGGCAGGTCATGACGCTGTTGCATAAAGTGAGAAACGGTGTGCTGGTGCCGCAGGTGGCGCTCGCGGCCGCGGAGGAAGGAATTTCAACGGAGAAGCTTCGGGCGCTCATCGCCTCGGGGAAGGCGGTCATCCCCCGGAACATAAAACGCAGGGAGATCCGGCCGGTCGCCATCGGCGAAGGGCTTACCGTCAAGGTGAACGCCAACGTCGGTTCCTCGCGCGACCGGGCGGACATATCGGTGGAGCTCGAGAAGATGCGGGTCGCGGTGGCGGCGGGCGCCGACGCGGTGATGGACCTGTCCACCGGGGGCCCGATCGACGAGATCCGCCGGGCGATCCTCGCGGAATGCCCGGTTCCCATCGGGACCGTCCCCCTCTACCAGGCGGCCGCAGACGCCGTCGCCAAGGGGAAGTCCTGGGTGGAACTCACGCCCGACGACTTCTTCGAAGGGATCATGAAGCAGGCGGAGGACGGGGTCGATTTCATGACGGTTCACTGCGGGGTGACGAGGGAGGCCCTGAAGCGGCTGGTCCGGGAAGGCCGCCGGCTCGACATCGTCAGCCGGGGCGGATCCCTCCTGGCGGAGTGGATGGAGTACAACGGCCAGGAGAACCCCTTCTTCGAGCATTACGACCGGCTGGTCGACATCTGCCGGGAGTTCGACATCACCATCTCGCTGGGGGACGGCCTGCGGCCGGGCTGCCTGGCGGACGCGACCGACCGCGCGCAGGTCCACGAGCTGATGATGCTGGGCGAGCTCACCGAGAGGGCCTGGGAGAAGGACGTGCAGGTGATGATCGAGGGGCCGGGGCACGTGCCGATGGACCAGATCGCGGCCAACGTGGTGCTCCAGAAGCGTCTCTGCCACGGGGCGCCGTTCTACGTTCTGGGGCCTCTCGTCACGGACATCGCCCCGGGGTACGACCACATCACCTCCGCGATCGGCGGGGCGATCGCCGCCTGGAGCGGCGCGGATTTCCTGTGCTACGTGACGCCGTCCGAGCACCTTCGGCTCCCGTCGGTCGAGGACGTGAAAGAGGGGGTGATCACCTCCCGCATCGCCGCCCACGCCGCCGACATCGCGCGCAAGATCCCGGGCGCGATGGACCGGGACAACAGGATGGCCGACGCGAGGCGGAACCTCGACTGGAAATCCCAGATCGAGCTGTCGCTCGACCCGGAGCGGGCGCGCGCGCTGCGCGGGGGGAGCATGCCGACGGCCGACGAATCCGCCTGCACGATGTGCGCGGACCTCTGTGCCATCCGGACCTCGCAGAAGGCGATCCCGCGACGGTAGCGGCCGGGGCGGGGATCCTCCGGTCCCGGGGTCCTCTCCGGTAGTCCGGGCGCTGCTTCAACGGGGACTCACCGTCTCCGCGTGCGACGGGGAGGAACGGACGTTTCTCCCGTACCTCTCGTCCCCGGCGGACCGCGAGACCTTCTACGGGCTTCTTTACTCCTACTCGTTCCGCCTCTTCCTGCGCGATATCCTCGCGCTGCGTGACCGGTACCGGCCGGAACGCCTGGGACCCTTCTTCTCTCCGGATTCCGTGGAAGGCATGGCCCGGCAGGTCGAGCGCCTGGGGCTCATCCGGCGCGTATCCGGCGGGAAGATCCGCTTCCTCGCCGAGACGGTCACGGATTTCGGGGACACCTTCGAGTGGTTCGTCGCGGAAACCCTCAGGCGGCAGTTCGCCGCGGATGTCCTTCGGGGCGTCACGATCCCGGACCTGCCGTGCGGGGGGGATTTCGACATCCTTGCCCTGGTTTCCGGAAAACTCCTCTATCTGGAGGCGAAGACCTCCCCGCCCAAGCATATCGAGCAGAAGGAGATGTCGGCGATCCTGGATCGGGTACGGACGCTCTCGCCGGACCTCGCCATCGTTCTCGTGGACACGCATCTCCGGATGAAGGACAAGCTCGTTCCCCTGCTCTCCGAAGGTCTGCGAAGCGAGGGGGTGACGGACCACGAGATGAACCGGGTGGAGAAGGAGACCTTCTCCTGGGACAGGAGGATCTACCTCACCAACGCCAAGCGGGACGTCGTGTCCAACCTGTCCCTCTGCCTGCGGAACTATTTCCTGGGCAGGTTTTTCGGTTGAGGAGCGACGGGCAACGCGTCTTCCTTGCCGGACGAGGGGGGATGTTCACCGGTCTTTTCCCGGAAGGCGTCGCGGATTTTTTCCGGAAAGATCTTCGCCACCCACGTCACCGCCACCATCGCCCGGGGAGCCAGGGTCGACTCCCGGAGAAGCCCGGTATCCCGCGGCAGCAGGATGACGAGCACGAACACGAGGAGGATCGAAAGGAGAGCCCCCTTCACGAACCCCGCCAGCATCCCGGCGGCACGATCCGTCCCCGACAGTTCCGAACCGCGCACCCACCGTTCGATCAGAAGACCCACGAGGCGGAAGGCGAGGTAGACGCCGAGAAAGGTCAACAGGTAGGCCACGATTTCGCCGTGGGGGAAGTCGAGGTGGAGACGTCGCTGCGCGATTTCGTAATATTTCACCCCGGCGATGTGGCCCAGGATGAGCCCTCCCCAGGAAAACAGCTGGCGCACCACCCCCTGAACGATCCCGTACAA
>JBAVJZ010000194.1:0-13573 GCA_049688015.1 Candidatus Deferrimicrobiaceae bacterium | reverse complement strand
TGCCTTGCCGCCGCCAAGAATCCGCAGCTGGACATGAAGCTTCGGAACATGCCGGTGCCGCTCAATGCGGATCTCGTGGAAGAGTACATGCGGCCCATCCTCGAGGCAGCCTGGACCGGAGAGTTCGGGAAGATCAAGAACATGTAGCAACTTCTTGCCGCAATCCGCGGCTACGCCGCATCGTTTTCCGGCGTGGCCCGTGATCGGTGATGCATGAGAGGAGGGCCGGATGTCCTCTCTCAATCCAACATCAGGAGGAGCAGATGAAGGTCATTTCCATCAACGAGGCGCCGAAGGATCCGTTTACGCATCCCGATTTCGCGGGAACGGACGCGACCAGGCAGGACCCGGCGCCAGACAGCAAGGAATTCAAGGTGAACATGGTGAACGGCGGAAACGGAGTGCAGAAAAAGTTCCATGCCCACGACGGCGAGCAGATCCTGATCGTCGTTACCGGAAAGGGCGTCGTGTCCACGGAGAGAGAGGACCGGATCGTGAACGAGGGAGATGTCATCTTCATCCCGCCCGGGGTACCCCATTGGCGCGGCGCGTCGACGCACGTGGAGTTTTCCCATATCTTCGTTTCCCCGTCGGATAGTTTGGGAGACGACCGGGAAGATTAGCGACGGGGGTCCCCCCCGTTCCGTGCCAGGGCCCATTCCGGGGATCCGGGGGACCGTCCGATCCGGCCGTTACGGTTCGCTTTCCTTCCGGAAGAAGTGGGCCCTTTCCAGGGGAATGTCGAGCGCCACGGCCTCCCCTTCCCGGATCGATTTGTCGGTGGTGAGAACGGACAAGGGGAGCCCGTCCACGCGTACCTGAAGCAGCAACTCGCGCCCGAGGTTCTCCGTCGCCACCACCGTGCCCGCGACCGGGGATCCGGCGATCCCCCGGGCGACCCCGGTATGCTCCGGGCGGATACCGAAACGTATTTCGGTCGAGCCCAGCTTTCGGACCCGCGCGGCCGGACCGGGAGGGAGCAGTAGCTGCGCTTCGCCAAGGCACAGGTACAGGTCCCCCCGCTCCTCCAGGACGGAGGTGTCCACCAGATTCATCGGGATCTGGCCGATGAAGGAGGCGGCGAAGGGCGTTTCCGGGCGTTCATAGAGGTCCTCCGGCGTCCCCGTCTGAACGATCCGGCCGTCCCGAAGCAGCGCGATCCGGTCTCCCAGGGTCATCGCCTCGGTCTGATCGTGGGTAACGTACACGGTGGTGACGCCAAGTTCCCGCTGGAGCTGTTTCAGCTCGCTTCTCGTCGACGCCCGAAGCCCGGCGTCGAGGTTGGACAGGGGTTCGTCGAGGAGAAAGAGCGCGGGTTTGCGGACAATGGCGCGGGCGATGGCCACTCGCTGCCGCTGTCCGCCGGAAAGCTCCGCGGGTCTTGCCTCGAGGATGTCCCCGATCCCGAGCAGCCCTGCCGCCTGGTTCACCGCCTTGTCGATCTTGTCCTTCGTAACCCTCGCGACCCGCAGCGGAAAAGCGATGTTTTCGAGGACGGTCAGGTGCGGATAAAGGGCGTAACTCTGGAAGACCATGGCCACGTTCCGTTCCTTCGGAGGGACGAACACGTTCCTGTCACGCGAGGCAGCCACCCGCCCGCCGATCCGGATCTCGCCGGAGGTCGGTTTCACCAGGCCTGCCGCCAGGTTGAGGACGGTCGATTTTCCGCAGCCGCTGGGGCCGAGCAGGACGAAGAACTCCCCCGCGTCGACCGCGAGGTCCACGCTGCGCACCGCGTGGACCTGCCCCCGGAGGGAAAGGAACGTCTTGCTTACCGCGGAGAAGGTGAGCCTCATCCCTTCACCGCTCCCCGTGTCAGTCCCTGGATGATCCGGCGCTGGAAGACGAGCGTGAGCAGGACCACCGGGACGGTCGTCAGAACAGAGGCGGCCATGACTACGCCCCACGGGATCTCCCCGTGCAAGCCCTCGAACAGGGCGATTCCGACCGGCACCGTGCGGGCCGCGTGGTCCGTCGTCAGCATCAGGGCGAACAGGAATTCGTTGAAGGCGAAGATGAAGGCGAGCAGCGCCGTGGAGAAGATGCCCGGTGCCGCCACGGGGAAGACGACTTTCCGCAAGATCGCGAGTCGGGAGCACCCGTCGATGAGCGCGGCCCGGTCGAGGTCCACCGGCACCTGGGTGAAGTAGCTCGTAAGGATCCAAAGAGAGAGCGGAAGGATCCAGGCGATGTAGGGGAGGACAAGGGCCGGGTAGGTGTTGATCCACCCCAGGTCCCCCATGACCTGGAACAGGTAGCTCACCATGCAGACCGGCGGGAAGAGGGAGACGGCGAGAATACAAAGGAGAAATAGGATTCTGCCGGGAAGAGGAAGTCGGGTAATGGCGTAGGCTGCCGGCGAGGCTATGCCGACACAGAAGGCGGCGGAAAGCCCCGAGACGATGAGGCTGTTACGCAAGTATTCGGGGAAGTGCAGGGAGGTAGTCCGGAGCACGGAGACGAAATGAGCGGCCGTGACGGTAAATCCGGCGCCAGGCGCAAGGAAGTCGGGCCGTGCGCTTGCCGCCGTCAGGGCCATGTACAGGATCGGGCCGAGGGAAAAGATCGCTATCCCCAGGGCGCCGGCCCGGTACAGAAGACGGACCTGTGTCTCGTCGCTCATGCCAGCTCCCTCGCGAACCGTCCGATACGCACGTACAGGACGGAGAGGCCGAAGGCGACCAGGAAGAGGGTGACGGACACCGCCGAACCGTACCCGAAATCGCCGCCGAGGAAGTATTGGTAGCCGTACAGGGAGAGGGACGTGGTGCTTCCCCCGGGTCCGCCGCCGGTGAGAACGAACACCAGGTCGAAAACACGGAGGGCGTCGATCGTCCGGAACAGGAGAGCGACCACGATGACGGGGGACAGAAGCGGCAGCGTGACCCGGGTGAAACGGCGGGCGAACCCGGCCCGGTCGATCTGCGCCTGGAGGTACAGGTCCTCCGGGATCCCCGAGAGCCCGGCGAGGAGGATGATCGCCACGAACGGCGTGGTTTTCCATGCATCCGCCGTGACCAGGGACGCGAATGCCCCGATCGGCGTTCCGAGCCAGTTCACCGGGTGGTCGGAGAACCCGAAAAGCCCCGCCAGATAATTCGCCAGCCCGTAGTGGTAGTTGTAGACCAGCTGGAATACCCTTCCGGACACTGCTGCGGGGAGAGCCCACGGGACCAGCACGCATGCCCGGAGCAGCCCCCGCGCGGGGGACGGGCGTGCGAGCAGGAGCGCGAAGGCAAGGCCCAGAAACAGTTCCAGGGGAACGGAGACCAGCGTGAAGAGGCAGGTGAAGCGCATTGCCTGCCAAAAACCCGGGTCCGACAGCAGCGCCCGGTAATTTCCCAGTCCGAGGAACCGTTTTGGAAGGAAGGTGACGTCCCGCATCAGACTGTCCGCGAACGTGCCGATTACCGGCACGATCACGAATATCGCCACGAAGGCCGAGAGCGGAGCGAGGAATGCGTATCCGCGCGCGAGTTCTCCCGGGGTGTGGTCGCCCGGGATGGCAGGCTGCCGTGCCCTCAGTTCCTCCGGACGATTCCCCATCGCGGTTATTTCCCCTGGTACCGGGTGACGACCGCCTGCATCTCCTTCTGGGCGGCGGCCAGCGCCTCTCCGGGCGGGACATTTCCCGAAAGCGCGGCGTTCAGGTGCTTCTGGAGGATCTCGGAAAGCTGCGTGTAGTATGGCAGGATCGGGCGCGGGCGCGCGTTCACGAAGACCGGTCTGAGCTTGCGGAAATGGGGGAGTCGGGCGAGAACTTCGGAATCGTCGTAGACGTCCATTCGCCCGGGACTCCAGCCAAGGCCTATCGCCAGACGCTTCTGCACCGCGTACGAACCGAGGAAGCAAAGGAAGCGGACGCTCTCGGGCTTCGCGTCGCTGTACCGGGAGATCCCCGCGTGCCAGCCCCCGAGGGTGGAGACGCCGCTTCCCGGGGCGAAGGAGGGGACGGGCGCGATGGCGGTGACGCCCCTGACCGGGGACCCCTGCGCCTCGTGAAGCGGCCACGCGTACGGCCAGTTCCGTTCGAACAGGGCGTTCCCCCTCTGGAAGAAGAGCCGCACCTCCTCCTCCTTCATCCCGGTATATGTGTTGGGCGGCGATACTCCGTCCCGGTGAATGAGATCGTGCATGAACCGGAGCGCCTTCCGGTTTGCCGGCGTGTCGACGGACACGGATCCTTCCCTCACCGTGAAGCCTCCATCCTTTCCGGCGAACTCGAGGAAGTCGCAGACAAGTCCCTCGTACTGGGCCCCCTGCCAGACGAATGCGAAAAACCCGGGGTTCTCCCGTCGTTCCCCCTGCTGCACCCTCTTCGCGTACCGAAGCAGCTCCTCCAGGGTGCGCGGTGGGCCGATCCCGTATTTCTTCAGCAGGTCGCTCCGGTAGTAGAGAACCCCTCCGTCGACATACACGGGCAGCGCGACGAGGCTCCCTTCGTAGGTGTCGGCAAGTTCCATGATCCGGGGGAAGAAGGCCTTTCGGTCCCCGCACCCGCCCGCCGCAAAGTGCGGGTCGAGGGGAGCGAGCCACCGGGAGGCAGCGAACTGTGCGAGCCATGCCACGTCCATGAGGAAAACGTCGGGGTCGCTCTTTCGGGATTTGAGCGCGACGACCAGGCCCTGCCGGCGCAGTCCCGTATCGGTGGGCTGGCGCAGGAGTTCGACGCCGATCCCCGTCTCGGCCGTAAAATCACGCACGAGTCGCTCCCAGAAATCGAATTCGGCCGAGGCCCCACCGACGGCGAATGTGATCGTCTTCGCTTCCGCCCGCCCGCCTCCGAAGGATGCGATCGGCAACCAGGCCGCAAGGACCGCAAGGAGAGCGATTCGCACTTTCACAGCCGTCCCCTCTTTCGAAATCCGGGATTTCGTGTCCAAATATGATAAAAACAGAAAACGAACGAGACGGGCAAGGTCCAAATCCGCGAATCTCCGTAGACATGTTATGAAATCTCATGGAAACTGACATGATTGCCGGAAGACGCGGAACCTTCCGGGTTCCCGAGGATTCCCAGTCCGGCTTCGACCCATCTGCTCCGGAGGAGAGGAATGGAAAAACCTGTGAATACCACGACGGCCGCATGGGTACTGGTCCTGTTTCTTGCCGCTGCCGCCCTGGCGAACGCGCAGGACCAGGGAAAGGGAGGACCTCCCCCGGCCCTGGTGACGGTCTCCGCGGTCCGTGAGGGGATGATCGTCCCCCGGACGGAGTTCGTCGGGACCGTCTACTATCCGGAGGTCTCCGAGGTTTCCTCCGAGGTAAGCGGCAGCGCGGTGAAGGTGGCCTTCGACGAGGCGCAAAGGGTCCGGAAGGGGGACGTTCTGGTTCGTCTCGACGCGGATCTTCTCGAGAAGACACTCGCCTCCACACGGGGGCTCCACGAACAGACGCTGGCGGAACTGGAAAGGGCCATGCTCGACCTGAAGCGGATCGAGAAGCTCTACCGGGAGGAATCGATCGCGGAGCAGGTGTACGACGAGAACCGGTTCCGCGTGAAATCCCTGGAGAAGAAAGGGGAATCCCTCAAGGCGGACGTGGAGCGCCTGGAAATCGAATTGGCGAAAAAGACGGTTCGCGCGCCCTTTGACGGTGTTGTTCTCAAAAAGCAGGTCGAGCGGGGGGAATGGCTCTCCCCGGGTGCGGCGGTGGCGACCCTGGCCCGGGACGACATCATGGAGGTGATCGTCGAGGTCCCCGGTGATGTGGTGCCTTTCGTCATCAAGGGGGGGAGCGTCCCGATCAGGGTGGCGGGAAAGGAGATTCAGGGAAAGATTACGGCGATCGTGCCCAGGGGGGATATCGCCACCCGGACCTTCCCGGTGAAGATCGAGGTGAGGAACCGGTATTCCCTGATCGAGGGGATGGAGGCAAGAGTGGATATCCCTTCCGGAAGGAAGGAGAAGACCTTGCTCGTCCCCCGTGATGCTCTCGTCACCGCGATGGGGCAGACCGTGGTGTACACCATCGTCGACGGGAAGGCGAAGACGGTGCCGGTTACGGTGACCCGGTACGTGGGGAAGGAGATCGCGATTCAGGCGGACGGGCTCGAGACGGGAATGGAGGTGCTAATCAAGGGAAACGAAAGGATCCGGGACGGCCAGCAGGTGTCGGTCAGAAAGGACGGGGAGCGGGCATCCACCCCGTCGGCCGGGGAGAATAAATGACCCGGTTCGCGATATCCGAATTCCCGGGGGATGGTCCATGGACCCGGTGAAATTCGCCATATCGAAGCCCGTCACCGTCACCGTGGGAATCATCCTGGTGGTCCTGTTCGGGCTGATCGGGCTCGCCCGCCTCCCGTACCAGCTCACCCCGTCGGTGGAGGAGCCGGAAATCACCGTAACCACCACCTGGACGGGAGCGGCGCCGAACGAGGTGGAACGGGAGATCATCGACGAGCAGGAGGAGACGCTGAAAGGCATCCCCGGGCTCGTGGATATGGAGAGCTCCTCGGCGAACGGCCAGGGGACGATCACCCTCCGGTTCCGCACGGGGACCGACGTCGACGAGGCCCTGCTCCGCGTGTCGAACAAGATCAACGAGGTTGCCTCCTACCCCCAGAACGTCGATAAACCCGTGATCAGCGCCACGGGGGCTGCCACCTCCCCCGTCATCTGGATGATCCTCAAGGCGAACAAGGGGAATCCCAACCCCGTCGAAACCTACGGGACCTTCTTCGAGGAGGAGGCACGCCAGTACCTGGAACGGATTCCCGGCGTCGCCGATCTCTTCGTGCGCGGCGGGACGGAGAAGGAGCTGCACGTCGTCGTTTCTTCGGAGAAACTCGCCGCCTACGATCTGACCCTGTCCGACGTGATCCGCGCGCTGCAGACGGCGAATGTGAACGTCTCCGCGGGGAGCGTCAGCGTGGGTCGGAAGGACTACCGGATCCGGACCGTTGCGGAATTCGTCGTCCCCGGGCAGGTGGGAAAAGTGGTACTGCGGTCCACGGGCCAGCGGCGCATCCTGCTGTCGGACGTCGCGGCCGTCCGGATCGGGTACGCGAAGCGGACCGTGGCGATGATCCACAACAGCGAGCCCGGGATCGCTGTCGGCGTGAAGCCGGAGCCCGGGTCGAACATCCTGGAGCTGACCGACCGGGTCGAGGCGGCGTACAAGGAACTCAACGCCACGACCCTTGCGGCGCAGAAGATCCACCTCGACTGGGCATACGACCAGCGGCCCTACATCCGCGGAGCGATCAACCTCGTCAAGCAGAACATCGCGGTAGGCGGAACGCTGGCAATCCTTGTGCTCCTGGTCTTCCTGCGCAGCGTCTCCTCCACGGTGATCGTCGCCACGGCGATCCCGGTCAGCGTCATCGGCACCTTCATCTTCCTTTGGATCTTCGGAAGGAACCTGAACGTCGTAAGCCTTGCGGGGATCTCCTTCTCGGTGGGGATGCTCCTGGACAGCGCCATCGTGGTCTTGGAGAACATCGACCGGCACCGGAAGATGGGGAAGGACGCGTTCGAGGCTTCGTACGACGGCGCCCGGGAGGTCTGGGGGGCCATCCTGGCGTCCGCGGCCACGACGGTCGCGGTCTTCCTGCCGGTCATCTTCGTCGAGGAGGAGGTGGGGCAGCTCTTCCGCGACATCGCCATCGCGGTCACGATGGCGATCAGCTTGAGCCTGTTCGTCTCGGTATTCGCCATCCCGATGATGTCGAACCAGATCTTCCGGCGCCTGAAATTCAAGGCGCCCGGGACCGGCACCATGCAGGAGAACATGGTCCGGGCGGGAAACCGCATGGTCGACGCTCTGATGGCGGTCCTGCACCTCGTGACGAAGAACACCTCGACCCGTCTCGTCACGGTACTGGGGCTTACGGTTTTTTCGATCGGGACTGCCTGGCTGCTATTTCCCAAGATGGAATACCTTCCCCAGGGGAACCGCAATCTCGTGATCAACATCCTCGTTCCTCCGCCTGGCCTCTCCTACGGTGAGAGGAAGGAAATCGGGGAGTACATCTTCACCGAAGCGGACCCGTACATGGGCAAGGGGAAGGACGGGATTCCGGGGATAAAGAACCTGTTCTACGTGGGATCTGATTTCATAAATATTTTCGGTGCGATCAGCACCGAAGAGCAGCGGGCGCGTGAACTTCTCCCCCTGTTCACCAGGATCATGCAGGGGATCCCGGGGATGTTCGGGGTGAGCATTCAGGCGGGAATCTTCCAGACCCGCCTCGGGCGGGCCAGAACGATCGACGTGGACATCAACGGATACCAGCTTGGGCAGGTTGTCCAGGCGGGCGGCATCCTGTTCGGATCGATCCGGAAGGAGATCCCCGGCGCCCAGATACGTCCCGTCCCATCCCTCGACATCTCCTACCCGGAGGTCCGGCTTCACCCCAACCGCGACCGGCTCCGCGCGGTGGGGATGACGGAGACCGATTTCGGGATCGCCACGGACGTCCTGCTCGACGGGCGGAAGGTGGGGGATTTCCGGCCGGTCGGGGAGAAGGCGATCGATCTCGTCGTCCTGTCGTCCGAGGGGGACGTCGACACACCCGAAAAACTCTATAACTCCCTCGTGGCGACCCCCATCGGGAAGGTCGTCCCGCTCTCCTCCCTGGCGGGCATCGAGCGCACCGCGGGGATCACCGAGATCCGCCACCTGGAGCGGAAACGGACGGTAACGCTTGAGGTCACCCCTCCCGAAGACATGGCGCTGGAGAGCGCCATGGACACGATCCGAGACAAGGTAGTCGGCCCCCTGAACCAGGCGGGGATGCTTGCCGGCACCTCCCAGCGCCTCAGCGGGGCGGCCGACAAGCTCACGGTGGCGAGGAGGACCCTGCAGTGGGACTTTCTTCTCGCCCTGGTGATCACCTATCTCCTCATGTCCGCGCTTTTTGAGAATTTCCTCTACCCCTTTATCATCCTGTTCACCGTTCCGCTCGCCGCCGCAGGGGGATTCGTCGGGCTTTCCCTGGTCAACCTGTTCATCCGGCCTCAGCCGCTGGACATCCTGACCATGCTCGGGTTCGTCATTCTCATCGGCGTGGTGGTCAACAACGCCATCTTGATCGTGCACCAGTCCCTGAACTACATCCGGCACGAAGGAATGGAGTACCGGGAGGCGGTCCTTCTGTCCGCGCGTACGAGGATCCGGCCGATCTACATGACGGCGATCACGAGCATCTTCGGGATGCTCCCCCTTGTCGTGTTCCCGGGGCCGGGGTCCGAGCTGTACTGCGGCCTGGGAAGCGTCGTGCTGGGGGGGTTGGCCCTTTCCACGATATTTACCCTGTACGTCATCCCTGCCCTTCTTCTGTTCATCATCCATAGGGAGAAGGCGGGGACGAGGCCTCGGATATCCATGGATTCCGAGCGGTGAGGGGGTGAGATGAAACGGGTAAGCCTGGCGATCCTGGTTTGGCTGCTGGTTCCTCATGGGGTGTACGCCCTCACGATGGAGGAGGCGGTCGACATGGCCCTTGCCAGCAATCCCCGCGTCCAGGATTTTCGGTACCGCACCGAAGCCCAGAGATCGCGCGTGGATTCGAGGAAGGCGCCCTTCTGGCCGGAGCTCGATGCGACGTACAACTACAACAATGCGGAAACCACCTATCTTTTCCCGACGAATGAATACTCCGTGTTTACTGCGGAGATTACCTACAACCTCTTCCGCGGTTTCTCGGACCTCAACACGCTCAAATCCTCCCGATCGACATTGGATGCCTCCCGGTACGAGCAGAAATCGACGGAGGCCGACGTGGTCCTGGGCGTCAAGAGAGCCTACATCAGGGTCCTGCGGACCAGAAAGGCTCTTGAGGTGGCCCGTGAGGCCGTCAACCTTCTTGAGCGGCAGAGCCGCGAAGCGGAGAAATTCTGGCGTGCGGGCCTCACGGCGAAGAACCAGTTTCTCCTGGTTGAGGTTGCGCTTGCCTCCAACCGCCAGGACCTTCTCCAGGCGGAAACCAACGTCCGGATCGCCCGGGATGCGCTCGACAGGGCCATCGGGTCACCGGTCGGTGAGGATACGGTGATCGAGGACATCCCTTTTGGGAAACCGATGGATCTCGACGAGGAAGCGCTTTCCCGCACGATGCTTGCGAACAGGAGCGAGCTCAAGTTCCTGGAGGCCCAGTTTGCCGCCCGGGAATACGCTCGGGATTCCATTGCGGGGAGGTATTATCCCTCGGTCGGCCTTTCGCTGTCACACAGCCAGTTCGGGGAGGGGGTGGCGTTCGAGGGGCTCCCGGACCCACTCGAGGATTCCGACACGAGAGGGATGGTGGAGGCGAAGTGGAACCTTTTCGAGGGGTGGCGGACGAAAAACGACATCCTCGCCGAGGAATCCGAGATTCGTGCGATCAAGGAGAGGATCCGGGACACGAAGGAGGATCTTTTCTTTCAGTTAAAGGTGGCCGTCGAAGAGTACAGGGTCTCCGCGGGCAGGATCGATCTTTCCCGGGCGGGGATCGAACAGGCCGAAGAGAATTACCGCATCACGGAGAACCAGTTTCGTGAACGGGTGGCGACCACCACCGACCTGCTCGATGCCCGTTTTCTGCTCTCCCGCGCACGTGACGAATACAACAATGCGTTCTATAACCTGAATCTGTCCCTGGCCGCCCTCGAACGGGTGGTGGAAGGACCCGTTTCGCAAGGATTCACCAGCGGGGAAACGCCGGGGAACTGATCCGGGAACGGTCATCGTATCTGATATACTTTAGGGCATGATCCGCGACGATGTGTTGCAAGAGAGCGATTCCTCCGGTCCTCTGACCGGCGAACGGAAACTCGCTGCCATTCTGAACAGTGTCTGGGAAGCAGTGATCACGGTGGAACGGGACCACCGCATCTCCTCGTTCAACCGCGCCGCCGAGCAACTGGTGGGAATCCCTGCCTCCAAGGCGACGGGGAAGGACTGCCGCGAGATTCTCAAGGCCAGCTTCGGACCGGCGCAGCACGACTGTCCGATGGGGGATCTGACCGAAGGGGGAAAGCCCCGCACGGACGTGGAGGGCACATTGGTACGCGCGGACGGGAGGATCATCCCGATCAGCGCAAGCTGGGCCTTTCTGGAAGATCCCCCCGGGGAACGGATCGGTTTCGTCCTTTCCTTCCGGAGTTTTCTGGAGATCGAGCGGATTGCCGAGGAAAGGAAAGCGAAATTTCCCTTCGGCGACATCATCGGAAAGACCCCTCGGATCCGGCAGATCTTCGAGCTGATCGAAACCATCAAGGACACCGACTCCACCGTCCTCATCATGGGGGAGAGCGGAACGGGTAAAGGACTCTTCGCAAGAGCCATCCACGACCTCTCGCCGAGGAGGGACAGGCCTTTCGTCAAGGTCATCTGTGCGGCGCTGTCGGAGACGCTTTTGGAGTCCGAGCTGTTCGGGCACGTGAAGGGAGCGTTTACCGGAGCGATCGCCGACAAGGTGGGGAGGTTCGAGGCCGCCGAGGGAGGGACGATCTTTCTGGACGAGGTCGGGGATATCTCCCTTGCCCTGCAGGTGAAGCTTCTCCGCATGATCCAGGACCGCGAGTTCGAGCGGGTGGGAAGCAGCCGGACACAGACCGTCGACGCCCGGGTGATCGCCGCGACCAACCGGGATCTGAAGGCCGCAATGAAGGCGGGGCAGTTCCGCGAGGACCTCTTCTACCGGCTCCACGTCATCCCCATCGTCGTCCCCCCTCTTTGCGAGAGGAGGGAGGACATCCCCCTGCTCGTGAATCACGTCCTCAGGCGTCTCAGGAGACGGGGGTTCGACCGGGTACGGGCGGTTTCCCCGGAGGCGATGCGGTGCCTGATCGACTACCCGTGGCCGGGCAACGTCCGCGAGCTCGAGAACGTTCTCGAACGGGGCGCGGTGTGCGCGCGCGGGGCGGTCCTCTCCGCGGGGGACCTCTCCGAGGAGGTGCGGGAGCATTGCCGCCCGCACAAAACCGATTCTGCCGCCCCTCCCCTCGGGGACAGTCCCGCCGGACCCGGCGCTGTGACGGGGAGCGGCCTGCCCGGGGAGAAGCCGGGGGAAAGGGAGTGGATCCTCCGGACGCTGGAAGCCCACCGTTGGAGCCGGAGGGATGCATCCGCCGCTCTCGGAATCGACCGGTCGACCCTTTGGCGGAAGATGAAACGGCTGGGAATCGACCGGAAACGCAACGATTAAAACATAATGGTGCAAATATATGGTGCATCAGGTCCCAGCCAGGACGAATAAGCGACGAGCGTAACCGTTGTCCGAGATTGGAATCCCCCATATTTATCAAGGGAAATTTCCTGTCGGCTCTAGTGTGGCAGGGATGGCACCCTTTATGCAACTTTGATTGTGGTGGCGGGTTTCCTCAATAGAAACCGTCCAGATACCCTTGGGGAAAACCACGTGGCAAGAGGAGGAAAGAAACGATGAACGTGGAACGATGGATCCGGGTGATCGCGGGAACATTCGTGCTGACGAGCCTTCTGCTCGGACTGTACGTCAGCAGATACTGGTTTCTCTTCACCGCTTTCGTCGGGCTCAACCTGTTCCAGTCCGGGCTCACGAATTGGTGCCTGATGGAGAATATCCTGAAGAAGTTCGGCGTTCCGGAAAGGTAAAGGAGGGTTCTTGCCGATGCCGCTTTACGAGTACCGATGCGAGTCTTGCCAGAAGGTCTTCGAGGCGTACAAGCGTCTCTCGGACAACGCGGAGGAAGCATGCCCCGGCTGCGGCGGTAGGTCCAAACGGGTGGGCATCTCCCTGTTCCGGGCCCGGGGGACCGGCTCCGGCTCCTCCTTCGGCGGGTCTTCCTGCGGAGGCGGTTCGTCCCGTTCGCCGTTTAGTTGAACGTAACGAATACGATCCGGCGGTCGCCGGGCAAGGCCGGGGGACGGAATCGGTCCGGAAGAGGAGGATGCCACGATGGCGGGTGAATGGGGAACGGTGATTCTGGTCGCGGTCGTGGTCGTGTTTCTCGTTCTGTTCGCGCGAGGCGGCGGCTGAGGCTCCTGCTAACGCGCAGCGCCCCGGGGGGGCGCTCGAAGAGGAGGTTCCAACGATGTTCATCACGCTACGAAGCACGAGGTCGATCGGCGAGGTGAGGCAGAAGTTCGAGGATGCCTCGGCCGGCAGGAAATTCGGCGTCCAGGCGATCCACAATGTCACGGCGACGCTTGAGGGAAAGGGTCTCGTCTTTGACCGCAGGCTCTACATCTACGAAATATGCAACCCCGGCATCGCCAAGAAAGTGCTCGACACCAATATCAGGATCTCCACGGCGCTTCCCTGCCGGGTCTCCATCTATGCGGACGGCAATGACGTCGTGCTCGAAACGCTCAAGCCGACGATGCTGCTGCAGATGTTCAACGAGCCGTCTCTTTCGGGAGCCGCACGAGAGGTGGAGGGCGCGATTGCGGAGATCATGAAAGAGGCGGCCGGATAGCACTGCCCGCGGTTTGACCGCACCTCATGGAAAGTCCGGTTTGCCGTCGGCTGCACGAGACGCCCCCGGGAGATATCCCGGGGGCGTTTTCTATTGCATCCGCCCCGGCGCCGTTGCCATCCCCCGCTGCGCCTTGGGTCCACGGTATCGGCGAAGCAGCCGCAGGAGGGGGGCGCAGTGAGGTAGAG
>JBAVJZ010000193.1:0-1937 GCA_049688015.1 Candidatus Deferrimicrobiaceae bacterium | reverse complement strand
TTCCCGGGGTGATCGTCGCGCTCTTCGCTTTTTTCCTGTGGCGTGCCTATTCGAAACCCCCTGCCGTACCGCAAGAAGACGTCGGCAAAGCATCCCTCGAATTACCGCTTCCCCCGGAGACCTCGGTCGCCGTGCTCCCCTTCGAGAACATGAGCGGCGACCCCGACCAGGAATACTTAAGCAACGGGCTCACGGACGACATCATCACCTCCATATCGAAGCTCCCCCGCCTGTTCGTGATCGCCCGGAGCTCGACGATCAAATATAAAGGGAAGCCCACGGACGTGAAGCAAATCAATCGCGAACTGGGAGTGCAGTACGTCGTGGAGGGCAGCGTCCAGAGATCCGGGAAGCGGTTGCGGGTCAACGTCCAGCTGATCGACGGAGCAACGGGCGATCACGTGTGGGCGGAACGGTACGACCGGGACGAAAAGGAGTTTTTCCAGACCAGGGACGAGATCATTCTCGAAGTCGCGTCCTCGCTGGCGGGAGAGCTGACGGACGGAGACCTCGCGAAGATCATCCGCCTGAGAGTAAACAGCCTGGAAGCGTGGGAGGCCGTCCAGCGCGGGCATGCCTATTACGAACGGTCCACCATCGAGGACCAGATCCACGCCCGGGAATGGTATCGAAAAGCGACCGAGTTGGAGCCGGAGTCCGTGCTGGGCTGGATGGGCATCGCGTGGGCCACCTGGAAGGAAGGCCGCGTCAGGATGGGATCGGAGGGCAAGGAGATGTTCCGGAGAGCCGTCGAGATGGCGGAGAAGGTCCGCACGATGGACCCTTCCTACTGCGGCCCCTATATGCTCCTGGCCAACATCCAGATCCGGGAGAAACGGTACGACGAAGCGGTCGCCAACGCGAGAAAAAGTTATGAGTTGGAGCCAACTTACGTCAACGCGGTTGCAAGCCTGGCACATGTGCTGACGTATATCGGCAAACCGGAGGCGGAGGAGGCGATCGAACTATACAAAAAAGCGATGCGAATGAACCCGGAATTCCGTCCCTGGTACCCCCATGGTTTAGGAAAAGCGTATCTCCTGACGGGCCGGGACGCCGAAGCAATAGAAATGTTCAAGCTTTCCGCCAAAAAAGCTCCGAAGTGGGTCAATCCGCACGTCGATCTGGCCACGGTGTACGCTTCGCTGGGCCGGGAAGAGGAGATGCGTTCCGAGGCGGCCGAGATCCTTCGCCTGAAGCCGAAGTTTACCGTAAAGAAGTATATGGAGACCGCCTCGCTCCCCAGGGATCCGAAGTTTGCAGAAAATCAGCGAGCGATGCTGCTCAAGGCGGGTTTGCCGGAATAGTCCGTTCGCCCGGAACGTTCCGGCTACCGCCGTTACGCGAGGCGATACGGGCCGATTCCACGGAAAATAGGAAACCGGTGCGAGGCCGGATTTCCCTTTTCTTTTTATTCCCCCCCCAGCGGCAGAAGAGTACACGGTGGATACCCCCGGAACAACCGTGCAATATAATACTCGTCCACGGACAGAAACGATTCGGGAGGGCGAAAAGGGCCATGCCGGCAGAGTTGCGGAGGAATGCATGAACCCGCCGCCGGGTGAGCAATCGGCACGGGTCGGGGTCGACACCGGCGGCACGTTTACCGACTTCCTCGTGTTCCACGACGGCCAGGTGAGCGCGCACAAAGTGCTCTCCACCCCGGGCAACCCCGCGGAGGCGGTGCTCGCGGGGCTGCACGAAACGGATCTTGCCGGACCGAAGAGCATCGTCCACGGGTCCACGGTGGCGACGAACGCCCTTCTGGAGCGGAAGGGGGTCCGGACCGCCCTGATCGCCACGAAGGGGTTCGAAGACGTGCTGGAGATCGGGCGGCAGACGCGCCCCGACATCTACCGGCTCTTCGTCGTTCGGCCGAAGCCCTTAGTCGATGCGCGATTACGGTTCGGCGTCGACGAGCGCGTCCTGTGCAGCGG
>JBAVJZ010000192.1:0-29645 GCA_049688015.1 Candidatus Deferrimicrobiaceae bacterium | reverse complement strand
CTGCACGCCGGGATCTATTACGCACCCGACAGCATGAAGGCGAAGTCGTGCCTGAACGGGAACTTCCTGATGCGCGACTATTGCCGGGAGAAAGGGCTTCCCCTCCGGGAAAACGGCAAGGTGATCGTCGCCCGCAGCGAGGAGGAGGTCCCGGTTCTCGAGGAGCTCGAGCGGCGCGCGACGGTGAACGGGGCGAAGGTGGAGATGATCGACGAGGCCCGATTGGCCGAGGTAGAGCCGAACGCGCGGACCGTCGGGAAGGCCCTGTTTTCCCACTACACCGCCTGCGTGGACCCGGCGGCCGTGATCGACAGACTCCGGAGCGACCTGGAGGCGGGAGGGAAGGCCGTCATCGTCACCGATTGCCTGTTTACCGGGGTCCGGGGGGCGCGGACTGCGGTCACCAGCCGGGGGGAGATCACGTTCGGAAAGTTTGTGAACGCCGCAGGGGCCTACTGCGACCAGGTCGCGCACCGGTTTGGCGTGGGGCGGCAGTATCGCCTCATCCCCTTCAAGGGGCTCTACCGGAAACTCCGGAAAGGGCTGTCCCACACCGTGCGGGGAAACATCTACCCGGTTCCGGACATCCGCAACCCGTTTCTGGGCGTTCACTTCAGCAGCAACGTCCACGGGGAGGTATATCTCGGGCCGACAGCCATTCCCGCGTTCGGCAGGGAGAATTACGGCATCCTCACGGGGATCGACCGCGAAGGGCCGTCCATCGCGCTCTCCGATGCGATCCTTTTCCTCCGAAACCCGAAGTTCCGGCAGGTCGCCCTCACGGAACCCTGGAAATTCCGCAAGCGGTCCTTCTTCCGTGACGCCGCACTACTGGTTAAGACCCTGTCGCCTTCGGACATCGTGCCTGCAGAGAAAGTGGGGATCCGGGCGCAGCTGGTGGACTGGGGAACCAAGGAGCTCGTCATGGACTTCCATGTGATCGCGGACGGCGACGCGATTCACATCCTGAACCCGGTCTCGCCCGCCTTTACGTCCTCCATGGATATCGCTGCGACCCTTGTGCGGGAGCACTTTTCAGGGGGGAAGGCGGATCGGGGGGAGAAACCGGGATGAGCGCCCGCAGGGGGAAAGTCCCCATCAAGGGGGTCATCTTCGATTTCGGGGGGGTCATACACTCTTTCGACTTCGGTATGTTTTTCCGGAATCTCGACGGGCGGACGGACAGGACGTTGGGGGAGATGAGCTCTCTCGTCTCCGGATCCGGGCTTCCGCGGAGATACGAGTTGGGGGAGGTCTCGTCGTGGGAGTTTTATCACGGGATCACGAACCTGTGCGGGCTGCGGGTAACCGAGGAGGAGTTCGTCCAGGCCTTCGTGGCCATCTTTATCCCCATCGAACCCACCATTGGTCTGATCCGGTCCCTCTCGCCGTCGTACCGGCTCGGTCTTCTTTCCAACACGAACGAGTGGCACTTCGAGCATCACATCCGGACCATGGAGGTGTTCCCCCTGTTCGACGCGGTGACGCTTTCCTACCAGGTAAAAACCATGAAACCCGCAGAGGCGATCTACTTGGATATGCTTGAGAAAATAGGCTTTTCGCCGGAGGAGTGCGTCTTTGTCGACGACCTCGAGGAAAACATCGCGGAGGCCAGGCGCTTGAATCTTCACGCCATCCACTACACGGGCCACGAGCACCTGGTCTCCTCCCTCGCGGAGTTGGGCGTTGTCCCGGGACAGGACATGGGGAAATGAGGAACCGGGAGCGGATGGAGATCGGGTGAAGGCGATTGGAATGTCGAAATTCGGCGGAGTGGATGTGCTGCAGATCGTTGACCATCCCGACCCCTCTCCGAAGGACGATGAGCTTCTGGTACACGTCCGTGCGACGTCGCTCAATCGCGCGGACCTGCTGCAGCGGAGAGGGATGTACCTTCCGCCGGCGGGGGCCTCCGAGATTCTCGGGCTGGAGATGGCGGGCGAGATTTTGGAGGCCGGCTCCGCATGCGGAGAGTGGAGTCCGGGCGACCGGGTATTTGCGCTGTTGACGGGGGGAGGATACGCGCAAAGAGCGGCCGTCCCCTGCGGAATGGCGATGCGGATCCCGGACAATCTGTCGTACGAGGAGGCGGCCGCGATTCCCGAGGCATTTCTCACCGCCTACCATAACCTTTTCTCCCTCGGGGGTCTGACACCGGGGATGACGGTCCTGGTACACGCCGGAGGAAGCGGAGTGGGCACGGCAGCGATCCAGCTGATCCGGGAGGCGGGGGCCGTTTCCCTGGTCACAGCGGGGTCTCCGGCGAAGATCTCCCGTTGCCTGGATCTTGGGGCGCGAGCGGGATGGAACTACCGGGAAGGGCCCTTCGATGCGTGGGTGGCAGCCCAGACGGTGGGGAGGGGAGTGGACCTGATTCTCGATTTTGTCGGAGCCCCGTACTTCGGGCAGAACCTCAAGTCCCTCGCGGAGGATGGAAAGCTGATCCTCATCGGCACGATGGGAGGGTCAGTGGCGGAGCGGGTGAATCTCCTCGATCTTCTCTTGCGGCGGCTCCAGATCCTCGGCACGTCGCTTCGGTCCCTGGGCACGGAGAGGAGGATCGGCCTTACGAAACGGTTCACCGGTTTTGCGCTTCCGCGATTTGCGGACGGGCGGCTTCGTCCGGTGATCGACTCGGTATGCCACTGGACGGAAGTGGCAAGTGCTCACCATCGGATGGAGTCGAACGAGAATGTGGGAAAGATCGTCCTTCGAATAGACGGGGTATGACCCCGCATTTTCCTCGCCTGTCGGGAATTTGACACCCCCACATCGTTTCCTTTCGAAACTGTCAGAAACTGTCAGTCCAGCCAAACGGGTTTTTCTTTATTTCCAGCGTGTTACAAGATATCAGCAGCCGGAACAATACTTGCTTCGATTTCCCGGTATTCCGGGGATTTCCCTTCTCTCCCGGGGGGGGCAAAACGCCGGGAGGGTCAAAGGAGGTCGGGATGCGCAACATCAGATCGTTTTTCAAGATGGTGTTCACTCCCGTCACGATCATGCTGGTTCCCCATTCCCGGACCAGACCGGTAAGCATCCGGATCCCCCTTGCGGGAATTCTCTTCTCCACCGCCTCGTTCTTCGTCGGGGTCATCTATCTGTTCACGGTCGCCGTGCACACCGTCGAATACCACCAGATGAAGGAACGGCTCTCGTACGTCACGGACCAGTTCCTCGAGCTGAAATCGACGATGGTTTCCCTGAAACAGGCGGAGCTGGAGTTCAAGAGGCTGTTCTCCCTGGAATCGAAGGCGGACGTCCTCGAAAATGCGGAGTTCCTCGACACGGGATCGCTCGACATGAAGGTGCTGCGCTCCCAGATCGACGAGGCGATGCGCTCCGTTACGGACATCAAGAAATACATCGCCGAGCAGAAGGACATCTACCTGGCGACGCCCACAGGCTGGCCGGTACCGGGATACATCTCCTCGCGGTACGGCTATCGGAACCATCCGAAATCGGGGAGGAGACAGCTGCACACCGGCATCGACATCTCCATTGCCTCCGGGACCGAGGTTCATGCGACCGCGGACGGGATCGTTACCTTTTCGGGGAAGACGAGGAACAGCGGCAACGTCGTCGTGATCGAGCACGGCCACGGGTACACCACCGCATACGCGCACAACAGCAAGAACATCGTCACGGTCGGACAACGCGTAGCAAGGGGAGAAACCATCGGGTTGGCCGGGTCCACGGGGCGGTCGACGGGCCCACACGTCCACTACGAGATTTGGAAGGACGGGCGCCACGTGAACCCGTCCAAGTTCCTTGCCAGGAGGTGATCATGTTCGGAAAGTCTTCCGCCAGGCTCGAAACGGTCATCGGAGCCGACTCCATGATCAAAGGGGAATTGGTAATCAAGGGAACGTTGCGGATCGACGGAGTCGTGGAAGGGGACATCCGGGCCGACTGGGTCATCGTCGGAGAGACCGGGAGGATCAAGGGAAACGTGCAGGCCCGGACGATGGTCGTCGGGGGCAGAGTGGAGGGCAACCTCGAAGCGTCCGAGATCGTCGAGATGAAGGACAAGGCGCAGGTCTTCGGCGAGATATGCACGGCGAAGCTCGCGATGTCGGAGGGCGCCCTGTTCGACGGGCAGTCGTCCATGAAAAAGAAAACGGAGACGCCGGAGGGACAGGAAGGGAAGGTCAAGTCGCTGGCGGCATCCCGGACGGCCTCGTAATTCGGAACGTACGGTCCGGCACAGGTATTCCGTATGGGTTTGATCAGAGGCTCAACGAGCCGATCCGGTCGTCTGCTCCGTGAGTGCCATGATCTCCCCCCGGAACCGCCATAGCATCCAGAGCCCCGGCAAAGCGGTTACCGCCGTGAAGAAAAAGAAGACCACCCACCCCACCGATTCCACCACGTAGCCGGAGGTCGGCGCCACGAAGATCCTCCCCAGGGCGGCGAGGGAAGACAGAAGGGCATACTGGGTGGCCGTATACCGATGGTCGCACATGGCCATCAGGAGGGCCACGAACGCTGACGTCCCCATCCCCCCGCACACGTTCTCGAAGGCGACGGTGAAGACCAGCATCGCATAGCTCTTCCCCACCCAGGACAGAACCATGAACGAGAGATTCGATACCGCCTGCAATATTCCGAAGATCAACAGCGAACGGTAGAGCCCAAGCCGCACCATCAGGGTGCCGCCGAACATCGCGCCCGCGATCAGGGAAACAAGCCCGAATCCCTTGTTGATCGTCCCCACTTCCGTGGGGGAGAAACCGACGCCCCGGATCAGGAAGGCCGTCGTCAGGGTCCCCGCGTAGGCGTCACCGAGTTTGTATAGGACGATAAGCAGGAGAAGCGCGCCTGCCGCCCGACGTGAGAAGAAATCTTTCAGGGGGCCTATCACTGCCTCCTGCAGGCTCTTCGGAGGGGTCACGCGGACCTCCGGTTCGGGGCAAAATAACGTGGTGGCGATCCCGACAGCCATCAGGCAGGCCATGAGAAGGTATGTGTTCCTCCAGCCGATCTGCTCCGAAAAGATGAGGGCAAGGGCGCCCGAGGTGAGCATCGCGATCCGGTACCCCGTCACGAAAACGGCCGCTCCCAGGCCCCGTTCCGGCTCGCGCAGGACGTCCGTCCGGTACGCATCGATCACGATGTCCTGGGAGGCGGACAGGAAGGCGACCAGCAGGGCGGCGGCCCCGAGCGCCCAGGGGGCCGCCCCCGGGTTCCCGAATGCCATCGCCGCGATGCCGAGCAGCAGGGCGCCCTGCGTAAGGAACATCCATCCCCTGCGCCTTCCCATCCAGGGGGGAACAAAGCGGTCCATCAGGGGCGACCAGAAGAATTTCAGCGTGTAGGGAAGGCCCACCAGGGCGAATACCCCGATGGTGCGAAGGTCCACCCCCGCCACGGTCATCCATGCCTGCAGCGTCCCCCCGGTCAGGGCCAGCGGGAGGCCGGAGGAGAATCCGGCGAACACCATCACAGCGATGCGGCGGCTGCGGAAGACCTGAAGATAGTCGGAGACATTGCGTTCCATGGCGTTGTAGGAGATATTCCCGGGCACGGCTTCTTTTGTCAAATGATAAGCGGAAGGGAAGCGCGAAACCGATCATTAACCAACCCGAGTCCCGCATGGGCGGGATAGTACTTTTTTGGACATTCAGAGGGGGAAAAATTGCCCTAAAGTCCCCCGGGACTTCCTGATCATCACAACGATATTTTTTTTTATTATTTACTTTCTCGATTTGTGTTACACTCCGCCATGTTTTATCCCTGTGAAAATCGTAGGTTCCACCAGTTGTTAACGGGCTGTTTGTTCAGACCTGGAAAAAAAAGGGTGACCTATGAGCGTAAAGACGGCATTTATCCACCAGCCTGCATTTGAACAGTTGCAAACGAAATTTGACCCGGAGTTCGGGATCATGTGGTACTACATGGACCCGAAACCCAGGCCCTGTTTCACCATGGGACTCCTCAGAGATATACGGAAGTGCCAACTTTATATCGAACAGATCAATCGGGCGGATAGCACGAAGGGAGTGGAGTGCCCGATTCGTTACGGGGTGCTCGCTTCCAGGTTTCCCGGGGTATATAGTTTTGGCGGAGATTTGCATCTGTTCCTGAAGCTGTTGAGGGAAAAAAAAGAAGCGGAATTACGGGAATATGCTTGTGCATGCATCGACGTCGTGTTCCCGAATTATACAATGTGCCTCGATTTTCCCATCACGACGCTATCATTGGTCCAGGGCGATGCGCTGGGAGGGGGGTTCGAATCCGCTCTCTCCAGCAATTTGATAATTGCCGAGAAAAGTGCGCGATTCGGATTGCCGGAAGTTCTCTTCAACTTGTTTCCCGGTATGGGAGCATACAACCTTCTTGCACGTCGTCTGGATCCCAAAAGGGCGGAACAAATCGTTCTCAGCGGGAACATGTACAGTGCCACCGAACTCCACGATATGGGCGTTGTCGATGTTGTTGCGGAAGATGGAGAGGGGGAGAAAGCACTAAACGAATTCGTCGCCCGACACGCGCGGAAACGAAACACATATCAGTCTTTTCACAAGGTCAGACAGTCCTATGTCCCTATATCGTATGGGGAATTAATGGAGGTTGTCCTGGTATGGGTCGAGGCTGCCCTTAGGCTGGGGGAGAAAGATTTTCGCGTGATGGAGCGTTTGTTGAAGGCTCAGGACAGGCTATCCAACGGTTTATCGGGAGTGGGAGGAATGAGGGGGGAAGGGTACGCCTGACGTCCCGCCCGGCGCCTCTCCTTCGCCAACAGGAGTATCCAAGCCCTTGTTCTGTTGGAGGTACCTGGTCAGCGCGGACCTTACCCGTTCGAACTCCCCCTTGAGATCCTCAACGGTCTTTTTCCCTTCTTTCCTGAGTTCCGTCGACCCGGCCCGGGACAAGAGGTGGCAAATTTCCTGCATGGTGACCGCTCCGATCTGACCGGCGCTACCCTTCAGGGCGTGGGCGAGGTCGGCCACCAGCCCGAAATTTTGTGATCGCATGGCCTTTTCGATGCTGTCGATCTTCTGTTCCCCGGACTCCAGAAAGATCCGGATCAGCTTCTCCAAAAAATCCTCCTTGCCACCGAGTGCAGCCAGTTCGTTTATCGTGGCCGGGTCGATGACCGCATCGATGCGATCGCTTTCCGAAGAGGAAATCCCGGTTGTGGGTGACTCGTCTGACGTGGTGGTTCTTTGTGCCTTTCTCCCCGCCGGGCCCAGCGAGTCCAGGATCTCCAGGAGCTTCTTCATCTCCACGGGTTTTGTCAGGTAGTTGTCGAACCCGGCGTCCTCGCACGCTTTTTTCGATTCCCGTGTCGCGTCTGCGGTCAGGGCGACCAGGGGGGGGCGGAAAGATCCTTCCCGGGTGAAGCGGAAGATCTTGGCGGCTTCCAACCCTCCCATGACAGGCATGTGCAAGTCGAGCAGCACCAGGTCCCACTTCTCTTTTTCCATGGCGTCGAGGGCTTGTTCGCCGTTTTCCACGAGATGCGGCCGGTGCCCGGCACGCTCGAGGATTTTAGCGATGACTTTCTGGTTCGTCGGGTTGTCCTCCGCGACGAGAATGCGGAGTCCGCGGCGTTCCTCCTCCTTTTTCTGTCGATACCGGCTAGCCAGGCTCGGGACGTTTCCGGAATCCCCCTCAACCGGCCGGACGAAGTGAACGGAATTGAACAGGAGCGTCTTGTCAAGAGAAGAGCCGAGGCCTGCGGCGAACCCGTGCTTCGTGATGACGGAAAGATCCGGTTCGTTTTCCTCCTTGCTCACGAGGATCAACTGGACATTCCTGATCAGCCGGACGGATTTAAGGGCTTTGGCGAGTTCGCACGGGTCCATATCGAGATTGTTTTCGACAATGACGGCGATCTGGTAGGGGATGCCATCGTTTGCGGCCGATATGAGGGGGGAGAACGCCTGAGCGGCTTTGTCGACGATTACCGCGCTTACGCCCCAGGATGCCAGGTATTTCTTGAGAGTGAATGAGCTGTTGCCGTCGGAGGAGACGATCAGGATACGGCTGCCGCTCAGGGCGCTTGCGCCGGTCGCCTGGGAGACCAGCTCGTGCTGCTTATCCAGTTCCAGGGTGAACCAGAAGGTGGTTCCGTTCCCCGGCTCGCTTTGAAGTCCGATTTCCCCCCCCATGAGTTTCACGAGCTGCTTCGCTATGGTCGTGCCCAGGCCCGATCCGCCGTATCGCCGGGTGATCGAATCGTCCGCCTGGGTGAACCGCTCGAAGATGCGCGCCTGGGCTTCGGGGGGGATGCCGATCCCGGTGTCCGACACCTCGATACGGAGCACAACGGTACCCGGCGTTTCCCGGATCTGCTCCGCGCGCAGACAGACCTCTCCTTCCTCGGTGAACTTTACCGCGTTGCTCAGCATGTTGAGGAGGACCTGGCGGGTCAGCAGGGGATCTCCTCGCAGAAGGAAAGGAATCCGGGAAGGGATCTGGAGGGAAATGTTCAGACCTTTTTCCCTGGCCTGCTGGGCCACCATGGCCATCGTGTTTTTAATGAGCTTATGCAGGTCGAAATCGACTTTTTCCACCGATATTTTCCCGGCCTCGATCTTGGAGATGTCCAGGACATCCTCGATAAGGAACAAGAGGGTCTGAGCCGAGGCCTGGATCGTGTTCGAGTAATCCTCCTGCTCGACGGTCTGTGTAGTGCCCCGCAGGAGCTCGACCATGCCGAGAATGCCGCTAAGCGGGGTCCGCATATCGTGGCTCATGTTTGCCAGAAACTGGTTCTTGGCAAGATTGGCGTCTTCCGCGCGCCTTATCGCTTCCGTCAATTTTTTCAATAAAGAGGAAACGTAGGCAGGAAGAGCGATCAGGGATATCAGCAAGCCGGCCGAGAGATCAGGGATGGATCTCCAGAAACTGCTTGTGAGAACAAGAACGGTAAAACTCGAGAAACTCAGAAGAGTGGAAACGAACAGGTATTTTCTGCCATATCGGAAACCGTTGCCGAAAGGTACCCATAAAAGTATGACAAAAAAAACGGCACCCTTTTCCCCGGTGAGATACATAAGAACCGAGATGCACAGGATATCCGCATGCATCCCTGCGAATCTGCGGGCAGGTGATTTTTCCGGTTTCCTTGCAATGGCAACCAGGATTCCAATGGAAAGAAGGATGAATACCCAGATAAGCCAGATGGCGATTTTTTCGGTGGAATCGATCACGCGGTCGGAGCGGCAGACCACCTGGGTGTAGACCATTATGATCGAAACGATTACCAGGCGGATAAAGGCCTGTTCGGGCTCCGAGTCCTCCAGCCTGGCGAACCTCTCCCTGATTATTCGTATCGGACCAAAGATTCCGGATCGTAAAGAAGAAGTATTCGCCATGCAGTCGACCCACGCCTCCCGTATTCTTTCCCCGATGCCGAAGGGGCCTCTCCTTTATCGGCAATACCCTTGGAAACTTTACATATAGATGGGATAAGGCCCGGGAAACCCGGTTGACGGGACGGGCAGGGGAGGCGGATGCAGAAATGCCGGCGAGGAAGCCGGCCATTTCCCTTACGGGGGGGGAATCCTTTTCCCGGGGGAATGCTTTCGGTTACGGAGTGAGCACGGCCCTTAGGTGTACCTTCCCTTTGCGCAGCCTGTCGAGGACGTCGTTGACCTTCGCCAGCGGGTGCCTCTCTACGGTCGCGACAATCCCGTGGTCCGCCGCGAACCCAAGCATCGCGTCCATGTCGTCTCGCGTTCCGACGACGGATCCCATGATCCGCTTTTGCCCCGTGAGGAGGGATGCGGGGATGATCTTTGCGGCTTCCGCGATGGCCGCAAGCACCACCAGGGTGCCGTTTGGCGCCAGCCCCGGTATTACCTCTTCGAAAAGGCTCGCCGAGATGCCGGTGAGCAGGATCAGGTCGGCCCCCCCCATGCGGGCGAGCTGGTTCCCTGCCTTCTCTTTCCCCGAGTCGATCACGTCGTGGGCGCCGAGCTCGTGCGCCATCTCCTTTTTTCCCTCCCCGCGGGTGATCGCGACGACATGCGCCCCCATGGCGGCGGCCATCCGGATCCCCAAGTGACCCAGTCCCCCGATCCCGGCGATCGCAACGGTCTTTCCCGCCAGGTTCCCCGCATGACGCAGGGGGGAAAATACCGTGATCCCGGCGCACAGGAGCGGAGCAGCGTCCACCAGGTCCAGACCGTCCGGGATCCTGTGCGTGAACGCGGCGGGCGCCTTGACCCGCTCCGCATACCCGCCGTGCACGGTTATCCCCGTGCTCTTCTGGGCCGCGCACAGCATCTCCGCGCCGGACCGGCATGCGGGGCACTGTCCGCAGGCGTACTGCATCCACGGGACTCCCACCCGGTCCCCCGCTTTCAGGCTGCTCACCTGGTCTCCCGCCCGTTCGACCACGCCGGTCACCTCGTGCCCGGGGATGATCGGCAGAGGGGTCCCCCAGTCGGCCCAGTCCCCGTCGACCAGGTGCAGATCACTGTGGCACACCCCGCACCCTTGCATCCGGATCAGCACCTCGTCGGGACCAATCGACGGGTCCGGCATATCCTGGAGGGCGAGCGGTTTCCCGAACGCTTCGCAGACGGCGGCTTTCATCAGATCCCTCTCATCCGGACGTTACGCGTCCAGTTCCGTGATCTCGGCCGAATCGATGAGTTCGATGGCTCCCTGGACGCTCATGGCCCCGGGGCATCTCACGAGGTACTCACCGAGCGCCTGATGGGTCTCCTCCGTCTTCCCGGGAGGAACCTTGAGGGTGTATTTGACCCGGATCCTCGTGATCTTCAGCACCCCCTCGACGTCTTCGATGTCCCCCTCGACGTCCGCCCGGAACCTGTCGCCGAACGTGGGGATCTTCTTGCCGGCCAGCACCGTGGCCAGTGTCCCCATCATTCAGCCCCCGACGGCCCCGACGATGTGGTCGAGGGTGGCGGCGTGCTCCTTGTCCGGCTCCACCTTGTAGAATTTCTTGATCCCGCCGTGGACGCCGTAGTAGACCGGTTCCGCGAATCCCTCGATCATTGCCTTGCGGGTCGGTCCCTTCTCTCTCGTGATGACGATCCGCGACGTGTGCACGACCTGTCCCATGATGTCCTCCCGGCACGAAAAATAAACACTTGGTCTTAAGGTGCCTCGGAAATCATAAAGGATTCGCGCTATGCCGGCAAACGGCAGTACTGAAAGCTCGGCTTCTTCCCGCCAAAAATGCCTGAATATTTTCATTAATTCTGCCGAAAAGGAATTAGGGTCGGCAGGCGAAGGCGTGGGAAGCACCCGGCCCGGAGGTCGCGGTTTGGTTGCACTGCTCATCTGTTCGGTGGTTTTCCAGATTCTCGCGGCGTACCTGTCCTTCCGTTTCGTGCTTTTGCGCCGCCTGGGAAAGCCGTGGATCCTCGTGTCCTGCGCGCTTCTCGTCATGGGAGGGCTGCAGATCTACTCTCTTTTCGTCTGGTACCTCGACCCCGCCCCTTCATCCGCCGACTACACGCTCGAAGGAATCGGTTTCGGCGTCTCCTTCCTGCTGGGTGTCGGATTCGCGCTCACGGAACGATGGTATCTGCTCAAGGAGAGGCTGGAGAGCCGGTTCCGGCTGATTGCGGATGTGGACCGGGCCCTGATCGGGGTTCTCGACGAGGAAAAGATCTATTCCGTTGTCTGCGAAGGACTGGTCAGGGAGCAGGGGTACGCCATCGCGTGGATCGGGACCGCGAACCCCGATGGTTCGATTACCGTCGTAGAGAGCGCCGGGGAGGAACAGGCGTTTCTTTCGGAGGCTCCGCTACGCTGGAACGACACCCCGGAAGGGGAGTGTCCTGCCGGGGAAGCGATTCGTTCCGGGGAGATATGCGTGGTGAACCGCTTGGCCGAGGATCCGCATGCCGATCCCTGGAGAAGCGTTGCCGGGAAATACGGTATCCGGAGCTTCGCCTCGCTCCGGATCGACGTGAAAAAAACGCTCCCCCTGGTGCTCTGTCTCGGAAGCCGGCGGGAAGACGCCTTCGATCGGCTGGAGAGGGAGGCGATCGGAGCGATGGCCCACTGCGTGGGAACCGCACTGTTCAGCGCCAAACGTCACGAACATTTCGTCTCCGCGAAAAAATCGTATGGTGACCTCCTGCACTTGCAGAGAGACGGAGTGGTTTTGATCCGCGGCGGGGTGATCGTGCGGGCCAACCCCGCAGCGGCCCGCATGCTCGGATATCCCTCCGTGGAGGAACTGGTGGGAAAGGATCCTGCCGTGCTTTTTTCTGATTCCGAATCCTTTCCGAGGATTTCCCGCATCCTTCGTCCCGGATCGGAGGACCGGGAGCCCTTGCTGATCAGCGAGATGCAACGAAAGGACGGGTCCCGGTTCGAGGGGGAGATCACGGCGACGTGGGTTGCGAGTGCCGCTCGTAACGAGGAAGGGGAACCGGCGCTTACCGGCCCGATCGGGATGCTCATCTTCCGCGATGTCACGCTGCGAACGCAGACCCTGGAGGAACTTCGCAAGGAGCGTGATTTTTCCGCGAAGGTCCTCGATGCGACTGGAGTGCTCGTGCTCCAGATCGACCTGGAAGGAGAAATCCTCCTCTTCAACCGCCAGTGCGAAGAGTTGACCGGCTACACGGCGGTCGAGGCGATCGGTCGGAAGATGTCCGACTTGCTGTTGCCGGAACATGCGGTAAATTCCCACCGGGAAGGGATCGGGGATATTTTGTCCGGGGGAAGTTCTGTGGCGCGGGAATACCCGATCCTGACGAAGACGGGGGAGGAGCGGGTCATGGTATGGAATTACGCGCCGATCCCGGGGCCGGACGGCAAGGTGGATTTCCTTCTGGCGGCGGGGACCGACATCACCGAGAGGCGCCGCCTCGAACGGGCGATCATCGGCATGCAGAAAATGGAGGCGGTGGGTACCCTGGCGGGTGGAGTCGCGCACGATTTCAACAACATCCTGACCGGTATCCTGGGAAATCTCGACCTCGCCCGGAAACGCCTTTCGCCGGACTCGGGGGCGATCGCGCCGATCGGGGAGTCGATCCGGGCGTCGGAGAGGGCTGCTCACCTGATACGGCAGCTGCTGGAATTTTCCCGGCGAAGCTCGCTCGAACGGCGGGTGACGGACATGGGAAAGGTGGTGCGCGAGGTAGTCCATCTCGTCTCGCAGACGATCGACAAGCGGATCGAGCTGGCGGGATTCGCCACCGACGACCTCTGGCACGCCAAGGTGGACTCCAACCAGGTGCACCAGGTGCTGATGAACCTGTGCGTCAACGCGCGGGACGCGATCATGGAACAACTCGACGACGGGCAGGGGGGATACCGGACGGCGGACGGGAAAGCGATATGGGTGCGCGCCGAGAACGTCACGATCGGGGAGGAATATTGCAGGGTATACCCGTTTGCACGGCCCGGGGAGTTCGTCGTCCTGTCGGTCGCCGACAACGGGGTGGGTATGGACGCGATTACGCAGCGACGCGTATTCGAGCCCTTCTTCACCACGAAACGTCTTGGTCGCGGAACCGGGCTTGGGCTTTCCACGGCGTACGGAATCGTCAAGCAGCATGAGGGATGGATTACGCTGGACAGCGAGCCGGGAACCGGGACGGCCTTTCGCTGCTATTTCCCGCGGTCCACGGATCCCCCCGAAGAGGCGACGGCGGTCACGGGATCGAAAAGTTCCTCACGGGGGAAGGAGACGATCCTCTTCGTGGACGACGAGGAGATGATCCGGGATCTCGGGGTGCAGATCCTCACGATGCAGGGATACCGGGTGCTTACCGCCGAGGACGGCCCGCAGGCGATCGAGATGTTCCTTGCCGGGGGGGAGACGGTCGACCTCGTCCTCCTCGACCTGACGATGCCCAACATGTCCGGGCTGGAGGTCCTGGAGCGGATCCGGAAGATCAACCCCTGGGCGAAGGTCGTGCTTTCCAGCGGACACCGGGCCGATGAGGCCCACAGCCCGGAGCGCATCTCCGGGGCGTCCGCTTTCCTCCCCAAGCCGTACCGCGCCGACGTTCTGACCCGCATCGTTCGCGAGGTACTGGACGGCGTGCCTTTGTCCCCGCGGTGAAAGGGGAAGCCACGTTTTCTTCTGCCCTGCCCTGGTGGCCGCCGAAACGATGTGCCCGGACATGTGCGGGATGGAGTCGCTGATCCCCGGCTCGGTATCCTTCGAGTAAAGAGAGCGGACTCTCCCCGCACCCGATCTTCTGTCGGGAAACCCACGTAAATGTTCCCTGATGGCCAATATTGTCCCGCATGGTGTGCCCCCGGCCCCTCCAACCCTTGATGAACGAGGAGGATACGGATTGGCACGGAGATTGCCCTGTGCACCCTGTCGGCACCCATCACGGTCAGGAGGTATTCGTCATGAACACGGGGGACACCGCTTTCCTTCTTCTTTCCGCCGCTCTGGTAATGCTTATGACCCCGGGCCTCGCATTGTTCTACGGGGGAATGGTCAGAAGAAAGAATGTCCTGGGGACGGTCATGCAATCGATGATCGTGATCGCTCTGGTGAGCATCGAGTGGCTCTTCGTGGGGTACTCGCTCTCCTTCGGACCGGACGTTTCGGGTTTCATCGGGGATCTGTCCTGGTTCGCCCTCCGGGGAGTGGGGTTGGATCCGTACCCGGACTACGTTGCGACCGTTCCTCACCAGGCCTTCATGATCTACCAGGCGATGTTCGCCGTGATCACCCCCGCGCTCATCACCGGAGCGTTCGCGGAGCGCATCAAGTTTACGCCTTTCCTCCTGTTTATCGGTCTCTGGTCGCTTTTCGTCTACTACCCGGTCGCCCACTGGGTGTGGGGCGTCGGCGGGTGGATCCGCAACCTCGGGGCGCTGGATTTTGCCGGTGGCACGGTCGTCCACATCACCTCGGGAGCGAGCGCCCTCGCCGCGGTACTCGTCGCGGGGAGGCGACGGGGCTACGGGGCGGAAAACATGGCGCCGCACAACCTTCCGATGACCGTGCTGGGCGCGGGCATCCTCTGGTTCGGATGGTTCGGGTTCAATGCGGGGAGTGCCCTGGCGGCGGGGGGACTTTCCACCAGTGCTTTCGTCGTGACCCACATGGCGGCGTCATCGGCGATGCTCGCCTGGATGTTCGCCGAGTGGATGCACCGCGGCAAGCCGACCGTCCTCGGAGCCGCTTCCGGAGCCGTCGCCGGACTGGTCGCAATCACCCCGGCGGCGGGGTTCGTCGGCCCGGTATCCGCCGTCATCATAGGCGGAGTGGCGGGGGCGCTCTGCTACGGCGCGGTGATGATGAAGGGGCGGATCGGGTATGACGACTCCCTGGACGTAGTCGGGGTTCACGGCGTGGGGGGGACATGGGGAGCCTTGGCAACCGGGCTGTTCGCCTCGGTGGCGGTCAACGCCGGCGGGGCAAACGGACTTTTCTTCGGGAACCCCAAGCTTCTTGCCGTGCAGGCGGGAGCGGCCGGCGCATCCGCGGTGTACGCCTTCCTTGTAACCTGGGTCCTGTTCAAGATCCTCGACAAAACGATGGGCCTGCGCGTCACGGACGAAGACGAAGCCATGGGTCTGGACCTCACGCAGCACGGCGAGGCGGGGTACAACTGGTAGGGGAACCGGTCCATGGCAACATAGGATTCCGATCCTCCGGGAAGGTGATGGGGGCCGACCGCACCTGCCGGGGGGGGAAGGGCGCCGCATCCGTGGCGCCCTTCCCTTTTTTTCGTCCGGAATAATATCCGGCTGTCCCGGATAAGGAGGAGAGAACAGGGATCCCCCACTCCCCGGCGAGTGCAAGCACAGAATTCTTTGTGCTATGGTAAAAACGTTTACGGGGAAACCCTTCCTGGAGAGGTCTTGTCCGAAATGAAGAAGAGGATCCTGCTCCTTCTCGCCCATCCGGACGACGAAACCTTCGGGCCGGGCGGAACGATCGCGAAGTATGCGGACGAGGGGGAGGAGATTACGCTCGCCACGGCGACCCGGGGCGAGATGGGGATGCTCGGTGATCCGCCGGTTACCGATCGTGCCCACGTCGGAGAGGTGCGCTCCAGTGAGCTCATACGCGCGGCGCAACTTCTCGGGATCGGAAACGTCCGCTTTCTCGGTTTCCTCGACGGGCAGCTTGCGAGCACCCCCCGCGATACGATCGTGGAGAAGGCCGTTGAGCAGATCCGCCTGGCGCGTCCCCACGTGATGATCGGGTTCGGACCGGAGGGCATTTCCCGGCACACCGACCACATGGTGATGTGCTCCGTCGCTCTCGAAGCGTTCGATGCCGCGGCGGATCCGCACCGGTTTCCCCGGCAGCTTCACGATGGCCTCCTTCCCTGGGCGCCCTACAAGCTGTACCAGTTCGAGATCGCCCAGGAGATTTTCAACGAGTGGGGCGTCCCCCTGGCGGGGGTCCCGCGGGCGAAGCTGACCACAACCGTGGACACCTCCGGCTACGTGGAGAAAAAGATCGCGGCCTTCTACTGCCACAAGACGCAGGCGAAGGATTACAACCGGATCCTCTCCCGGGAAGGGTACCGGGAATTCTGCCGCCGCGAAACGTACGTTCTCGCGAAGTCGCGCCTCCCCCCGGGTCCCTTGCCCGAGTCGGACCTCTTTGCGGGAATTCCTCCAGAGGAACCCGGGGCCCCGTGAGAGTCGGAATCTTCGGGAACGAGGGGGCCGGAAAAACCACCCTGTTCCGGGCCCTTGGAGGAGGGTCGAAGGAATCACCGTCGTCCGCCCCGGCCGCGGGAGTGTGCACGATCAAAGTTCCCGATGACCGCCTGGACCGGCTCGCCGACATCTTCCACCCCAAAAAGACCACCCCGATTGCGATCACCTGCATCGAGATCGATCCCGGGGGAGCTACGCTCCTTCCTCCCGAAACGCTGGCCAGAATACGGGATGTGGAGGTGCTGGCCCTGGTCCTGCGCGGGTTTTCGGACGACTTTCATCCCGCTCCCCCGGGGGGGGTGGATCCGGCAGCGGAGTTCCGGGCAGTCGATTCGGAGCTTGTCGTATCCGATTACCTGGTGGCACAGAAGAGGATCGAAAGGATGACGAAGGAAGGCCGTCGGGACCTCGAGTGGGACGCCCTTCACAAGGCCGTGGAAGCCCTGGAGAGGGGGCTTCCTCTCCGGCAACTCTCCCTCACCGCAGAGGAGATCCGGGTTCTTTCCGGGTTTCGGTTCGTGAGCCAGATACCGCTTCTCCTGGTCCTGAATGTTGCGGAGGCGGACCTTTCCGCGGAGGCCTTTCCGGACCTGGGGAAGGAGGCTTCTTCGCGACAGGTCACCCTGATCCGCCTGTCCGCCAGGATCGAAGAGGAAATATCCCGCCTTTCCGCAGAGGAGCAATCCGTTTTTCTTAAGGAAATGGGAATCCTGCAGGGGGCCCGGGATCAGCTCGTCCGCGGCGCGTTCGAGGCGATGGATTTCATCTGTTTCATGACGGTGGGCGAGGACGAGGTGCGGGCGTGGAACGTCCGGAGAGGAACCATCGCAGTTCACGCGGCGGGAAAGATCCATTCCGACATGGAGAAGGGGTTCATCCGCGCCGAAGTGATCCCGTGCGAGGAGTTCATCCGCTGCGGCTCGATGGCGAAAGCAAAAACCGAGGGCAAGTTGCGGCTCGAGGGGAAGAAGTACCCAGTCCAGGACGGAGACATCATACAAATACGCTTCAACGTCTGATTTCATCCCACTGCAAACGATGTCGTTTGATTGAATTTTAATGAGGATGCGGACGAAAAGAGAGGTATGGAGTACCAAAAGGATTTCGACAGCGAACGTGTGCGATCCTGGGGGCAGGATGTGCGACTCCTTGTCGTCGACGACGAGGAGTTCCTTCGGGCTGTCATCAGCGAACGCCTGAAAATCGAAGGGTTTTTGGTGGACGAAGCGCAAAACGGGAAGGAGGCGTTGGCCAGGCTGAGCGAGGAGGACTATTCCATTCTGCTCACGGACATCCGGATGCCGGAGATGGATGGAATTTCCCTTCTCCGGGAGGTGTCCAGTCGGTTTCCCAATACGGCCCGGATCGTAATGACGGCCCACGGGCAGCTTGAAACGGCCGTCACCGCCCTGAAAACCGGGGCGTTCGACTACATCCTCAAGCCCGTCAATTTCGACGTCCTCTTTCTTACGATACGCAACGCCCTCCGGAAGCTTGAGATGGAGCGCCAGCTCCAGGACTACCGTATGAATCTGGAAATCAAGGTGAAGGAACAGACCGACCTTATCAACTCGATGTATATCCGTTCGATCCATTCGTTGATCAGGGCGCTCGAAGCCAAGGATTTCTATACGCGGGGGCACTCCCAGCGGGTGACACGGTTTTCGGTGGCCGTCGGGAGGGGACTCGCCTGGCATCCTGCCCGCCTCGAGGTGTTGCAGCGCGCCGCCATCCTGCACGACCTGGGGAAGATCGGGGTCAGGGAGAGCGTTCTCAACAAGCCGGGCAAGCTCACCTACGAAGAGTTCGGAGAAGTCGCTCGCCACCCCGAGGTGGCGACCCAGATCCTCTCCCCCATACCGTTCTTTCAGAACGTGCTTCCCGCGATCCTGCACCATCACGAACGGTTCGACGGCCGCGGCTACCCGGGAAGGATCGGGGGAACGGAGATCCCTCTCGAATCCCGAATCATGTCGGTCGCCGACACCTATGACGCGATGACGTCGACCCGCGCCTACCGGCCTGCGCTTTCCGAGGAGGAGGCAACGGCGGAGATCCGACGCTGTTCGGGAACGCAGTTCGACCCGGAAATTGTTTCGGTTTTTCTCTCCGTAAAGGATACGGTCAGGAACGACGAAGACCCTTTCGCGGTAGAGTAGCGGGACGGGGAGATGCGCGGTAAGGACCGCAGGCGCACCCCCTGAGAAGGAATATTTTCCACGCATGGAGGAGGGGGGCCGTCAGGCGTCCCGGATTGCCATGGCAGGTGACGGGGCCCTGCGGTGGGATAATCCGAAAAGGGAGTAGGAAACGTGGAAGAAAAAGCCGTGACCCGAGGTACCTCATTTTCGTTCGAGGAGCAGGAGGAACTGCTCCGGATCGCGCGCAATGCGCTGGTAACCTACGTCACCGAGGGGCGGATGCCCGAGGAGTCTCCCGCACACCCGGCACTCTCCGCCCCCGGAGCGGCATTTGTCACGCTTCGCAGCGGGGGACGTCTCCGTGGCTGTATCGGTTACACGGAGCCTCACGCCCCGCTGTACCGCATCGTCCAGGAATGCATCGTCGCCGCGGCGACCGAGGACCCGCGATTCTCCCGGGTAACGGCAGGGGAAACGGGAGGAGTGCGGATCGAGATCTCCGTCCTGACCCCCTTGCTACCGGTCCGGTCGGAGGATGTGCAGGCAGGTGTCCACGGGCTGATGATCCGAAAGGGGGCGAAACGGGGTCTGCTGCTTCCGCAGGTGGCTGTCGAACACGGGTGGGACCGCGAAACGTTTCTTTCCCAGGTATGCGTGAAGGCAGGGCTCCCTGCGGACGCCTGGGAAGAGGACGCGGAACTCTATTCCTTCACGGCCGAGGTTTTCGGCGAGTGATGTCCCCCTTCACCATCGTCTCCTTCAGCTTCGCCTTCAGTACCTTCCCCGCGCTGTTTTTCGGGAGGGAGGACGTGAATTCGATCGCCCGGGGGACCTTGAAGGGGGCCATGTTGATTCGGCAGTGTTCGAGGAGGGAATCGGCGTCCGCCTGCCTCCCTTCCTTGAGTGCAACGATGGCCACGGGGACCTCCCCCAGGGCGTAATCGAGGAGCGGGACGACCGCTACCTCTGCCACCGAGGGATGCTCTCCGATGATATTTTCGATTTCGCGCGGATAGACGGAGATGCCCCCGATCATCAGCGTGTCACGCTTCCGGTCGAGGAGGTAGAGGTATCCCTCCTCGTCGAATGACGCCACGTCCCCCGTGTACAGCCAGCCGTTACGGAGAACTTCCGCGGAGAACCCGGGGTCCCCGTAATATCCCGGGAAGATGTTTTTCCCGCAGGCGATCACTTCGCCCACCTGCCCGGGAGGAAGCTCTTTCCCCTCTTCGTCCGCTACCCGGACCTCGACGCCGATCGCCTCCTTCCCCACCGACGTCAGCTTGCGCATGTAGGGAGCGCTTTCGTCCAGGGAATGGTCCTCCGGCTGCAGGAACGTGAGGACGCCCGCGGACTCGACCTGGCCATACAACTGGACCATGTCGCATCCGAAAAACCGAATGGCCCGTTTCAGCAGATCAAGAGGGATGAAAGGGCCGCCGTAGAGCACCTTCCGGAGGGTGGCGAGGTTGAAGCGGTCCGCGGAGGAGAGATCCATGATCTGCGCCATCATCGTGGGGGTGAACAGGACATGGGTGATTCTGTTCCGTTCGATCATGCGCAGAATCTCTTCGGGGTCGAAATCGTGCCGTATGACGATGCTTGCGCCGAGATAAAGAAATCGAAGCAGTCTTCCGACCCCCACCATGAACGGGTGGGGATTGCAGGAGAGAAAGATATCGTTCCGGGAAAGTCCGAGTTCCTGCGCGGCGGAGGCACAGGCAGCCAACAGGTTCGCGTGGGAGAGCATGGCGCCCCGCGGGCTGCCCGAGGTCCCGCTCGTATAGATCTGCAGGGCGATGTCCTGCTCCGATACCGCGATATGGGCAAGCGGCAACGCGGTTTCCCCGCGCCCCCCGTCCGACAGGCCGGGATATCTATCGCCGCCGTGCCCGATCCGGAAGACTTCGACGGCACCGGGCAATTCCGGTCGCAGGGCGCTGATCGTATCCTCGAATCCTTCTGCGAACAGGAGACACCGCGGCTTCGCGTCCAGAAGGATGGTCCTGTGTTCCCGGACGACGGACAGGTAATTGAGCGGGACCAGGACGCCTCCGAGCTGCGTAACGGCGAAAAGAAGCTCCACATAAGACGGGGAGTTTTGCGACAGAATCGCCACCCGGTCACCCCTTGTCACCCCGAGAGCGGCAAGGGCGGCCGCATGCCGCCGCACCCGGTCGAGAAGGTCCGCATGGGATATGGCGACATGTTTGGAGGAAAGGGCCGTCCGGCGGGGATAATTCCGGGCGTTGTGCGCAAGGATGTCTCGAAGAAGCAAGGCTTTTGTCCTTCCCCTCGTCTTTTATCGCAGTCGGAGATACAGCGTATAATAAGAAAATCCCTTACGTAAAGCGGGAAAGGAAACGGATGACAGACGAGGAGATGGAAGTCTATCCCATCGAGCACAAAGGGAAGGTCTACAGTATCATCACCGCTTTCGACATGACCTTCCGCGAGGTCCGGGGGATGCTGGACTGGCTTTCCGAACGCGACGCGTTTTTCCTCGCGGCGGAGGATGCATTCCTGGGACCCGGGAAGATGTTCACCTGCGAGGTGGAGGGCGTCCTGCTCGAAGTGGACGTGCAAGGGTACGAAGTGGTGGTCTACCGGCGGAGCCCTGCCTGATGCCCCGGGGGAAGAGTCCGGGGTCTGTTCCCTTCGTCCTGGATTATCTCGCCCGGGCGTATCCGTCCGCCGACGTGGTCCTTCAGTACCGGACCCCCTTCGAACTGCTCGTGGCAACTGTGCTGGCCGCCCAATGCACAGACGACAGGGTCAACCAGGTGACTCCTGCGCTCTTTGCCCGGTATCCCGGCCCGGCGTCGTTTGCGTCGGCATCGCAGGAGCAGATCGAGGAGGCGGTCCGCCCCACGGGGTTCTACCGGAACAAGGCGAAGGCGCTCAAGGGGATCGCCGAGGGCCTGCTTTCCCGGCATGAAGGGAACGTGCCGAAGAGCATGGAAGAGTTGACGGGGCTTCCGGGGGTGGGAAGAAAGACGGCGGCAATCCTCCTCGGCGCCTGTTTCGGGGTCGCCGCGATTCCCGTGGATACACACGTAGGCAGGGTTTCCTTCCGGCTCGGTCTCACTCGCTCGAAAGACCCGGTGCGTATCGAGGCGGATCTTTCCGCGACTGTGCCGAAAACGGAGTGGTGGACCTTCGCCACCCGGTTGTGCTGGCACGGCCGGAGGATCTGCATTGCACGGATCCCGCGGTGTTCCGCCTGCGGGCTGTCCCCGGTGTGTCCGCGCAATGGCGTCACCCGTTCTGTGTGAGTGGTCGCGCTTGTACCTCCCCCCGGCCTTGCTAAACCGGGGGCCCACACGGAAAACCCGCCCCGAAAGCCGTCAGGAGGTGGATACGATAATGAGGTGCGTATCATCCTGACCTGACATGTTCCTCCAGCGGTAGGGCGTGTTCCCCCGGAAGTAGAGGCTGTCCCCCTCGGCGAGCAGCACGGAGGCTCCGTTGCTCTCCACTTCCAGGGACCCGCGGATCAAGAAGAAGAATTCGTCCCCCTGGTGGTTGACGTAGTCTTCCCCGCTGTTCGCCCCAGGCTTGAGGATGCTCAATATGGGGTGGAACCGCTGTCCTGGCACACCGGAAGCGAGGCTTTGGAATTCGACGTTCCGGATGTTCGTCGCCAGCCGTTTCCGGTCCGACGCGCGGGTCAGGATGTACTCGATCTCGGCTTCTCCCAGCAGGGAGGAAAGCGATTCGCCGAGAGCCCGCCCGATGGCCGCGAGGGTGGTCACGGTGGGGGACGACACGTTCCGCTCGATTGCGCTGATCGCGGTGGCGGACATGCCGCTCTTTTCCGACACCTCCTGGAGCGTCAGGTTCTTCTTCTTCCGGATGCTCTTTATCCTTTTGCCTACCTCGATCGTTTCCACGTGAATACCCTCCCCCTACTAAATGATACTCCCGAAGAAATCGCGCTGTATATGGATCCCCGAAAAAAATGCAATCGGCAGGGGAATATCGCAGTTGACGGGAGATCCCGCCAGCGGATTCGCGAAGATTCCGTTTTTCCGACCGAAATCCCTTGAAATGGAGCAGTGGGGTAAATAGAATCACAGATTACGACGTACCCACTTCACCAAGGATTCCTCGAGGGAGGACTTCATGCCAGCGATCTTATCACCCAGCGAGAGTTACAGTATCACCATGCGCGTTGATATCCAGAACAAGCCCGGCATGCTGGGAAAGCTTACGACGACGATCGGAGATGCCGGCGGCGACATCGGCGCCGTGGACATGAGCGGCGCCGGGAAAGGCACCGTAATGCGGGACGTCAACATCCGCACCCGGGGACTGGAGCACGCGCAGGAGATCATCAAGGCGGTCCAGAAGGTCGCGGGGGTCAAGATCATAAACATCTCCGACCGGACCTTCCTCAAGCATCTCGGCGGGAAGATAGAGATCAGCGGCAAGATTCCGGTCAAGACCCGGAACGACCTGTCCATGGCATACACTCCCGGCGTGGCGCGCGTGTGCATGGCGATCGCGAAGGACGTGAAGAAGTCGTTCACACTGACCATCCGGCGGAACACGATCGCGGTGGTATCGGACGGGACGGCGGTACTGGGTCTGGGGGACATCGGCCCCGAGGGTGCGATGCCCGTCATGGAAGGGAAGGCCTTGATCTTCAAGGAGTTCGCCGGCGTGGATGCCTGGCCGATCTGCCTGGCCACGAAGGATACCGACGAGATCGTCCGGATCGTCAAGGCAATCGCTCCCTCCTTCGGCGGGATCAACCTCGAGGACATCTCCGCTCCCCGGTGCTTCGAGATCGAGGAGCGCCTCAAGAACGAGCTGGACATCCCCGTCTTCCACGACGACCAGCACGGCACAGCCGTCGTGGTCCTGGCCGCGCTGCTCAATTCCCTGAAGATCGTCAGGAAGCGGATGGAGGATTTGAAGGTGGTGGTGGCCGGCGTCGGCGCTTCGGGCGTGGCGTGCAGCAAGATCCTCATGACCGCGGGGGTCCGAAACATCATCGGTGTGGATCGGCTCGGCGCGATCTACAAAGGCCGCAAGGAGCATATGAATTTCATGAAGGACTGGTATGCGGACCACACCAACCCGTCGAACGAGAAAGGGAAGCTGTCGGACGTCATGAAGCGAGCGGATCTGTTTCTCGGGCTGTCCGGGCCGGGCCTAATCACGGTGGACGACCTGAAGAAGATGGCCAAGGCCCCCATCGTCTTCGCGATGGCCAACCCGGACCCCGAGATCCAGCCCGAGGATGCCGCTCCCTACGTCCGGATCATGGCGACGGGTCGTTCCGACTACCCGAACCAGATCAACAATTCCCTGGTTTTCCCGGGGATTTTCCGCGGGGCGCTCGACTCGCGCGCCTCCTGCATCAACGAGGAGATGAAGCTCGCAGCCGCGCACGCCATCGCCTCCTGCGTGGGAAAAGACGAGCTCTCCGAAGACTACATCATACCGTCGATGTTCAACCGGAAGGTGGCGGAGGCCGTCGCGCGCGAGGTTTCGCGGGCGGCGCATCGCACCAAGGTCGCCCGCCGTGCCTCCCGGGCGTACTCGGAAATCCACCTCGACTAGCAGAGGAGGGATGGTCAACCCTCTGATATTCCGGGAATACGACATCCGCGGGGAGGTAGGGAAGGATCTCTCCGCGGAAACGGTCGTCTCCATCGGAAGGGGATTCGGCACCTATGCCGCCCGGAATGGGGTCGGGTCCCTCATGCTCGGGCGGGACTGCCGGCTGAGTTCTCCCTCCTTGCGGGACGCCATGGCCGAGGGGCTCCTGTCTACGGGCGTGAACGTCGTCGACGTGGGGATCTGTCCCACTCCCCTCCTGTATTTCTCCATCGCCCGGTTCGGGGGCGAGGGCGGAGTGATGGTCACGGGGAGCCACAACCCGCCCGAGTTCAACGGGTTCAAGATGTGCGTGGGAGCAGCCACTCTCTACGGGGACCAGGTCCGGGAGATCCGGCGGATCATCGAAAAGGGGGACTTTGCCTCCGGGAAAGGAAAGGAGACCCGCCGGGAAGTGGAGCCCGATTACCGGGAATACGTGAAATCGAATATCTCCATACCGCGCCGGCTCAAGGTAGTGGTGGACGCGGGGAACGGGACCGCGGGGCCGGTGGCGCCGCCCCTGTTCCGGGATCTGGGGATGGAAGTGGTAGAACTCTTTTGCGAAATGGACGGATCGTTCCCTCACCATTTCCCCGACCCGACCGTTCCGGAGAATCTGCGGTACCTGATCCGTGCGGTTCGTGAAGAGGGCGCTGACGTGGGAATCGCCTACGACGGCGACGCCGACCGGATCGGCGCTGTGACCGAGAAAGGGGAAGTCCTGTACGGGGATTACCTTCTTGTTCTTTTTGCCCGGGAAATTCTCCGGAGAAAGCCGGGGGCGACGATCATCTCGGAGGTGAAGGCGTCGCAGAACCTGTACGATGACATCGCCCGGCATGGCGGAAGACCGATCATGTGGAAGGCCGGGCACTCCCTCATCAAGAAGAAGATGAAGGAGGAATCGGCGGAAGTGGCCGGCGAGATGAGCGGGCATATCTTCTTTGCCGACCGGTATCTCGGTTTCGACGATGCCATCTACGCCTCGGCGAGGCTCTTCGAGATTCTCGCGCATTCGGACCGCCCCCTGAGCGAAATGCTCTCCGATCTTCCTCCCGTCGTGGCGACGCCCGAGATCCGGGTAGAGTGTCCCGACGAGGACAAGTTCCTCGTCGCGGAGAAGGTGGCGGAGATCGTCCGGCCGCAGGCGAAGGAGGTGATCGACGTGGACGGCGTGCGTGCTCTGTTTGACGGAGGGTGGGGGCTTGTGCGGGCGTCGAACACGCAGCCCGTGCTCGTCCTTCGTTTCGAGGGAAGGGACCAAAAGACCGTGGAACGAATCCGCGCCGTGATGGAAAGCGCCGTGGAAGTTGCTAAATCCGAAATCCGATGACGTACTCCGAGTGACTGTTCTCAAGGCCATCCTGCTGGGGATCCTTCAGGGGCTCACCGAGTTTCTCCCGGTGAGCAGTTCAGGCCACCTGTTCCTCGCGCAGAAGTTCCTCGGACTGACGGACCCCGAACTGGCGTTCGACATTCTCCTTCACCTGGGTACGCTCCTTGCCGTTCTGTTCTTCCTCCGGCGGGAGATCGCCGAGGTTCTCGCTTCCTTGTTCCGCCGGGAAACCGGATTCGGGCAGGAGGCCTGGGGACGGCGGGACATCCTGCTGCTGATCGTGTCCAGCGTGCCGACCGCCGTCATCGGATATGCATTCCACGACACGGTGGAGGCCGGAGTCAGCGTTGCGGGAGTGGGAATCGGCTACCTGCTTACCACGGTATTCCTGCTGCTGAGCACCCTTCGGGTACGCCACAAGATGGACCCGGAGAGGATCGACCTCTGGGAGGCCCTGGCCATCGGAATCATACAGGGAGCGGCCGTCTGTCCCGGTCTGTCCCGATCCGGTTCGACGATATCGCTCGCCCTCATTCTGGGGATCGGAGCGTCGCGAAGCGCGAAATACTCCTTCTTTCTCTCGGTCCCGGCCATTCTGGGAGCGGCGGGCCTGCAACTCCTCCGGGGCGCGGCGGAGCTGCCCGGGGTACTTCCTTCCGCACTGGGCTTCCTCCTTGCGCTCCTAGTGGGGTACCTCGCCCTTACGTTCGTCGAGAGACTGGTCACACGGGGAAGGTTCCTCTGGTTTGCGCCGTACACGTTCCTGCTCGCCGTTCTCTCCTTCTACCTGTACTGGAAGGGATAAGCACCCACCGGCATCCAGGAGACCATTCCCTCAGATCCCGGCATTCGAGTCCCGCTGCATCCCCGCCGGCGTCGTTGCCCTCCCTCACCGTACCACGGCGGGTACGCCTCGGTCGGGCGCCTCGCCGATCGGGGCGCATCGGCCCTCTCGGTGCACGGCCTCTTCCGGGAACGGACTCCTGCATGCCGGCCGGCGTCCGCTCCGCCGGATGCCCCCCTCGTACTGGGTGGAGTTTACCCGACCTGGATACGGCGCCGCGGGGTGAGAATCGCTCCGGCGAGTTTTTCTCCTGCGGGGAGAACGGCCCCCGGCCACAGGATGGACCGGGTGACCGACGCTCCGTCGGCCACCGTGGCGCCGTCCTCGATGACGGCCCCCGGGCCGACATGGGCGCCCGGGGCGATTTTCGCCCTCGGGGAGATATGGACGGGCGGGGTGATCGTGACACCGCGGTCGTCCGTCCCCGAATACTTTGCATCCCGCCTCCTGCCGGAAAGAAGGGCAAGGGTGCCATCCAGATAGTCGGCCGGGGTGCCGAATTCCTGGAAACTCCCCCCGGAAAGGAATCCGTAGACAGGCGCTCCGTCGGCGACGAGGGGGGTGTAGGTCTCCCGGATGATGCAGGACGCACGCGACGGAGGGATCTTCGAGAGGAGTTCCGGTTCCACAATCTGGCACCCCGTAAAAAACCCGGACCGCGTCCCCCCGTTAGCCACGCTCCCGAATCCTGTGATCCGCCCCTCTTCCCCCACCCATACGGGCGTGTACCGTCTTGCGGAGTCCGAGAAGAGGACCAGGGTGGCCAGCGCTTTCTTTTCCCGGTGATAGGCGAGAGCGGACGCAAAAGGGAAGGACAGGATCATGTCCCCGTTCATGGTGACGAACGTGCTTCCCTTCAGAAACTCCCTGGCGTTCCAGATGCCACCCCCCGTGCCGAGTATGATCGGCTCGATCGTGAAATCGATGCGGCCGGTCCTCCCTCCCCAACCTGCCAACGATTTCCGGATGAGTTTCGGTTGCGTGTGGAGGTTCATGACGAACGATTTGATCCCCGATCGGCGCAGGAATTCCATGTTGTAGGTGCACAGGGGCCGGCTCAGGACAGGGACGACGGGCTTGGGCAGCTCGTAGGAAAGCGGACGAAGGCGGGTTCCCAGCCCGGCGGCGAGAATCATCCCCCTCAAGGCGGCGCCTCGGCAGCCGCCTTGTTAGCGAGCTCGGAAAGAATCGGGAGAAGTTTTCGGGCCAGTGGCTTCATCCGGGGGTTCCGGTCGAAGTTTGCGGAGAGATGAGCCACGGTCGGGGGGATGAACCGCAGATAGAACCGCTTCCCGAGGGTATGGGCCTGGTTTCCGAACGTACCGATCGCCTTGATGTTCCTCTGCAGCGCGGAGACGTCGAGATGGTGCGGGAAGGAGGCCGTGTCACCCCCCAGTTGCCTGAGCTTCGCGGGGGCGGTGTGGCGGTAAGCGTAGACGAGTTCGTCTACCGCCTTCTCGGGCAGAGTCACATAGGAGTCCCGCAGGAGGGAGCAGAGGTCGTAATAGACATTTCCCATCCTGGCATCCTGGAAATCGAGGATCCGCAATTCCGGGACCGCACCTCCTTCTCTGCCCGGGATCACCATGATGTTCCGGCTGTGGTAGTCGCGGTGGGAGAGAACCCGGGGGAGCGAAGCCAGTTCATTCAGGAACGGCAGGATCAGGTCCTCGAGGGTGCGCTCATCCGATTCCGACAGGGCGATATTCCCGTATCCCCGGACGGCGTTCTCGAAAAAGAACCGGATTTCCTCTGCGAATTTATTCACGTCGAAAGCAAGTCGGGAGGGAATCGCTTCCCCGTCGAGCGCTCTCGTTCCGTCCCACTGGATGCGGACAAGGACCTCCAGGCATCGCACGTAAAGCGGGAGGAAATCGTCCCCGGAGCGCGCGGAGCGAACAATCCCTTCCAGCATCGTGTCCCCCGCGTCCTCGAGGAACAGGAGTCTGGCGTCCGGCACGGCATGGTAGATCCCGGGGACGGGGATCCCCGCCTTGGCCAGGTACCGGTGTACGTTCACGAAGGGGAGTTCCTTGCCCGGGGTGACCTCGTCCGGGTATTGCATAACGATGAGGGAGGAAAGGGGAAAAGGCGGGGCCATCCGGACACGGTAGTACCGGCGGGTGGAGGCGTCCCCCGCGAGCTCGCTGATCCCGACCACCGGTGCCGGCGTGCGAAAGTGCGCGGAAAGGATCGTCGCGATCGCGCGTTCGTCCACGTGCGGAGTCACCCTCCTTCGCCGCCGAATCGCTCGAGCGCGCTTCGGCACTCGGCAAGCATCTCCTCGAAACTCCGATAGGGGGGGTCGTCGCCCCGGGTATAGTCGCGAAGCTCCACGGTGAACGGGCCCGGGAAGCCGATTTCGCGAAGCCCGGCGAATACCTCTCCCCAGGCGATCGCACCGCGCCCCGGGACGAGATGATCGTCCCGGTCGCCGAGGTTGTCCGAAGCGTGCACGTGGATGAGACGGGGCGCCGAGTCCCGGATGGCGTTGCGGACATCGCCTTCGATGTTGGCATGACCCAGGTCGAGGCATACCCCGACACGGTCGTCCGGGTACCGGGCGGCGATATCCATGACGATCTCCACACGTCCCGAAGGAAGGTGCGTGTTTTCCACGGCGAGCCGGACATTTTCCGGAATCTCCGCAAGGAGATCGTTCATCGATCCCAGAAACGTTCCCCATCTTCCCGGATACCAGTTTTCCGCGGGGAAGCTGGTGTGAAGAACAAGGGTTCCCCCGCCGTTTCGGGACAGCCAGGTCCCCGCCGCGGCCGTGGCGCCCACCGATACCCGCCGGTGCGCTTCGTCCTCCGACGAAAGCGAATACCAGCGGTCCCTCTTGTACGTCCGGACGTCCGGATATAGCGGGGCGTGGAGGCTGGCCACGCGGACTTGATGGCGGGCCAGGAGGGAGGCGATCTCGCCGGACGCAACCGGGTCGCCATAGGGGAAGTGGGGCGGCATGGCCCACAATTCGGCCGAGGAAAACCCGAACCTCGGGAATAGCGAGACGATGGGTTCGAACAGTTCCCGGAAGACGAACAGATGGGTCGAGAGGGAGAAATTCATGGAATCGGCCGTTTCCTTGAGTTCTCGGTGAAACTTCCGCGATAATACC
>JBAVJZ010000191.1:0-2325 GCA_049688015.1 Candidatus Deferrimicrobiaceae bacterium | reverse complement strand
CCGATCCACTGCCGTGTAGGCGGCACAATGGAGGACCACGTCCGGGAGAAATTTCCCGACATGCCGCATGCACGCCTTCGGGCTTGTCACGTCGCACTCCGCGATGTCGGTGGCCAGGATTTCATAAGTGGAAGAAAACGTCCTGCGTATCTCCTTCCCGAGCAGACCGTCCGCCCCGGTGATAAGCAGTTTCCCCGTCCGCCTCCCCGGATTCCGCTCTGTCATTCGCGTCCAATCCCTGTCTTCGACGTTAGATTCCGACCGTACCGATACCGCTCAGGCTGAACATGAGACGGAAGCTGGTCTCGTTCGGCCTCGTTGTCTGGTCCACCTTGAATCCCACGCTCCAGCATTCGCTGCGCGGGTACAACGTCAGCGTCGCCGATCCCTCCGTCAGGTTCCCGTTCTGAAGGGAATAGTCCGCTGTGGTCTGTAGTCCCACCAACCGGAAGGGACGGAAGTTCACCAATGCGTGAACATCCTCGGCAAGATCCCGCGTGACCCGGTACTCCAGGAGCACCCGGTTCAGTTCGTTCTTTCTCCATTGCCCCCCTACCCGCGCCATGGTGAACAGGCTGTCCCCGGGATCGAACAGGGACTCCCCGAAAAGGCTCCATTGCCGTGCGGGTATTACCCGAAACCGGGCGAACAGATCCGAGGAACGTGATACATGCTCGTCCTCCCCCCCCACGGCAAGATCGATCTCTCTCCGCAAGGTTCGCACGAAAGGCGATAGGGGATCGACGTACGGTGCGGGCGCATTGCGCTCAGCCATCTCCAGGGCCCAGGACAGTTCGAGAGTGGCGATTTCGGAAGGGCCTCTTTCGTCCGCGCGAAGCACCCTCTGGTACAAAGAGAAGAGAAATTGGCGCTGTTCGATGACCCGGTCCCACATGTCCGTGACGGGAATGTCGGCCTGTTCGACTCCGGGAACCCAGCGGAATCCCGCCCCCGGGGTGATGATATGGACGAAACGGGTGCCTCCGCTCCTCAGGAATTCCCTCCGGAAGTCCAGTTCCAGGTTTGCTCCTCCGTAGGGCACGACCCGGCCCGCCGTCTGCGTTCCGGTACTGTCCGACGTAGGGACCGCACCGAGAAAGTCCACGGAAAAGTACGGGGTGAAAAAAACCGCCGGGTAGAGGGTGATGGGACGGGAGAAGTCCACCGAGCCTCTCCCCCTTGCCTCCCGATCCCCGGCCCGGCGGTAGAAATAGGTGGCCTGCAAATCGCCTCCCGCGGCAACTCCCGTTTCTCCCAGGGGACGGGGAAGAATCGTCGCCGAGTATTGGGGAAGTCTCTGTACGGTATTATCGTCGGGCGTTCCCTGGACATCCTCCACCCAGGTCACGGATAGAGCGTGCGAATCGTTCGATCCCCTCCACGCGGTGAACCCGCGCGAGGGAACGTTCTGGGCCGTCCTCAGGATGTCCTCATCCACCAGGTCGTAATAATACTGGTCGTCGGAGGGAATGTCCCACCGGGCATTCGCGGACCAGTGCTCCGCATACTGGAATCGGTTTTCCCCGTAATACCGGTATCTCGTATCCTTTGTCTCCTTGTCGTGGTACAAGGTCGCCCTGATGTCAGCCTCCGATTTGCTGTTGAGCGCGAACCGGTACTCCGCCTCCGGCCGGTATCCCCTCTTGGTCATCGCATCCAGTGTGAACGTCGCGTCGCTCCATCGGTTGATCGCCCAGTAGAAAGGCAGCTGGATCGAATAGCCGCTCGTGGAACTGTGCGAAAACGAGGGAATCAAAAACCCGCTCTGCCTTTTGAGCTTGACGGGAAACGCGGCCCACGGAAACCAGAGGACGGGAACGTCCCGGATTCGGAACGTTACGTCCCGTGCCACGGCATATCCGTCGATCGTCACGTTCGAGTGGCGGATTCCGAATTTCCAGTCCGGTTCGGGGTCGCAGGGGCATGTCGTAAACTCTCCCTTTCGAATGAAAAAGGAATCCTTCCCGGTCTTCTCGAACCGCTCGCTCGCAATCTGGAACCGGTTCGAGTTAATGCGTATCCTCCCGTTGTACAGTACGCCGAGCTCGGTCCTGATGTTGAGCACGATTCTGTCGAAGGAGAACTCGTCCCCCTCCTGCTCGTAGTGAACGTTCCCGATAAAATCCGCTTCCCCCGATTCCGTGTTGTATTGGATCCGGTCCGCCCGGATCGTCCTGTCGCCGAATCCTACTTCGACGTTCCCCTCGGCGAAGGCAACCCCGGTGTCCTCATCGTACGATATCTTGTCCGCGATCAGGGTTACGGGCCCCCCCAGTGCAAGACCTTCCTCGAGCGCCGGTGCAACCCCCGACAACGTCCCCGCGG
>JBAVJZ010000190.1:0-34149 GCA_049688015.1 Candidatus Deferrimicrobiaceae bacterium | reverse complement strand
CTACTTTGCCACCCGCCAAACACCCACAACGGGGGCAACCATCCCAGTCGATGGCGGTCTTCCGGATGCAACGCCAAGGTAATCCATTATTGGGAAGCGGGAAGCGGTCGATCAGACCCGAAACTCGGTAAGCGTAAGGAATGAGCCGAGGCGTTCCGAAATGTCCTCCGGCGTCAGGTTCTGCAGCCGCTCGGTGCTGAACGCCTCCACGGTGAACGAGGCGATCGCGCTCCCGTACATGGTGGCCAGCCGGAAGTCATTGTCGACGAGGTCCTTTCCTGCGCGACCGGCCAGGTACCCCATGAATCCGCCCGCGAAACTGTCGCCCGCGCCCGTGGGGTCGAAAATCGTCTCCAGAGGGTACGCCGGAGCGGCGAACATCGTGCTGTCCGACAGGTGAAGGACGCCGTACTCGCCGCGCTTGATCACCACCCGGCCCGGACCCCACCCGATCACCATCCGGGCGGCCTTGACCAGATTGTACTCCCCGGTCAGCATCCGGATCTCCCCTTCGTTCACCATCAGGATGTCCACCTTTTCGATGACCTCCCGCAACGGTCCGGGGCTGCTCTCGATCCAGTAGTTCATCGTATCCAGCGCGATCAGTTTCGGCCGGCGCACCTGCCTCAGGATATCCAGCTGCAGGGAAGGGGCGATGTTGCCGAGAAAGACGTAAGGGGTGTCCCGGTATTCCTCGGGGAGGACGGGAGCGAAGTCGCGGAAGACGTTGAGCTCGGTCGTCACGGTGTGGGCCGTGTTGAGGTCGTACTCGTAAAATCCCTTCCAGTGGAAGGTCCTGCCCTCGGCGATCGTGAGGCCCCTCGTGTCGATCGACCGGGAGCCGAGCATCCGGATCACCTCCGGGGGAAAATCCGCTCCGACAACCGAAACCAGGCGCACCGGAGCGAGATAGCTTGCCGCCAGGGAGAAGTACGTGGCGGACCCTCCCACCACCTTCTCGACCTCCCCGAAGGGAGACCGGATGCTGTCGAAGGCCATCGAGCCGACGACCAGAAGGCTCATCTTCTAGGCTCCTGGGATCACGGGATCCATCCTCAAGCCAACCGCGTCGATACGTCCACGATCACCGCCAGCAGAATGCCCATCATGTACAGGATGGAGGCTCCGAACGCCCTGCGATACCTGCGCCGGCCGACCACGTTGCGATAGCAGGAAAGAAGAAAGAAGCACCAGAGGGCGAAGGCAACCAGCCCGAACACCCCCGAGCAGTAGCCGAACGCCCAGAGGGCGAGGGTCGCCGGCAGGAGGCTCACCCCATAGAGGAAGATGAGGATCTTGGTGTACGGCTCGCCCCGGGCGACGGGAAGAACGGGAACTCCCGCATCCCGGTACTCCTCCCTGTGCTCGAGCGCCAGGGTCCAGAAGTGGGGCGGCTGCCAGAGGATCATCACGAGGAACAGGATGATCCCGTCCATCCCGATACGGCCGGCCACCGCGGAATACCCGATGAGAACGGGAAGCGCCCCCGGAATTCCCCCCGGAATCGTCCCGTAGGGAGAACGCCGCTTGAGGACGAGGGTATACAGGAGCGTATAGGACAGGACGGCGGCGAGCACGAGAGCGGCGGTCATCCCGTGAAAATAGCGGTAGGAAAGGAAAAGCGAGGCCAGGATAAGACCGAGGGAGAGGACAAACGCTCCCTGGCTTCCGACTCTTCTCATCGCCTCGACCCGTCCCGAGACCCTGGGCATCCGGGCATCGAGGGGAGAATCGAGGATGCCGTTCATGACCGCGGCCCCGGAGGCGGCGCCGATGACGCTTGCGAGGCAGGGGATGACGATGCCGGCGGCGGGCATCCCCCTTTCGGCCAGGACCATCCCGGCAAGGCCGGCAAGCCCAACGCCCGACACGATGCCGGGTTTCGAGATCAGAAGGGCCGAGCCGGCGAGGTCCGCCGGGTTTCCCCCCTCCTCCCCCGCGGCGGGTTTTCTCGGCAGGGCGGTCGCCTTTATGACGACGTCCCCCCGGGGGAAAGTTCTCTCACCCACATCCGGGCGAGTATCATGAGCATTGCCAGCGCCACGGCCAGGTGCAGAGCGGTCGAGAGGAAGTAGAGCCGTGTCAGAACCACGACGCCGCCGACCGCAACCTGCGCAAGGATCAGGAGGACAAGCCCCCCGGCCATCCGCCTGTGCTTCCTGAGGTGCTCGTCCAGGCGCGTCGCCGCCCAGAGTGCCACGACGGTGAGCGCGACGAGTGCGGCGACCACCCGATGGGAGAACTGGATGAGTACCGATCCGGACAGAACGCCCGGAACGAGACCCCCCAGAGAGGTCGGCCAGTCGGGAAGGGAAAGTCCCGCGCCCGCATGACGAACGTAGGCCCCCAATGCCGCGAGGAGGAACACGAGGACCCCCATCCCGAAGAACAGACCCGGGTATCCCCGCACGGAGAAGGAGGGAGGTGATTGGACTCCGTCGAAAACCATCATGTAATAGGCGAAGAGAAATACGACCAAGCCCGTGGTGAAGTGGATGATGGTGAGCCGGACCGGAATCTGGAGGAGCACGACAGCCCCGCCCATGATGATCTCGGACGCCAGTAAGGCCACCGCCAGCACAGGTACGGTTCTGGCCCCACCGCGGTAATCCCGGAAACGCCGGTACGACAGGACGACAAGGGCGACTCCCGCCGTCGCCGCGATCACCCGGTGGAAAAACTCCATATAGATGTCGAAGCGGAATGGCGGAAGGATCTTCCCATGACAGAGGGGCCAGTCGGGACAGCCCAGCCCCGCCTTCAGCCCCGCGACGAGATTGCCCCAGATGAGCAGAACGAAGAAGAGCCCCACGGTAACTCTTCCGAGCATCGATTCTCCCCCCTCTTTCCCCGGCGGCGACACCCGCCGTGGCGTCAACGGAACAAGGTATCCGAGAGGGTCCCCGCGATGATGAGGACCAGGAAAAATATCGGCGTCAGGGCGAACCCCCAGACGAGCCGGCTTTCGTACCGCAGGTGCATGAAGAAAAGGGCGACGAGTGACGCCTTCGCCGAAGCGATGAGAAGGGCGACGACGACGTTCATCATCCCGAGGTGCACGTAGGAAACCGCAACGGTGGCCGCCGTGAGAACGATGAGTGCGCCCCAGACGACGATATACGTCCGGTTGCCGGAATCGTGTTCCTCCATCGTATTCCCCCCTACCCCACCAGGTACAACAGCGGGAACAGGTAGATCCACACCAAGTCCACGAAATGCCAGTATAACCCCGAGATCTCCACCGGGGTATGGTAGCTTTCGGAATATCTTCCTCTCCCGGCGAGGAAGAGGACCGTCCCCAGCACAATCATTCCGGCAAGCACGTGGATGCCGTGCAGGCCTGTCAGCATGAAATAAAGGGAGAAGAAGATGTCGGTCCCCGGAGAAAGCCCGTGGGAAAACTTCTCCATGTATTCCACGTACTTGATCCCCAGGAAGGTTGCGGCGAGCAGGATGGTGAGGAAAAGGTAGAACCGGAGGAGCGTGACCTTCCCTTTTCGGATCGCCGCAATGCCGAGCGCCACGGTGAGACTGCTGCAGATCAGCACGACGGTGTTGACCGCCCCCAGAACCCTGTTCAGCTTCAGGTGGTCCTCGTAGAACATCTGGGGGTACTTGATCCGGAAGATGACGTAGGCGGTGAACAGCCCCCCGAAGAGCAGGACCTCGGTGGCAAGGAACGCCCAGATCCCCAGCGTTGCGGCCGCGCGGGCCGTGGCCGGGTCCATGTGGGCTTCGTGCCCCGCTGCCCCGGGCCCGTGGTGCGTGGTTTGTCCGCTCATTTTCCTAAGTGCTCCGCTTAATAAATACGGTTTCGCACTCCACTAAGTCTGCCTCCCCGCATACCCGTACGGCCAGTCGGTCACCGCCGGGATTTCCTCGAAATTCTCCGTCGCTGGCGGCGACCCCGTCTGCCACTCCAGGGAGAGAGCTTTCCAGGGGTTCGGTGGGGCGGGGGCGCCCCGGAACAGCCCGCGGACGAAATTCGCGAACATGATCAAAATCCCCGTCGCGAGGATCCACGACCCCACCGTGGACACGATGTTCAGGGCCTGGAATTGCGCGGGGTATTCCGCGTAGCGCCTCGGCATTCCCTCGAACCCCAGGATGAACTGGGTGAAAAAGGTGACGTTGAAGCCGATGAATATCAGCAGCCAGGCAGGACGCGCCATCTTTTCGCTGAGCATCCTGCCGGTCATCTTGGGAAACCAGTAGTGCAGGCCGGCCAGAAGCCCCATCACCGTCCCCCCCACCATGGTGTAATGAAAATGGGCGACGATGAAGTAGGTGTCGTGCACGTGGATGTCCGCCCCCAGAGCCCCCAGGAACATCCCCGTCAAGCCCCCGACGGCGAAAAGAAAGATGAAAGTCAGGGCGTACAGCATGGGGGACTCGAAGGTGATGGATCCCCGGTACATCGTGGCGAGCCAGTTGAAGACCTTGATCGCCGTGGGAATGGCCACGGAGTAGGTCAGGAAAGAGAAGATGATCGCCGCCGTGGCGGACATCCCGGTGACGAACATGTGGTGGCCCCAGACGAAAAACCCGAAGCCGGCGATCGCCAGAGAGGAATAGGCGATCGCCTTGTACCCGAAGATCGGCTTCCGGGAGAAGACCGGGATGATTTCCGAGATGACTCCCATCGCGGGGAGGATCATCACGTAGACGACCGGGTGAGAGTAGAACCAGAAGAAGTGCTGGAACAGGATCGGATCGCCTCCCTTCGTCGGATCGAAGAATCCCACTCCGAAGAGCCGCTCCATGGCGAGCAGCAGGAAGGTGATCCCCACGACCGGGGTCGCCAGAACCTGGATGATGCTGGTGGCGTACATCGACCAGATGAAAAGCGGCATCCGGTGCCACGTCATCCCCGGCGCCCGGAGCTTGTGGATCGTCACCAGGAAGTTCAGGCCCGTGAGGATGGAGGACATTCCGATGAGAAAGATCCCGAAGGACAGGAGCGTGACGTTAGCGGCGGTCCGCGCGGAATACGGGGTGTAGAAGGTCCACCCCGTGTCCATCGGGCGGCCGAGGGAGAAAAGGATCACGATGATCCCGGCCACGAAGACCCAGTAACTCATCAGGTTCAGCCGGGGGAACGCCACGTCCCTCGCACCGATTTGCAGCGGGATGAAGAAGTTCCCCAGACCCGAGGGGATCGCGGGGATGACGAACAGGAAGATCATCAGGGCCCCGTGCATGGTGAACAACACGTTGTAGGTCTGATTGGTGAATATGTGCTGCCCGGGAAACATCAGCTTGAAGCGGATCAGGAGAGCGAAGACTCCACCCGCCAGAAAAAAGAAGAGGGTCGTATACAGGTACATCACCCCGATCCGCTTGTGGTCCAGTGTATAGGCCCATGCCCAGATCCCCTTCGCCTCGAGGTATCCCCTCGGGGAGGCGTTACCGTTTTGCGGCTGTTCCCCGTTCCCCGTCGTTTCCCGCATCGGTTTTTCCGTCTCTCCTTCCGTTTTCCCCCCATGCGATGATCGAAGGGAGGAGTTGGATGCTTAAAAAAAACCTACTGTTTCAGCGTTTTCAGGTAGACGATGATGGCGGAGAGGTCCTCCTCCGAAATTTTCCCTTCGAATTCCGGCATAACGTTGGGAAAGCCCTTGACGACTTTTGCCTTGGGCCGGTTGATCGATTCCCTGAGATATGCCTCGTCGGCTGTCGCCTTTCCCCCGCCCTCGAGCTCGACCTGCGCACCGAACAGCCCCTGGAACGAGGGTCCGACCCGGACCGATCCGTCGACGGAGTGGCACCCCAGGCACCCGAGGGTTTCGACCAGCTCTTTCCCTTTCTGCCCCGGTGGGGCCTCTCTCCCCTCTTTTTCTTCCTTCTCCTCCTCTGTCTCCTTCTCCTTTACCCCGGAAAGGGATTTCAGGTAGGCGATGATGGCGCCCACATCGTCGGGGGAAAGGCTCTCTTTGAAGGTGGGCATGACGGCAGGGTATCCCTTCACAACCTTTGCTTTGGGATCGAGGATAGACTCCCGGAGATATTCCTCGTCCGCGGTCACCGTGGTCCCGTCCGAGAGAGGGACCTTCCGGTCGAAAACCCCGCCGAGGTTCGGGCCGACCTTCTCCTTTCCCTCGACCGCATGGCATCCCAGGCAACCGGACTTCTCCATGAGCGCCTTCCCCTGATCCGCGAGCGACAGGCCGGCCGGCGCCCCTTTCTTCTCCCGCCATGCCGCAAACGCGGCGGGTTCCATCACGATCAACTCCGCGCGCATCGTGGAGTGGCCGACGCCGCAATACTCCGCGCACAGAATATCGTACGTCCCCACCTTGTCGGGGTGCAGGTACAGGGTGGTGTACTGACCCGGCACCATGTCCTGCTTGAGCCGATACGCGGGTATGTAGAAACTGTGGATCACGTCGTCGGAAGACAGGATGAGCTTCACGGGCCGGCCAACGGGTACCCGGATCTCGTTGATCGACGACCTGCCGTCGGGATACCGGAACTCGAAGAGCCACTGCTTGCCCACGACGTGGATGTCGGTTGCTCCAGGGGGGGGCGTCCGGATGTCCTGGAACACCCGGTACCCGTAGTAGAAGAAGGAGGCGACGACGATCGTGGGAATCAGGATCCAGATGGTTTCCAGTAACAGGTTGCCTCGTATGTCGGGGGTCTCGGAGGGTTCGTTCCCCTTTCTCCTTCGATACCGGATCGCGAAGTAGATCAGCAGTCCCTCGACGAGAAGGAAGAAAAACAGGGAGACGACCGCGATGAAAAGAAACAGGGCATCCACCTCTCCCGTCGTCCGGGATGCCGCCTCCCCCAGGGTGTACGCATTCGCCATCGTCTCCCCCTGTCGCTACGAAGTAGCCTGGTGCACCGTCTCGCAAATCCCTTGGCATTCGAGCGCCGCAGCAGCAGCGAACGCTTCGTTGCGCTTCTTCACCATACGGAACGGTATGCCCCGGTCGCGCTCCTTGCCGGCGCGTCGTATCGACCTTCTCGGTGCGTCAAGCCATTTACGAGACGGTACACTATCTCCGGCCCCGCTTCCACAAAACGAGGAGCAGGCCTCCGAGCAGTGCAATCGTCAGGACCCCGCCGGCCTTCATGATGTTTCGGGCGTAGAGTGCGTATTTTTTCCCCACAGGGTCATACTGGAAGCAGAACAACAGGACCTGGTTCAGGGCAGTCGACTTCCCGATGTTTCCCCCCGATGCCTCCAGGAGCGCCATCTTGAGATCCAGGGGGTCCTGCTCGACCCCGTACAGGTACCGGGAGATCCTCCCCTCGGGGGTAAGCACGACGAGCACGTCCGGATGGGCGAACTCGTTTCCCACCTTCCGGTACCGGAAACCGACGGCGCCGGTGAGGGCCCCTACCGCCTTCGCATCGCCCAGCAGGAACGGCCACCGGGCCGCCGGGTCGGGTATCCCCTCCATCACATCGTGTATCTCCCCGGCGCGCGCGCGGGCCGTTTCGACTTTGTCCTCCGGGTTGAAGCTTACCGTAACGATCCGGAAGTCGCGCGCGAGGTCGACCCCCTTCAGTTTCTCCACCGTCCCGAGAAGCGTGCGAAGCGTCAGGGGGCACAGCATCGGGCAGGTGTAGTAGTTCAGGGTCAGAAGCACCGGCCCCCCCGTGAAGTAGTCACCCAGGCGAACCTCATCCCCCTTCTCGTTCCGGAAGTGGGCATCGAGGGGGATTGCGCCGCCGAGCTTCTCGTCCACGCCGATCGACTTGAGAATGTCGTCCTGGGGGTCGTGTACAGGATGAGCCTCCAGCGAGAGGGGATGTGCAGTCACCCAGGCCAGGGCGAGGAACGCGACCGCGGCGAAGCGGATCCGTCCCGCCTCTCTCATAACTCGATGGTCCGGTTCGGATACGGGACCGAGGCGTTCCAGCCGAACCGCTCGGAAAGAAGTCCGGCAAAACCGATAGACACCGACTCCTCGCCGTGGGCCACGAAAGCCTTGTCGGGAGGGGTCCGGAAAGCCCCGGCCCAGCCAAGAAGGTCGTCCCGGTCGGCGTGGGCGGACAGCCCGCCGATCGTGTAGACGTCGGCGGCGACGTTGATCTCCTCCCCGAAGATACGGACCCGCTTGGCCCCCTCCACGATCCTTCGCCCCAGGGTCCTCGGCGCCTGGAATCCTACGATGATCACGCTGGATTCCTTCCTCCACAGGTTGTGCTTCAAGTGGTGTTTGATCCGCCCCGCATCGCACATTCCGCTGCCCGCTATGATGATCCCGCCGCCGCGAATCGAATTGAGCGCCATGGAATCCTCCACGCCCCTCGATACGACGACCCGGAGCGCGTCGGGGTTTTTCTCCCGCCACTCGTAGACCGCAATCGTCTCTTTGTCGAAGCACTCGGGGTGCCGGAGGGTAATCCGCGTGGCCTCGATGGCCAGGGGCGAATCGATGTAGACGGTGAGGCTCGACACCAGGCCTTGCCGGGTGAGGTCCGCGAGCAGGTAGATGATGTCCTGCGTGCGTCCGACGGCGAATGCCGGGATGACCACGTTGCCGCCCTTGCGGCCCAATGTGTCGGTGACGGCGTGGAGGAATTCCTCTCTGGTTTCCTCCATCCCCTTGTGCAACCGGTTCCCGTAGGTGGACTCCATCACCACCGCGTCCGCCCGTTCCACCGGCGTGGGGTCGCGCACGATGGGAAGCCCCCGGTGACCGATATCGCCGGAAAATACCAGGATCCGCTCCCGGTTGCCGTCCTCGACGGAGATGCGAAGGATCGCCGACCCGAGGATATGTCCCGCATCCAGGAATGAAACCCGTATTCCGGGGGCAGGGGTGACCGTTTCGCCATACCCGACCGGAGACAGGAGGGGAAGCACCGCGTGCGCATCCGCTTCCGTGTAGAGGGGCGGGGCCTCTTTCCGGCCCGCGCGTTTTCGCCTCCTGCTCCTCCATTCCGCTTCCCTTTCCTGGATGTGGCCGGAGTCGGGCAGCATGATACGGAGAAGATCGGCCGTCGCCGCGGTCGCGTGGATCGGGCCGCGAAAGCCGTCCCGGACGATTTTCGGAAGAAGCCCCGTGTGGTCGATGTGCGCATGCGTACACAGGACGAAGTCGATCGAGGAGGGAGGAACCGGGAACTTCCTCGCGTTTTTCCTGTCGCTCTCCCCTCCTCCCTGGAACATGCCGCAGTCCACGAGAAACATCGAACCGCCCGCCTCCACCAGAATACTGGAGCCGGTAACTTCCCTCGCCCCGCCGAGGAACTGGACCTTCACGCTCACGGGACCACGCTCGTCAGAACCCCGGAGATTATGCTCACCAGCACCGATCCCGTGACGGCCCCGAAGAAGCCGTTGACGTGAAACCCGGGGACGATCCCGGAGACGAACCACAGGAGCAATCCGTTGATCACCAGGAGGAAGATCCCGAGGGTGAGCACGGTGACCGGAAGCGTGAGGAGAATGAGGATCGGGCGTATCACGGCGTTCACCAGTCCCAGGAAGAACGCCGCGGCCAGCGCGGACAGCGCTCCGTCGGCCAGCATCACCTGAGGAAGGAGATAGGCGATCAGCAGGATCGCGATCGCGTTGGCTCCCATGCGTACGGCGAACGGCACCCCGTTCCCCTCCCGGACGGTTTCGGATATTCCTTTCCGATGAAATCGCGCCGGCTTCCTGCCGGCGTGAGATGAGTATATCGCCTCCCGACGAATGTTTCTAATGGACCTTCTTCTTCGCCATGCGGAAAAAGGTGATCTCCACCGGCTTCTCGGCCCCGTCCCGGAGCAGAACCAGCGAGGCGGTATCCCCTTCTTTCTTCTTCCCCATGCGGTAGAGGATATCGGTCATGTCCTCCACGGGCTCCCCGTCGAACGAAACGAACACGTCACCGGGGCGGATACCGGCCTTTTCGGCAGGCGATCCCTCCTCGACGCTTTTGACGGAAACCCTCCCCTCGTTCTCGGAGAGGAGGACCCCCATCAGGACACGCTTTTTTTCCAGCCCCTCGTAAGGAACGTACCAGGCGAAGTCGTAGGGGAGCAGGGGAATTTCCGGCAGGTCCACATCCATTTGCTGGTCCTTTTTCTCCTCGGGGATCTCGATCTCCACGGGCTGAATGATAACGTAGGGCAGGGGCATCCTGCGGACCACCTTCTTGGGGAGTCCGAAGCCGTACCGGACGTGCCAGCCTCCCGTGATCGTCACCATCTTCTTTCCCTTCCCTCTGGGGCTTTTCAGGTAGTCGACGACGCGTTCGGCCATCGTCTCCTCCCAGAGCATCTGGACCCGGAAGAAGGACTCGAACATTCCCTCGGTGGGAAGATGGCTCCCGTACACCGCCTTCATCGCCGCCCGCTGGTACGGGTCCGCCTCGCCGATCTCGGGAAGCTTTGCCCTCAGATCGTCCGAAACGTTGTCCAGGCCTCCCCGGCGTACTTCCTCCTGGATCCCCTTCGACGGGTTCAACGCAACGACGTCGATTCCGTTCTCTTTCGCGAATGCCAGGATCCCCCGGTAGTAGCCGAAATCGAAACCCCAGTTGTCGTACCATTTCACGGCTTTCAGGAACGCGAGTTCGGAAAGCTCCCCCTTCGTCCAGCGGTCGAGAGCCTCCTGTTGCGGCTCGCGGAACATCTCCATCCCGATGGCGATGCGGCCGGGGAAGCGGCGGAACAGTTCCCGGATGATGATGAGCTCGACCCGGTGGGCGTGGATGTTGTCGTGCGTTTCCCCCACGCAGACGAGAGTCGCGCCGGAGATCATGTCCATCATCCCGTCCAAAGAGACCTTGAGTCCCGTGGGGAGGTGAACGATATCCTCCGCCTTCGGGACCTCCTTCTGCGGGTCCGGCATTTCGCACGACCGGTCGCCGGCGTGGAGCGCCGCGAAGCTTCCCACGAGCAGAAACGCTCCCAGCAACACAATATGGGAAATCCTGCGCGTCACCGGCCTTCCCCCCCGGATGGATTGTATCTCAGAGACTCTTGATTCTTTCCCGGGTTTTTCCCTTCGCCCCCATGGCGGGCGGCAACCGATTTTTCACGGGAGGCGCGGGAGAGGATGCCTACGACTGCTGGTCCCGGATCGTGGCGCGAAGTTTCTCCATAAGCTCGCCAAAGGACGAATTCTGCAGGATGCTGTTGAACTGCGAGCGATAATTGGCCACCAGGCTTATCCCTTCGATGACGACGTCGTAGACCCGGAATTTACCGCCCTCCTCAAGCATCCGGTAATTCACCGGAATCTCCTGTTCCTTGCCCGTAATCACCAGGGTCTTCACCTCGGCGTACTGTCCGTCGACGATCTCCTTGCCATACCGGATCTTCTCCCCGTGGTAGGACTCGATCTTCCCGAGATAGGAGTTTTCGAGTATTTTCCGGAAAAGGGCGACGAAACGGTTCCGTTCTTCGGGAGTGCGCCCCCGCCAGTGGGGACCCAGGGAGCGCTTTGCCATCTCCGCAAAATCGAAGACCGGCGCGATCTCCTTCCTCAGAAGAACGCGACGTTCCTCTTTCTTGTCCTTCGCGGCGAGCGCCGGGTCCTGAAGGATCGCGATCGACCGATCGATCGTCCCCCGGATCTGTTCGGTGGCGTTTCCGGCCTGTGACAACGAAGGAAACAGACACAGGGCGAAGACCAGGGCCGCCGACGCCGCCGGGAGGCGGAGCCTGCTCTTTCCCGCCGTCTTGCCGATCGGCCTACTTGGTGCTGCCATGAATGAATTCCCCGATCAGTTGCTCCATGTCCACGGCGGACTCGGTATCCCGGATCTTCCCGTTGGGAGAGATCATGCGGTCCGACGCGCCGGGGGACAGGGACACATACTTGTCCCCGATGAGCCCCCGGGTCCGGATCGAAGCGATGGTGTCCTCCGGCAGCTTGATCCCTGTCCGGATCTTCATCAGGACGTCGGCGCTGTTGTCGTCGAGTGTAATCGACTCCACCTTTCCGACGTCAACCCCGGCGATCTCCACGCTCACCCCTTTTTTCAGCCCCGAAACCGAGGCGAACTCCGCGTGCACGGGCACGTAGTCCCCCCCCACGATCTCCAGCTTTCCGAGCTTTATGGAAAGCCAGGCAAGGCATACGATCCCGAGAAGGACGAACAGGCCTACGGCCGTCTCGATGTTCAGTCGCTTCATCGTTTCCCCCTACATGAGATGGACCGGCCCCGTGATGTCCCCGCGGATGATCTGCTGAACGAAGGGGTTGACGGAACTCACTACCTCCGCCGTGGGGCCCGCCTCGACCACTTTCCCGTCGTGTAGCACCACGACATAGTGGCTCCACTGGAAGATCTCCGGGATGTCGTGGCTGATCATCACCATGGTAAATCCGTGCTGGTGGTACGTGTGGCAGATCAGATTCAGGATCGAGTTCCGGATGATGGGGTCCAGGCCGGTTGTCGGCTCGTCGAACAGGATGATCTCCGGGTCCATCACCATCGCGCGGGCGAACGCGACCCTCCGGACCATCCCCCCGCTCAGCTCGTCGGGGAATTTTCCCTGTGCTTCCTCCAGCCCCACCTGCGCGAGGCGGCTGAGGACCCTCTCCCGGATCTCCCCCTCCCCCATGTCCGTCTTCTCCTGCAGGGGAAACGCCACGTTATCGAAGACGGTGAGCGAGTCGAAAAGCGCGCCTCCCTGGAAGAGCATCCCGAATCGGCGACGAACCTTGTACAGTTCCCTCCGGGAGAGGCGTGAGATGTCCACCCCGTCGATCAGGATCTGACCGCGTTCCGGCCGGATGAGCCCGATCATATGCTTGAGCATCACGCTTTTTCCCGCCCCGCTCAGGCCGATGATCGCGGTGATCCTCTGCCGGGGGATGTCGAGGTTTACTCCGTCGAGCACCTTTTTCCCGTCCAGGGTCTTCTCGACGCCCACCAGCCGGATGACCGGTTTCCCGTCCGGCGCGGGAAGCGCTTCGAGGCCGCACGGTTCGCAGACAAAGGAAGTGTCGCTCACAGGAGCACCGAGGTCAAAATGTAGTCGCTCACCAGAACCAGCACGGAGGACAGGACGACGGCGGACGTGGTCGATTGGCTGACGCCTTCCGCCCCCCGTCCGGTGAAATATCCCTTGAACGTGCAGACCCACGCGATGACCAGCCCGAAGACAAGCGATTTTATAAGCCCGTTTGCAACGTCATTCCACTCCACGCTGGCCTCCATCTGCCCGAAGAAGATACCGGCGTTCACGCCGAGGAGTTTCACCCCCACCAGATACCCCCCCAGAATCCCGACGACGTCGAATACCGCCGTGAGGAGAGGCACGGACAGAACGGCCCCGAGGAGCCGGGGGGAGATGAGGAACTTGACGGGATCGATCCCCATCGACTCCAGCGAGTCGATCTGCTCCCCGATCCGCATGATCCCGATCTCCGCGGTCAGTGCGGAACCGGCCCTCCCCGTGACCATGAGCGCCGACAGGACCGGGCCCAGCTCCCGGATAAGCGAAAGAGCCACTGCGGACCCGAGCAGGCCCTCCGATCCGAATTTCTGAAGCGTGTAGTACCCCTGCAGAGCGAGAACCATTCCGGTAAACGCCGCCGTCAGGACGATGACGAACAGGGACTTGACCCCGATGAAGTGGACCTGCTTCACAATACGGTAAACGCGGTAGGGCGGGAAGAAAAGGGGGGCAATCGTAGCGTAGAGGAAGATCATCATCTTCCCCATGCCGTTGACCGCCTGGAGGGTCCGTTTCCCCATCGTCTCGACCAAGAATGCCATCGCTTCCCCCTGGTGGATACGGGTCGAATTCCGTAACTTTCGGCCGGATTCGAGGACTTCCGAACCTTAAGATAGACATTTTTACAGAAAAGTTGCGTTTCCTTCGCTCACCGGAGGACCGCTACGCCCAGGCGATCTTTCCTTCGGCGACTTTTCCGCGTGAAACTTTCGGAAATCCCGGGCAATATATAGAAAACGATATTCGTTCCGCAGCGCAACCGGGAGAGACAAATGACCAAGGGTTCCCTGTGTTCCTGTCTTTTCGTCGCCCTCCTGCTCGTATCCCAACCGACGGCATTCGCGGAGGATGCCGGCGGGAACAACCAGGCAGGGGATACCGCCGGCGAAGCCGTGAAGGCGATACCGGAACCGGAACCAGGGAAAACCCTGGCGCCCGATTCGCGGGCCCCGGAGACCGATTTCGCGAGGGATCCCTTCGCAGAGGAATCCCCGCCTCCCCGCCTGGCGGACCCGCTCGAGCCGCTTAACCGCGCCCTGTTCGTATTCAACGACAAGGCCTACTACTGGGTGATGAAGCCCGTGGCTCAGGGGTATGCGGCGATCGTACCGGAGACGGCACGCGTTTCCGTCAGGAACTTCTTCCGGAACATCACGATGCCCGTCCGATTCGTGAACAACCTCCTGCAGGGGAAGATCCGGAACTCCGGTGTTGAGCTGCTCCGGTTCCTCATCAACACCACGACGGGAATCGGGGGGCTCTTCGACCCCGCGAAGAACGACTGGCATATCGAACCGCGGGAGGAGGATCTGGGCCAGACCCTGGGGAAATACGGTCTCGGGCACGGCTTTTACCTCGTCCTGCCATTGCTCGGGCCCTCGAGCCTGCGCGACACGGCGGGGCTTGCCGGGGATTTCTTCCTCGATCCCGTTAACTACATAGACGACGACAGGGTCGTCATCGGTGCCCGCGTGCTGAATGCGGAGAACGAGGTGTCCCTGCGGATCGGAGTGTACGAGGATCTTACCAAGTCGGCCCTCGACCCGTACGTCGCCGTGCGGGACGCCTACTCCCAGCATCGCGCGGAAAAGGTGAAGGAATAGTCTCCCGAAATCGCCAGGCGCTTTTCGGGCGCTTGTGCTTTTCCCCCGTTTTCAATACGCTTTAGGGCATGGAACCGGAACGTAGCGGACTGGTGTTCGGGGAGGCGGGCAGAATGGACCGGAGGGCTGCGGTGAGGACATCGCCAACGGCTTTCGCCGTCGGAATGACGATAGCGGCGGGGGTGTTTTTCCTGGGGGGGTGCGCCTCGTTCCCTCCCCCCAAGGAGACGATCCCGAACTCCCGGATCTACGCATACGGCTACCATGACGTGTGGGAATCCGTTCTCGCAACGCTTTCCGAGTTGAACATCCAGGTGAAAACCATGGAGAAAGAGTCGGGAATTATCGTTGCGGAGGATAACACCATCGTGCTGCGCCAGTACGAACCCGGGAGATTCGACTCGGCATACTGCTTCTGCGGAAGCCCCAATCGATACCACGTCTTCAAGGGACTGGTCGGGGAATACACGATTTCCGTCACCCGGGAAACCGATGTCCGGATATCGGTGAACATCAACGCGTCGTTCCGGGCCTCCCAGTACTCCGAGGAACGGTTCACGGGCTGGTTCCCCTGTCTCTCGAAGGGGATCTTCGAGCCCATGTTCCTGGACCGGCTGGATTCCCAGCTGGCAACCAGGAAAGGCCCATCCCGGAACTTCGACTGGTGGAAGCCGAGAAGAGGTTACTGATCCCGCGCGCGATCCCTCTCTCCCGCAGGGCCCGGGAAGTGACTCCCTTCCTGGCCATGGAGATCATGGAACGGGCAAAGGTTCTGGAGGCACAGGGGCGCGATATCGTCTACCTCTGCCTCGGGGAACCGGATTTTCCCACACCGACGCCGGTGATCGAGGCCGCCATCCGTTCGTTGCGAAGCGGCGAGACGACCTACACCCACTCCCTTGGGCGAATCGAACTGCGGGAGGAGATCGCGGCGTTCTACCGGCGGAGGTACGGGCTTACCATCGACCCCGGGCGGATCATCGTCTCCTCCGGCACCAGCCCGCTCATGCTGCTTCTGTTCGCCGCCCTGCTGAACGAAGGCGACGAGATCATCGTTCCGGATCCGAGCTACGCCTGCTACCCCAATTTCATCCGGTTCGTCGGTGGCGTCCCCCGGCTCCTGCGGACAAGGGAGAAAGACGGATTCCAGCCCGAGCCCACGGAAGTCCGCGCGTTGATATCCCCCCGCACCCGGGGAGTCCTGATCAATTCCCCTTCCAACCCGGCCGGTTCCGTGATCCCCACATCCTGGCTCGCGAAACTGGCGGCCCTGCCGGTTCCTCTGATCTCGGACGAGATCTACCACGGACTGACATACGAGGGAGAGGAGCGCAGCGCTCTGGAGTTTTCACCCGACGCCTTTGTCCTCGGAGGGTTTTCCAAGGCGTACGCCATGACCGGCTGGCGGCTGGGATTCCTGATCGCTCCTTCGCAAAGCATCCGGTCTCTGCAGAGCATGCACCAGAACTTCCTCATAAGCGCGAACAATTTCGTGCAGTTCGCCGGCATCGCCGCCCTGCGCGATTGCGGTGCCCACGTTACCCGGATGCGCGAAGAATACGACCGGCGCCGCCGCATGATCGTTGACCGCTTGCGGGAACTGGGACTGGGCGTGAGAAAAATCCCCGAAGGGGCCTTCTACGTCCTCGCCGACGCCCGGCACATAAGCGCAGATTCCCGGTCCCTGGCGAGGGAGATCCTCGAATCTACCGGGGTGGCCGTCACTCCCGGCATCGACTTCGGGGAGGGTGCGGAAGGTTTCCTTAGGTTCTCGTACGCGAATTCTCCGGAAAACATCGGGAAGGCGTTGGACCGCCTGGGGGCCTTCTTCCGGAACCGCAGCTGACGTTATTTTCTCACTCGCCAGCTTCCCGGTTCCTCCTCTTGAACTCCCAGGGCGGATCCGGATTGGCATCCTTCCATAACCCCAGGCGCCTCCCGCGCGCCTCCCTCTCCGCGTCGAGGTACCGCGAAGCGTAAGGAGCGGAAAGATAGCGTCGATAGGCCCAGGCATATCCGCTCCGGACCATCTCGAGGTTGATGTCCTCTCCCGATCGGTGCACGATACCCACCGTTCTTCCGTGAACGTCGATATCGACGATTTCCAGCGTCACCCTCCTGCCGAGCGCCAACGCCTTAAGTGCTTCCTTGGCCTCCTTGCCGTACGGTTGCCCCGCCATCTTCTCGTGCCGGACCTCCGGAGCGTCGATCCCGTACAGCCGGACCCGGAGTTTCGTCCCTTCCCGGGTGGTCAGGGTGGCGGTGTCGCCATCGATTACCCGGCTCACCTCCCCTTCCACCGTTCGGGGAGAGGCACACGAGGAAACAGTGGACCCCAGAAGGGCGACGAACGCGAAAAGGAAAAGAACGACGCGACGGAATTTACCGGACATGCGAAGTCTCTCCTGATCAGAATCCGGAACCTTCAGGTTTCCCTTTCTTCCTTATATCCCGCTCCCGGGAAATTGACGAAACATCCTTTTTCCCGAGGGGAAAAATGCGGTAATGTGGCCGGTGATGGAGACCCTGACGTTACCCAGGCCGGACGCGGTGATATTCGATTTCGACGGGGTCATCGTCGACTCCGAACCGCTGCACTACAAGGCGTTCCAGGAAGTTCTCGAACCGCTTGGCATCGGGTTCCCCTGGCAGGAATACGTCGACACCTTCATGGGATTCGACGACCGGGACGCGTTTCTCGAGGCCTTTCGCGCCCACGGGAGGGATCTCGACGACCGAAGACTTAAGCAGCTGGTGGATTCCAAGTCCGCAATATTTCTGGATATCATCAGGAACGGGGTTCGTGCGTATCCCGGAACGGTCTCCCTGATCACATCCCTGAACGCCTCGGGGCTTCCGTTGGCGATCAGCAGCGGGGCGCTTCGTTCGGACATCCTCCCCATCCTGGACATTCTCGGTATCACCCGCTGCTTTCCCCACGTCATCTCCGCCGACGATGTCCGGAAAAGCAAACCCGACCCGGAATGCTACTCGCTCGCGTTCCGCAGGCTCAAGGAGACGCATCCCCTGCGTATTTCGACGCCGGACAGGTGCCTCGTCATCGAGGACACCCCCGCCGGCATCCGGTCCGCGAAACTCGCGGGGCTCAACGTCCTGGCGGTCACCAACAGCTACAGCGGGAAGCAACTGACCGAAGCCGATTACCTCACCGACTCGTTGGAGAACGTCCGGATATCCTGAGGCCGTTTCACTCCCTCTCCCCCGGTCGCGGGTCTTCGGTCATCCCCGCCAACCGTTCGATGATCGGCGGGATCAGGTAGGTGGCCAGTTGCGTGTGGGAACCGCCGCCCAGGACGACCTCCAGCCTCCCCCCGCAGACTTCTTCCGCCAGGTCCCGCATCAGGGAAGCGATGTCCCAGTAGCACGGTCCGGTAAGACCGATGTCGCCGTAGTCGCCCTGGTGGGTGTCGAAGCCGAAATACCAGAACATCAGGTCGGGCCGGAATTTCCGGACCCGGGGGGGAATGTGCCGCCCCACCAGGTCGAAATAGATTTCGTTCATGGACCGATCGGTTTGCCCCCTCCCCCCGGGAGAGGGACAGGCCACATCCACCTTCGTCCCGTCGGGGGATTCGTAATTCGTGCCACAGAAACAGACGTGGAGAATATCGGGGTCGTCCCGGAAAAGATCGCGAGTGCCGTCGCCGTGGTGGGCGTCGGTATCCAGGATCGCAAACCGCCGGAGGCCGTATTTCTCCCGCAGGTTGACGAGGCAAAGAGCCACGTCGTTGAAGCAGCAGTAGCCCCCGAAATACTCCCGCCCCGAATGGTGGCCGCCGGCCCCGATGAAGACAAAGGCGTTGCCGATTTCCCCCCCGGCGATCTTTTCTCCCGCCAGCACCACGCCCCCAGCCGAGTGCCACGCGGTGGAGCAAAGGGGATCTGCCTTGACCCCCTCGATCAGGTACGGGGTATGGACTTTGAGCAGCAATTCCCGCGGGACGGGCCCCGGCTCATAGAGCCTTACCCGATCGCTCTCCAATATTCTGTCCAGCGCCATGGGGAAATCGGCCAGCCGCGTCCCTACGGTCAGGTAGCTGCGCCGCGAATAGGACGGATGATACACGATGCCGGTTTCGGTTTGCCTCATGACCGGGTCTATTGTTTCCCGGCTTCTTACTTTTCCACGTTCATCCGGGTGATTTTCGTTCCCTCGAGCGTCAGGTTGGCCATCAGCCCCTTCTGCCCGAACACGAACCCGACGATGGGGTCCTTGATGTTCTCCGTGTCCAGGGCCCCTCCGGCGCCGACGCTGATCAGGGCGACCGAGCCGTCCACCCCGGCTTTCCAGCCCTCGCTCTTCCGGAATTTGTCCAGCGCCGCCTGCTGGATGAAGACGAGGATGATCGTCTTCGCCTGCGCCCCGATCTGGAGTCCGAAGGATCCTGCCACGGTATTGTAGTAATCCACTGTTTTCCCGCCGATCCGCAGGGCTCCCTCGCCGTACTCCCCCCCGACCACGAAGCCCGCCTTGTAGACGCTCGGAAAGACGAGAACGCCCTTGGCGATCGCAAGCAGCTCCTTCGAACCATTGATCTCCTTTTTGAAGCGTTCGAGGGCGACGTCCACGCTCACGTCGATCTCCCGGGCCGTGGCTGCGTAGGCGCCCTTCGGCAAGAGGATCCCGAGCAGAAGCACAAGGAGAACGGAGAACGAGATGGCCGCAAGCCGCATTCGGTCGATTGCCGGAACCCGTGATTTCATGGCTGGAATCTCCTCCTTTTTACCGGGAATTTCTCTTTGATGTCCACCGGTTGAATTGGATTCGCGAAACCTCCCGGCAATAAAACGGCGTCGTCTATGGCTTCGCTGCGGTGACAATCATCCGGAAGTTCATGAACCCGAAATCCCCCGTTTTCCCGAAGGGGGAGAAATCACGGATGACGTTTATGCTCGAAAAGCCGAGCTTCGACAGGAGGAGCCGCATCGAATCCGGATCGTAGATCCGGAGGGAATAGGTGCTGTCCTTGACCAGCCCGCTCTTCTTGCTCACCACCAGCTCCCGCGTGCACACGATATCCCCCTCCAGGCTTCTCCTCCGGCAGACCACGATCTCCTCACCGATCTCGTGCCAGGCAACGGGCTGGAATCCGCTTTTCAGCACCCCGCCGTTCACGACATCGAGAAGGAGCCACCCTCCGCGTTTCATCAGGCGCATCGCTTCCGAGAGAATGTCCCGGTCGCCGTCCGGCGAGGCGATGTATCCGAGGGAATTGCCCAGGACCAGGACGTGGTCGAAGCGTTCCGGGGGAAGGCCGGTCTTCCGGGCGTCTCCCTGGAGGAATCGGATCGCCATCCCCGACTTCTCCGCCTCCTCCCTTCCCCGGTCGATGAGGAATTGCGAGAAGTCGAAAACGGTGCATTTTCCGAATCCGCGCAGGGCCAGTTCCCTGCTGTGCCTGCCGTGACCCCCGCAAAGGTCGAGGATTTCCTGGTCCGGAGAGAGGGGGATCAACTCCAGTATGAGATCGATTTCCTTCCGGGTGACCTCATCATCGCATACCGATCGCGCATCGGTGGTGAGGTAGACTTCGTCGAAGAGTTCCTTCCACCAATCGGGATCAACTTCGAAACTCATACCCCCTCCGGGTGCGCCCCGAAGCTGAAGAGCCCGTCCGATGCGAACACGGCGGGAGACCCGCCCCAGACCTGCGACCGGGCGATCGCAAGCTCCTCTTCCTCGATGTCCACGAATTCGTCGATTTCCCCCGAAAGCCACATCTTCTCGAGCGTCAGGCAATCGGACCAGACCGCGGCACAGTAGGCGCGCAGGGATTCTATGTGTCCGGGTCTCATCACTCTCGGCCGGAGGGCCATCTTGATCGGGCCGAGAAGGTAGGTGAACCTGTGGTCGAGCGCCATCTTTTCCTGCATCTCGACCACCTCAAGGAGGTCGCCGTACGCGAGAGAGAGGATGGTCTCGTTGATCCGGTCGACCGCATCTCTCACCGTCATATCCGATCGCAAAACGGCCAGGGGCTGTACTCCTCCGCCACTTCCCACGTTGGTGGGGATTCCGCCGTACCTGACCAGAAACCCGAAGACGCGCTGTGGGCCGAACAGGCACCGGAAATCGGTCTGGAACCGCACGAGAGAGGCCTGCTTGCACTCCCTGTCCACGAGGGGATTGTCCTCCCCCCAGAGAGGAAGTGGAATCTTCTCCTGGACGATATAGTCGCCCCCGGCAAGCGCTACCCTCACCGCCTCCTCCGCGTTCCTGTGGACCCCTCCCACCCGGACTCCCTTCCCCGAGTATCCCCGTTCGGGCTTGAGGACAAGTTCGTCCCAGTGGGTCCGTGTCCACTCGATCAGGTCGCCGATCGCCTCGCCCGACGGCCCGTCCGTCTTCCGGGGGAAGAACTTGCGGGTCCAGGGAGTACGCGCCACGATTTCGGGATGAAAGCGGTGTCGCAAGGAGCCCGTGAGGAGCTCGAACGTGCTTTTCACATTGATCGGTTCGGTGCCCCGGGGATTGATGACCCGCCCTTCCCTGACCGCCGCGAGCAGGGGGGACAGGTCCTGCTTCCGGTGCAGGGAAAGGAGGATATCGGTGTTGAAATCGAGGAAGATCAGGGAGACCGGTCTGCCGCGATAGGAAGCCCTGCCGTTTTTTGATTCCAGCTCGTGGGGCGCGAGGAGAACCCCCGTTATTCCATCGATATCGTTGAGTCTTTTGGCGAGATTGACATTCTCGGTAACGTCTTTTAAGGTCTCCGCCTCCGCCACTACGGCGATGATTCCGGGGTTTTTCCCTTCCCGTGCGCGGTGCGCCTCGAGAAGCATCTCCACGAATCCGTCGATGGGATAGAGGAGAGGATGGTCGAAGTCCAGGTCCACCCGGATCGGCTTTATCTCGTTCAGCCTCTTCCACACTTCCTTGCCGATCACCTGGGTGATGCGTTGATAGTCCCATCCTCCGGGGCTTCCCAGGTTCCATTCCGAGTGGTAGCCGAGAAAATTCTCCAAATCCTCTTCCTTACCGTGTGATGGTTTCCCCTGCCGGCGGCGCCGGGCCACGGGAAGATCAGTCGAACCGCCTGCGAAGCGCCGTCTCCACGTGGGCAAAACCGATCTCCCCGCCGGAGAGGACCGTTTCGACGAACCTCGTCACACCCTGCGTGCCGTACCGTTCGTACAGACCGAGAAATCTCCCGAGTCCGAAAGTGTAGCACACCTGGTATCCCGGCCTTAGCGCGTACTTCGCGACTACGGCGGCTGCCGCACCCCTCGTGAATCCCGATTCGGCAAGGAGGTTGGCGGCGGAGCGTTGATCCAGAACCCCCGTCTGCAGGTCGAGGTCGACCAGACCGCGAACCGCTCTCCGGTATCTTCTCTTCGCGAGCATCAAGAGGTCTCCCGGCGCGGAAAAGTACCCGGTAAGCCGCATGAGCTCCTCCGCGAAACAGGCCCACCCCTCGTAAAAGAGGGGCGTCTCGACCGGTCGTCTCACCGGGGAGACGTATTGCCATCGCCAGCTGTCGAGGAGATGGTGTCCCGGATACGCCTCGTGGGCAGTGAGCATCCGGTAATCGGCAAGATCCTCCCGGCTGTCATCCCAGGAGCCGTCCGGGGGCACGATGTAAAACGTCCCCTTCTGCGTCGGGTTCCCGGGAGTGAAGCTGTATGCGGAAGCGGCCCGGATCGCCCTGAGGTACGGAGGGAGTGTCGCAACTCGCAGAGGGCATCTTCCGGGGAGGTCTTCCGGCACGATCCCCGCCCCGATGCAGTGGCGCAAAAGATCATCCGCCGCTTCCCGGTATATCGTCAGCGGCCCCTCCTTCGGCATGGCCGGGGGGGGGATCTTCCGGATCGCCTCCCTCCAGCGGTTCCCGGGGAAGAATCTGCGGCACACATCCTCCATGAACCTGTCCGTCTCGTCGATCTCCTGCCGGATGGCATCCCGAACCTCGGCCGGGCCGACGCCGCACCCGATATGTTCTGTCACAATCCGCGCCACGATTTCGGGAGGAAGCAGGTAATCGCTCCCTGTCCTGGCGTGCAGCAGAAAATCCTCGAAACGCCCGACCGCGGAAACGACGGGAGCCAGCTCACTCGCCTCCATCGCGAGCGACTTGAGCCACGCCTGTATGTCCCGGACCATTGCCAGGCCCAGGTCCCGGAAGAGCAGCGGCATATCGGTGAGCGCTTCCCGGGCCGTGGAAAGGAACGCGGGAACGGCCTGTGCCCGGGTGTTCCACGCACCGGAGTCGGGATCGCCCAGGGAGGAGGAAAGCGCGGTGCAAAGGATCGTCAGGTGAAACGTCGGTTGGGTCTGGTGGAAGCGGACTTCGCAAAGCTGTTCCCGGAGCGTACTCACCATCCGCCCGAGGGTTTCCGCGTCGGCGAGACGATCGGGGTCCCCGGTGGTTCGGGAGACGTGGCCGATCTCGGTCTCCGCAAGGGAAAGCCGTTTTTTTACCTCCTCGATCTTTCCCGGGGAAAAGTCGTCCCAGCCGGGCCAGCTGTCCGGTTGCGGAACGACCTGGGGGAAAAAGTAGAACTCATCGCTTCCGCAGCACACGGGAAAAGCCTTCCCGAGGTAGCCGAACAGGTCTTCGGCGATCGAGGGCAGAATGTCGTTCAACCGATCTCTCCGGTCCTCGCAGGCCCGTCGCGTCCTGCCGCCGGCATGGGAAAAGACGGGAATCGCATACAGTGCACGGGAGCTACATCACCCGGACGGGCAGGATCAACATCGGCAGTCCGTGATAGACGAGTTTTTTCTGTACAAGGAACGCGGTCTGGTTATGGAGCAGCCGACCGAATAATTTTTCCTCCCGGAAGACAAGCTTGCCGGCGAAAATCGTGATGTTGGGGAAGTCGCGGCGCACGCCTTCCGCAAGGCGGTCGATGATCTCGATGACATCCGTGCCCACTTCGTAGCGAGCCTCGGCATAATTCCCGTGCGCCGTAACGAAGTCGACGTAGTTTTGCAGCTGGTCCTTCAGGTCCGATCCGAGATTTGCCACTTCTTCCGCCCCCTTGAACCGGCTCGAGTCGATAATTCCCGCGGACAGGAAGACGAAGTTATTAAACATGCCCGGGAACGTCCTCGCAACCGAGAAAAACACGTGCATCCCCATCCCGTTGTAGCCGGTCACCAGGATGACAGCCGTGGGGGCATTCCGTTGAGGAACCAGCGCCCGGGGTTCCGCCCGTTCCTCCGCGGGAAGGTGCATGAGGAGGCTATCCAACCGTCGGGTCCCTTCCTGTGTCTCCCGGTAATGGCGACGAACGAGAAAGGAAAGGGCGATGAAGACCCCGGTGATGAGCAGGGTGATCCATCCCCCCTCGGGAAACTTGATCCACACCGTCGCCGACAGGATCGAAGAGGTAAGGAGGAAACCTACTCCGTTGAGGCCGAGCTTTCGCTTCCACTTCCTTTCCCTGTGCCTGTCCCTCCACCAGTGGACGCACATCCCGAACTGGGAGATGGTGAATGTCAGAAACACGTTTATCGAGTACATGATGACGAGGTACTGCACGGAACCGCCGGTGATGTACAACATGAGGAATGCCATGCTCCCCATGAAGTACACCCCGTACTTGGTCACCAGACGGTCGGAGAGGTGGGCAAACCGACGGGGCATGTAGGAATCGACCGCCATGCTCGCGAGAACCTGGGGACCTCCGAGGAACCCTGTCTGGGCGGCAACGAAAAGCAGCACCGCCTCCGTCGCCATGACGAACCCGACCAGGATCGCGCCTGTTTTCATCCCTCCGAATTCCCCGATGAGGGCTTCGAACAGGACGGCGTTCAGCGTCTTCCCCGAAACCGGCCGGATGTCGTTCAGCACATAGCCCAGGATGATCCCGCCTGCGATGAAGGAAAGGGAGACGGCCATGTACAGCATGGCCCTTTTCCCCGTATGCACCCTGGGCTCCCGAAGCGTCTGCATGGAATTGCTCACCGCCTCGATTCCGGTGTACGTCCCGGCACCCATGGAATAGGCGCGCATCAGGAGAACAACCACCCCGAACCCTCCCACCTCCGTAACGGCGGAGGAAAGGTCCGTCGACACCCGGGTTGCCAGCAACGGCATGTCCGAAAAGTGACGCGTGATCGCATAGAGGAGCAGGGGGACGTGGGTGAGCAGGAAAGCGATGAAGATGGGGGTGAGAGCCTGGATGGACTCCTTTACACCCCGCAGGTTGAGCCAGACCAGGAACAGGATGACAAGGACGATGGACTGGAACTTGTGGGACTGCCAGGAAAGCGGCAGGATGCTGAAAACCGCGTTGACGCCGGCGGCCACGGATATCGTCACGGTCAGCACGTAATCGATGACGAGGGCCGACCCGGACACCACTCCGGCCCTCTCTCCCAGGAGTTTGGAGGCAACGATGTAGCCACCTCCCCCGAAAGGGAATGCCTCGATGATCTGCGCATAACTGCCGGAGATGATGAATACCGTCACCATCGTGGCGAGGGCAACGAAGATCGCCAGGACCGTATGGCCCCCAAGCGCCAGAAACGCCTCTTCCGGGCCGTAGGCGGAAGAGGATATGCCATCGGCGCCGAGACCGACCCAGGCAAAAAAGGCGATCAAGGAGATCTGATGGAACACCTTCGGATCGAAAATGTTGCGGGGGGGACCGAAAAGTAACCGCTTGGCCCGCGGGAACCAGGACATGACGGGACTCCATTGTACGCCTCGGCCTGCAGGGCCAGTTAATGCAAGCCTTATATGCTATGCCCGCCCACTTTCACCGTCAACAGAGGGAAGGCGTGCGACGGCAATGGCATGACCGCAACCCCCTCCTCGTGCCACCCTGCCGATTCCGCCACGTGCGAGCGGCCAGGTGAATCTCCGGGAACGTTCGATCATCTCAAGTGGTCGGAACGAAACTATTTTAGGAGGACAGTATGGTGCGCATCATCGGGACGATCCTTTTGCTGCTGGCGGTTGCCGTGACCGCCCACGGGGAGATCCGTGGGGAGCCGGTGGAGTACGTCGCCGGAGACACGACGATGAAGGGGTATCTGGCCTACGACGACAGTTTATCGGGGAAACGACCGGGCATTCTGGTGGTGCACGAGTGGTGGGGCAATAACGACTACACGAGAAAGCGCGCCCGGATGCTGGCCGAGCTGGGGTACGTCGCCCTGGCGGCGGACATGTACGGCGAGGGTAAGCAGACCCAGCACCCCGACGACGCCGGGAAGTTCTCCGCCGAGATCCGGAAGAATATGCCCCTCGGGCGGGAACGGTTTCTGGCCGCCCGGAAAGTGTTGGCGGAATTCAAATTCACCGATCCCAAACGTATCGGCGCCATCGGGTACTGTTTCGGCGGAGGCATCGTCCTGCAGATGGCGCGTGACGGGGTGGATCTCGCCGGGGTGGTGAGCTTCCACGGAGGGCTGGCGACGGAATCCCCGGCGAACCCGGAAAGCGTAAAGGCGAAGATTCTGGTTTTGACCGGCGCCGACGACAAGTTCGCCCCCCCCGCCCAGGTCGAGGCATTCCGGAAGGAGATGAAAGCGGCTGGAGCGGATTTCCGGATCATCTCCTACCCGGGGGCACTCCACGGCTTCACCAATCCCGAGGCGGACAGTTATGCGAAGAAATTCAACATGCCGATCGGGTACAACACCGATGCGGACAAGAAGTCCTGGGCCGAGATGAAAGCGTTCTTCCAGGATATTTTCCGGAAATAGAGCGTAAAGGATATACTTGCGGAAGAACTCCTCATGCGGCAACCCTGTCGTTACGTATTTCGAACCCGACAACCAACGGAGGAAGGAATGAGACGAGATGGAATCCCCGGTTTCCTTGCTACGCTTTCCCTGGCCGTCCTTTTCCTGGGAGGGTGCGCGGGGCCGGCCCAGCTGAAGGTGGAGCCGATCGCGACGACGGAAAACCCCACGGCACAGATCAATGCCCTGGAAAACGACGTGGGAACCGCCCGGAAAAACCAGATCAACGTGCTGTCCCCCACCTGGTTCGCCAAGGCCGAGACGTCGCTTACCAATGCCAAGAAGGGGCTGGAGCGCGGGGAATCGTTGTCGGAGATCCTGCAGAACGTCGCGGTCGGGCGGGCCCAGCTTCAAAAAGCCGGGGAAATGGCCAGGGTGAGCAAAACGACGCTGCCCGACGCCATCAAGGCCCGCGATCTCGCCCTGGCCGCGGGCGCCACGGAATTCGGGAGGGATTTCAGCGAGGTGGAGGAATCGTTCCTCGACCTGACAAAGGCGATCGAGAACAACGACCTTGGCTGGGCCCAGAGACACCAGGGGAGAGTCGTGAACGCATTCGACCAGCTCGAACTGCGGGCCATCAAGGAGAAGACCCTGGGCGAAGCCCGGGATCTGATCGAAAAGTCGGAAAATGAGGGCGCGAAGAAACTGGCCCCGGAAACGCTGGCCGTGGCGAAGCAAAAACTGGCGGAAGCCGATGCGTTCATCTCCGGGCAGCGATATCAGAAGGAGAAGGTGCAGGAGGTCGCTTCCGATGCGGTATTCTACGCCCGCCGCCTTTTCCAGGTGACCCGGGAGAGCGGACGGGTGAAGAACATGCAACCCGAGCAGATCACCCTCTGGGTGGAGAAGATCCTCAGCCGGGTGACGGAGAAGCTCGCCGCGCCGGACATGCGCAATGAGGGCTTCAACGTGCAGGAGGAGAACATCCTCGGTTCGATCGACGGGCTGCAAAAGGACCGGAAGTTCCTTGCCGAAAAGGTGAAGACCCAGCAGGCGGAACTCGAGACCAAAAAGAGGGAACTGGCCGATCTCCAGGAGTCGACGCGGAGGCAGCTCGCCTCGCTGGACGAAGCCACGCAGAGGAAGATCGCCGCACTGGACGAGGCCTCGCGGAAGCAGATCGCCGCCTTGAAGGACAAGGCCGCGCTGGTCAGCGCCGAGAAGGAACAGCTTGCCGCCGAACGGGAATTCCAGCTCAAGTTCAACGACGTCCGGACCTTCTTCGCCCCGGACGAGGCGGAGGTATACAAGGAGGGGAACCACCTCGTGATCCGCCTGCGTGCGATCCGCTTCCCGGTGGGCAAGGAAGTGATCATGCCGGACAACTACGGACTGCTGAACAAGGTCCAGCGGGCCATCCGGACGTTCGGGGAACCCGACGTCACCGTGGAGGGGCACACGGACAGCACGGGGACAAAGGCCCTGAACGACCACCTGTCCCAGAAGCGGGCGGAAGCGGTCCGCTCCTATTTCGTGGCCAACGGAACGCTTCCCGAAGACCGGATCTTCGCGGTCGGCTACGGTTCCAGCAGGCCCCTGGCAACCAACGACACCGAGGAGGGACGGGCCATCAACCGCCGGATCGACGTGGTGATCACGCCCGTAGTCCCGACGAGCCAGTAAATGCCCTGGAATCCGGCAACTAACGGATCGCAAGCTTCCGAATCGACCATTCCGGCGGGCAACAGCCAAGTCTTGCGCAGAGGGGGCAGGAAATGAAGAGCTACAAGGTAATCGTCGGACTCATCGCTCTGGGTTTTGCCGTGGGCATGTTCGGAGGATATCGAATATGGGGACCGACGGAAAAAGGGAAAACGGATATACGACAACTGTTAGGTCAGGTGAATGACGAGGTGGCCCTCATAGAATCGAAGAACAAGGAACTGACCGAATCGTTGGAATCGTCCCGGGAGGCGATCAACGCATCGGAAGCGCTCCGGAAGGAGAACCAGGATCTCAAGGACCAGCTGAAGGTGGCCTATCAGGAAAAACAGGAGCTGGAGAGTACCCTGGAGGAGGCAAGGGCGAAGAAACAGGATGCGGCTAACCAGACGGAAGACCGGAAGAAGCTCGGGTCGACGATCGACGAGCTGAACGCCCGGATCTCCGTTCTGGAAAACGAAAACCGGGAACTGAAATCCGTCATCGACAATGTCAGCGAGATAACACAAAGGAAAGAGGTACCGGGCCGGTAACCGCACCCTCCTTTGAGACATGAACCCCGTTCTCGTCATCGGCGCAACCGGCTATGTGGGCGCACGGCTGGTATTGCGCCTCCGGAAGCGGGGATATCCCGTCCGGGCGGCGGGACGGTCGGCGGATAAGCTCCGCCTGCGCCCGTTCGCGGCGGACCCCGGCGTCGAACTGGTGGAGACGGACGTGCTTGACCTCGGCTCCCTGCGCAGGGCCTGCGCCGGTTGTTCCGCGGCATACTATCTCGTACACTCGATGGACACCGGCCAACGGGACTTTTCGGCCACGGACCGTGAGGGCGCGGAGAACATGGCGCGGGCAGCCGGGCTGGAAGGGCTTTCCCGAATCCTCTACCTGGGAGGGATGGTGGAGCCGGGTGCGGGAATGAGCGAGCACCTTCGGTCACGGGCGGAAGTGGCCGATATCCTCGCCTCGGGTCCCGTCCCGGTCACGACCCTGCGTGCGGCGATGATCATCGGCGCCGGCAGCGGATCGTTCGAGATTCTCCGGTACCTCGTGGACCGGCTCCCCGTCATGATCACGCCACGCTGGGTGGGAACGGAATCGCAGCCGATCGCGATCCGGAACGTTCTCGATTATCTGGCCGGCTGCCTCGATATTCCCGACACCGTCGGCCAGACCTACGATATCGGCAGCCACGAGGTGGTGACATACCGGCGAATGATGGAGCTCTATGCGGAGGAGGCATATCTGCCAAAACGCCGGATCGTCCCCGTTCCCGTCCTCACTCCGCGACTCAGCTCCTATTGGATCGACCTGATCACCCCCGCGCCCGCTTCGCTCGCAAGGCCTCTTGCCGAAGGCCTGTCCAGCAGGCTCCTGTGCCTGAATGACCGGATCCGGGGCCTGGTTCCGGTGGACCTCCTGGATTGCCGGAGCGCGATCCGGGCGGCAATCCGCCGCAGCTGGCGGGACGAAACGTGTGCGGATGATGTGGCGCAGGCCGACGGATTCCCCGAAGCGGAGATCTTGCCGGGGGACCCGGACTGGGCGGGAGGAACGATCTACGGCGTACATCTCAGGGTCGCCCTGGCGGCGACTCCGGAGGAGGTCTGGCGTCCGGTCGCAAGGATCGGGGGAAAAACGGGCTGGTACTACGGCGACGTGCTCTGGAAACTTCGCGGGATTCTGGACCGCCTCGCGGGAGGAGAAGGGATGCGGAAGGGCCGCCGGGAGGACGAGGACCTTTCTCCCGGGGACCCGATCGACTTCTTTCGGGTCGCCGCGGTCAAACCCCGCCGTCTCCTTCGCCTGGTGGCGGAGATGAAGCTGCCCGGGTGCGCCACCCTGGAGTTCCGGGTCGAACCGGAAAGCGACCGGATCACCTGCCTTCACCAGATCTCCATATTCATCCCCCGGGGTCTTGCGGGCATCCTGTACTGGCACGCCGTGGATCCTCTCCACCGCCTCGTGTTTTCCGGGATGCTCGAAGGGATCGCGCGCGCGACGAACAGGACCCTGATCGCGGGGCCGGAACGGGTGTATGCGGGAACCGGTTCACGGCGACAGGGGATCACCCGGGAGATTCCCTCGTGAGGCCCGGGTGGACCACGCCGGCTCCCCCTCGCCGGTCCGGGAAGCAATCGACTCGAAAAGCCCCGCGGGACCGCAACGAAAGAACCGGGAAGGGAGGGACGTCATGAAGAAGATAGGCAAAGTTCTGATCGCTCTGGGGGTTGTAGGCGTGCTTCTCGCCGCTGCGGTGTTCTACCTTCTCTCGAATCTCGACAGGTTCGTGGCGGGAGCCATAGAAAAGTACGGATCGGAAGCCACCGGCACCCCTGTGAAGGTTTCTTCCGTGAGGATACAACTGAAGGAAGGGAAAGGCTCCATAAGCAACCTGAGCGTCGGGAACCCCGGCGGATTCTCCACGCCGAAGGCGCTTAGCCTGGGCAATATCGCCATCGCGTTGGACACCGGGTCGATCACCAAGGATCCGGTCGTGATCGACAAGATCATGGTATCGGCTCCCAGCATCAACTACGAGATCAACAAATCCGGCAGCGCGAACATAAACGAGATAAAAAAGAACGTAGAGGCGTTTACGAGGAAAACTGCGGCGGCCGTTGGGGGGAAGGGGGCTGCCGGGAAAGGAGCCGGGGAGGGAGGGAAAAAGATTCTCATCCGGTCCCTGGTCGTCGAGGGAGGTGAAGTGGCCGTCCAGGTCGCGGCGTTGGCGGGGAAACCCCTCTCCGCCTCGCTTCCCCGAATGGAACTGAAGAACATCGGTGGCAAGGGCGGAAGTACCCCTTCCGAGATCGCCAGCCAGGTCCTGGGCCCCCTGCTGAACCAGGTCGCTCTCACAGCCTCCCGTGCGGGTGTGGGGCAATACCTGGGTAAGGACGTGGGAGAAGTGAGGAAAGCGCTGGAGGAGAAGGCACGGGAAAAGCTGGGAACCTCGGGTGGGGAGGCGGCAAAGGGCGCGGAGGAGGCGGTCAAGAAACTCATTGGGAAATAGGGAAACCGAACCCCCACGGGCTTCTCCGCCAACCCCTGCGGGAAAAGACTGGCTCGCCCTGAGGGATTCGCCCGTTGCGCCTCGTCGGTGTCGACATCGGCCTTCCGGCCGCCTGATCCGAAGATCGTTCGGAAACTCGGAAATACTAGGGTTTCAATGAGTTATAGGTTGCAGAGCGCGGAAGTGCAATGCATTCTGGCGACAACATTGGCAACAGAATGGCAACTGGAAACTCACTCTCCGGGGGATAGGATACGCGACCCGAAAACCCGTCTCCGACGGGCCCTTCCCCGGGTAACACCATCAATCGGAGAACCACTATGGTCCGTTCTATTTGTGAACGTCTTTTTCCTCCACCCACTTATACCCTTTCGCTTCCATGCAATCTTCATAATTTTCATCCAATGCACTTCTTCTCCTCCCAATCATGGGCCCGCCCCCTGTGTAAAATTCCGCTTTTTCCTTGCACTCTTGTTTGTCCGCCTGGATCTGCGCCTGATCCACGTCGGGTTTGTAGAGTACCCGTTCCGGTCCACATCCCTGCGTTGCAACCAAAAAAACGACGAACAGACCAAGGGCAACTTTCATCTCGCACCTCCTTCGATTACCGTAGGAAAACAATATTATTGCTTGCCAAATTATGGCACCCATAGACGGAATAACTAACTCCTTAGAGGATAGAATAACGGAACCGAGCGGTACACACTTCTCTCCCGAAACCCTGCAGACCACCCGACGGAGCGGGAGCAACCGGCGGGCGGTCAACCGCCTCGACGATCCCGACTAGAAGAAGGGGAAGGCCGCCGGGAAGCGGGCGCTGACTGGCAACAGCTTGGCAACTGGAGGAAAAGAAGGGGATACGGCAAATGCCGCAACCCCTTGATTTTAATGGCGCAGGCTCGGGTTCGAATCCGCTTTCGCGTGGCGGGAAAAAACTGGCGCGCCCTGAGGGATTCGACCGATAGGCCTCGTCGTTTTCGACATCGGCCTTCCGGCCTCCTCGGCGGCTGACGCGCTTCTAAAGTCGCGCTTTTCCTCCTACTTGTCGGCGCCGCCTCCGGTTCGAGTCCCCTATCGCGATCGGGAAAAGATTGGCGCGCCATATCGGATGAAAACGGGCACTACTGGGAGGAAACTCTTCCCTTTACCTTAATTCCTAATCAGAATCGCACCATGGCTCCACAAGGCGATACGTACCACCTCCGCAAAGGTGATCCGGCATACCTCCTAAGTGGAGTGCCGCTTGATTCAAGGTGAGTGGTATATCAAAGCTCCGTTGAGTCCAGACCTCCTTATCCCGTAGGACGGATATTCTGGTTGACCCGGAACAGGTTCTGCGGGTCGTATTTTTTCTTGGTCTCCGCCAGTCTCCGGTAGTTCGGACCATAGGCCGCCTTGACCCGGTCCGCTTCGTCCTCGGTAAGGAAATTGACGTACACCCCGCCCGTGGCGTGCGGCGCCATGTCGCGGAAGAACCCCCGCGCCCACTCCATCCCCTTCCGGTCTTCCGCCGGGGTATCCCAGCGGCCGTGGACGTTGCACACATACATCGTGTCGCGATGGGGGTACGCCGTGGAGTCTGCGGCAAGCCGCATTGTGGCTCCACCGATCTGACCGAAAAAGATTTCGCAATGTGGTGACGGGAGGTTGCCGGCGTACTGTATGGTCGTCTCGATGGCTCCATCGCTAAGATCCGCTAAATTGTGCGACTTCCAATAGTTGCGAGCGCCCGGGGTCAGCAACGGGTCAAACGCCTGTTGCCAGGAGCAATACGGCTGCACGCCGATGTGTTCCCCGAGCGCTTTTCCGAAATGCCGCACCGGTTCGATCGCCTTCCGCCCGGCTTCCGGGTCGCCGGCATGAAAGAGCGCAAACGCGATGATCTCGGTGCCGTGCACCGCCGGCGGAAGGAACGGAAGCGGCGGGGCCTTGCGCAGTACCGCCCAGACCGTGGTCTCGTCGCTTTGTTCCTTGGCAAACTGACGGTATTGCTTGAGCGCCGAGGCCGCCTCTTTCAGCGGATAAACGACCAGTCCGCTCAGCACGCCGGGGCCAAGCGGATGAAGCCGGAATTCGAATCGCGTGACGATACCGAAGTTCCCGCCGCCTCCCCGCAGGGCCCAGAACAGGTCGGAGTTCTCCGCCCCGCTGGCCCTCACAAAACGGCCCTCGGCGGTGATGACATCCACCGCCAGAAGATTATCGATCGTCATGCCATGCTTGCGCGAGAACCACCCGAACCCCCCCCCGAGCGTGAGACCGGCGACACCGGTCGTGGAGTTGATGCCGAGCGGCGTGGACAGTCCGAAGGCCTGCGCCTCGGCATCGAAATCCCCGAGGGTCGCTCCGGGCTCGACATGTGCAACACGTGCCTCCGGATCGACGCGGACCGATCGCATGCCGGAAAGGTCGATCAGCAGTCCCCCTTCGCATACAGCACTCCCGGCGATATTATGCCCTGCCCCCTTGACGGAGGTCATCAGACCGTGGGTACGGGCGAAGTCGACCGCCCGCTTGATGTCATTCACTCCCGCACAGTGGACGACCACGGCTGGTCGTCGGTCGATCATGGCGTTCCACACGGTGCGGGAAGCGTCGTATCCCACTTCGCCCGGGAATAGCAAAGTCCCACGCAGATCGGCTTTAAGGCTCTCGATTGCCGATCCGTCCAGCGTCACGGAGTCCCCGTCGCTGCGCCGAATGCTCACTGCCGTCATGTCTTGTCGCCTCCTGTGAATACGGTATGGGATTGGAAACCAACCAGCAAACCGTCAGCTTTCCGCTCCGGCCAAGCCCCCAAGTACCGGGATAGGCGGATGAGACGGACAGACGTTTCCCTATAAGATTCTGCAGGCAATCAATTTGGTTCCTTTCGGGAGAAAAAAAGGTCCGGGCACACGGAAAAGGATGCCCGGATCGGATTTTCTGGCGCCTAGAAAGATTCGAACCGGCTCACGCCCGCCGCGGAGTTCGAATCTTTTTTCGCGGGGAGGGAAAAGACTGGCGCGCCAATC
>JBAVJZ010000189.1:0-1912 GCA_049688015.1 Candidatus Deferrimicrobiaceae bacterium | reverse complement strand
CATCACGAGCGCCAGGGAGAGTACGACGATGCCCAGTCCTCCGTACCACTGCATCCAGGCGCGGGAAAAAAGAACCGTCGCCGGCGCGCCAACGAGCGTAGCCTTCGTGCTCAGTCCCGTGGTCGTCACGCCGGAGATGGCTTCAAAGAGAGCATCCAGGAAACCCAGTCCCGAACTCATCATCGGGTAGCTCATGGCAAGCGGCGAGAGCAGGAAAATGAGGGCCACCACCACCATGCCCTCATTGGGCTGCATACCGGAAGGAGCCCGCAGGCGCGCCGTCCCCAACCCCAGGCCTGCGAGTCCGCAAACCACAACGGCATATCGCAGGGTGATGTTGCTCTCGCCGAAGATCAGCGACACCACCAGGGGAACCACCGTCAACACGGCGAGCACGAGGCACAACTGTCCGAAATACTTGAAGATCACGCGAAACCGGACAGCGTACCTGAGTTCGGTTGCCTGTTTAGCCACGGACAAAACCTACCTGATGCCCCCGATCGGGAATACGGGAAGGGAGCCGGGCGATCCGACCGGGGTAATCATAGGAGTTTGAATCAAAAGCCTTCGCTTCTGCGGAGGGCACATTTCCCCGGTGATCCAGGAGGGATCCCTTGATGAAATATCGCAGCGCGGGGCACGGCGGCCCGAGGAAAACGATCCCGGGCCTTGTCCCCTGGTTCGGAACGGCATTCGGATATTCTGCCGACAGGTTCTCCTGCCGCTATCCGACCTGCGTGGTGAGGAATATGGGAAGCGTCATGTGCCCGATCTGGTCCTGCAGCTCCTCGATCCCGTCGATATGTGCGTCCTCGTCCTGGAGAATATGTTCAAGGATCTCCCGTGTGGCGAAATCGCCCACTTCGCCGGCGAGCACGATGGCGCTGTTGTAGGCCTTGATGGCGCCAAGCTCGAGCGCGTGGTCGCCTGCCAGCTGCTTGGGCACGTCCGCTCCGATCATCATCTTCCCGAGTTTGCTGACCGTCGGCGTCCCCTCCAGGAACAGGATCCTTGCAATGAGCTTCTCGGCGTGCTTCATCTCCTCGATTGCCCGTTTTTCGAAATGCTTGTGCAGCTTCTCGTACCCCCAGTTGGCGCACATCTCCGAGTGCACCATGTACTGGTTGATGGCGGTCAATTCGTCCGACAGCAGCGAATCCAGCACCTCGATGAGCTTCTTGTTGCCCTTCATCGTCTCCTCCTTCTTCAGTGATCACCGGAGTGATGGTTCTTTCCACATGACAGATGAACGATTCCCAGCGAGTCGAATGGGTGACCAGCCCCCCGTGATCGGTCCACCCATATCTTAGTGTAAAAGCCCTCCCGGAGTCTGGATTGAACTATAAGGACTTGGAGGCACCGGGACCGGGAATACGATCGTTTCGGGGACCGGCGGCCGGTATCCCAACGCACTATGCGGTCTTACTCCTTTGTAGTGCAGCCTCCATTGCTCGATCATAATACAAGCCTCCTTCAGCGTGTAGAAAATCTCCCGGTTCAACAACTCATCCCGCAGCTCCCCGCAAGACTTTTGAGCGTGGGCATGCTGTTCACCATCCTTCCGGGCGCGATCTGCGCACGGCTCGTGTTTTCGCAGTTCTCGATCTGGGAAGCGGGTATCCTGGCGGCCATCCTCGCCCCGCGCGTCGGAGCATCGCGGCGACGAACCGCGCCGGAGTGCTCGCCCCGGATCGGGCCTCCAGCATATATATCCTGCGGACCTGCGCTGCCGGACAATCCTGTCGAATTTGGGAGGGGGAACGCTGCACGGACCGCAACCCCCGTTCAAACAACTGCCTATTTCGGGATGAAAAGGGGGTTCTATGGATACCCTGTTGACGTCGGAAACCCCTTTCCTTATTGGGATTTCCTCTCGTGCGCGCCCTTAGTTGAGGTCAGAACGGTTTACAAC
>JBAVJZ010000188.1:0-5982 GCA_049688015.1 Candidatus Deferrimicrobiaceae bacterium | reverse complement strand
ATCCTGAGCTCCACGTCGTATCCGGTGACGGCCGCGTTGTCCTCGATAGCCTTCCGGAGGATCCGTGCGGCGCCGGGGGACCCCCGGAAGATCGTCCGGTAATGTTTTCCGGTGAATGCCCGTGACGACCCGTGGAGAATCTCCTCGGCGGCCGGGTTCGCGTAGACAAGTCTTCCCGTCCCGTCGAATGCGAGGATCCCGATGTTTACGGATTCAAGCGTCTTCTGGAAGAGGTCGTTCAAAAGAATCTCGCTACGGCACGGCGGAAATCGTCGAGGGTCCCCACCCTCACGAGGTGGCCCCGAAACGCGGAAGCCCCCGGGATTCCCCGGCTGTACCATGCGAGGTGCTTCCGCATATCGCGGATCCCGGCCTCTTCGTGGCGTCGGTGCATCTCCTCTCCGTGCCTCAGGATCAGCGCCCTGCGTGCTTCGGGAGAGGGGCCGTCCGGCGATGCCCCCAGCGTGCCGGGCCACGCGGCGGCCGCAATTTCCCCACGGATCGCGGAGAAGATCCAGGGATTTCCCATGGCTGCGCGCCCGATCATCACCGCGTCGCACCCGGTTTCCGAAACCATACGGCAGGCATCCTTCGGATGTCCTACGTCCCCGTTGCCGATCACGACACGGTCGGGGAATTCCATTTTCAACCGGGCGATCTGTCCCCAGTCGGCCCTGCCGGAAAACATCTGTCCCCGGGTCCTCGGGTGGAGAGTGATGGCTGCGGCCCCTGCGTCAAAGACCTCCCTCGCCACCGAGAGATACGAGTCGATTTGCGTGCCGAAGCCCGAACGGATCTTGACGGTTACGGGGATCTTCGCGGCATCGGAGGCGGCTCTTGCGATTTTTCCCGCGAGACGGGGGCGGGAGAGCAGAGCCGCGCCCGCACCGCCTGCCGTTACCCTGCGTACCGGACATCCCATATTGATGTCGACGAAGTCGAAGCCGAGGCGACCGATCTCCGCGGCTGCTTCCCCCATTTCCTCCGGAACCGCGCCGAACAGTTGCGCGCCGATGGGGCGCTCCCCCTCCCCGAATCGGAGGTACCGCTCCGTCCTTGCGGGCTGCATGAGCAGCCCCTTGGCAGAAATCATCTCGGTCACCGTCACGTCGGCTCCGTTTTCCCGACAGAGGAGCCGGAACGTGCTGTCCGTGATTCCGGCCAGGGGCGCGAGGATCAATTTTTTCCTGAAATCCATGATCTCCTACTATATCACCGCCGCCGGGAGCGGAAACCCCGTGTCCGCCCCGGCGGGAAGGCAAAAAAAAACGGGGATTTGCGCCCCCGACGATGTGATATCCTAAGTGCGAGCGTTGGTTAGGAAAGGCGATGGGGTTCGCCTTTAACCGCCCGTCCGGGCTGATGACCCCTGACCGTGGAGAGAGAACACCCGGCCGGGGCGCTGCTTTGACGGAGAAAGGGAAACGGTGCCCGCCGGGAGATCCCGGGGGGCGTTTTCGTTTTCCGGGTCGGGCAGGAAGGAGAAGGGGTTTCCGGGCATCGTGGCGCACAATGTGATGATACGCGAGGAAAATCCGGAACGGCTCCTGGAGCGGCTCGTCGAGATCCGGGACCACTACCGTCTGCAAAGCCTCGACCCGCAGATCGAGGCATGCCGGCAGGGTCTCAGACAGGACGGGACCATCGACGTCGCCGTACTGGGCCGCTTCAAGGCGGGGAAGAGTTCCTTCCTGAACTGTATCGTGGGGCAGGACGTCCTGCCTGTCGGAGCGATCCCCGTGACCTCGGTGCTCACCGTCCTTTGCTTCGGGGAACGGGAACGGGCACGCGTGCGGTTCGCGGACGGTGCGGAACAGGTCGTCCGCGTCGCCGAACTGCCGGACTTCGTTACGGAAGAGAAAAACCCGGAGAACCGGAAGGCCGTTGTCCAGGTGACCGTGGATCTTCCCTCTCTCGGCAGGTATCCCAACACCCGGTTCCTCGATACGCCCGGCCTGGGAAGCGCTTTTCGCCACAACACGCAGGTGACGATGGAGTGGCTCCCCCGTGCCGCCGCGTCGCTGGTCGCCATCAGCGTGGACCAGCCGGTATCGGAGCAGGACATCTCCCTCCTTCGGGATCTGGCGCGGCACACCCCCCGGATCGTGATCCTCCTTACGAAGGTGGACCTGTTGAGCGAATCCGACCTCCTGGTCGTGACCCGACACGTCCGGACCACCCTTGACAGGGAACTGGGTTCGGAGTTCCCGCTCTTTCCTTTTTCCTGCCGCTCCGGGGCGGACCGTTGGCGCGGGGAGATCGCGGAGCGCCTGTTCACGCCGCTGGCTTCCCGCAGCCGGGAGGAGAGGAAGGCCATCTTCACCCACAAGATGCGCACCCTGATGCAGGAACAGCTTCAGTACCTGCGGATCGCCCGGGAAGCCGCAAGCGCCAACGATTCCCTCCGGGAGACCCTCCGCGGGCGGATCCTGAACGAACGCGTGCAGCTCGCAAACGTCCTGGAAGAAGTCTCTCTTGTCGCAGGCAAGTGCCGGGAGGACGCCCGGAAGAGGATCGAGGTGAGGATCCTTCGTCACCAGGGGATGCTTCTGCGGCAGACCCGGGAGAGGCTTGCGGAGGAGATGCCTTCCTGGCGGGGAAACCTCTGGCGACTTACCCGCCGGTACGAGCAGTGGGCACAGGACCACTTTGCCCGGGAGATTGCCGTCCTGTCCGATGCCGAGAAAGAGGGGTTCGGGAAGCTGCTTGTGGAGGTCCGGGACCGTATGGAACGCCTGGTGGAGGGGTTTCAGGGACGACTGGCGGAAAACGTGCGGGTCGTTCTCGGAATCGAACTCGAACGGTCCCGCGTGTCGCTGGACGCAAGCGCCCCCCGCATGCCCGACACATCGTGTGGCAGGGTGTTCGACTCGCACTTCGACATCCTCTGGTTCCTGATCCCCACCACGGTGTTCGGACCGCTCATCCGGCGCCATTTCCTGCATCACGTCGGCTTCGAAGCCGAGAAGAGCCTGTTCCGCCTGTCCGCTGCATGGAGGGAAAGCACCGCCGCGGAGATCGCCCGCCTGGCCGGCCAGGCGGGGAAGGTCATCCGGAGCGAACTGTCCACCCTCGAGGCCCTCCTTGGGCGAAAGACCGCCGAGTCCCCCGGGATTCGCGAAGCGATCGCGGAACTTACGGGCTACCTGGGAGATTCTTCCTGAGAGGCGGGACGCCTCCCCTTTCCCCTTGACCTGCCCGGAAGTCCGTGCTATTTACAATGCGTTTTATCTCATCGTCCGGGGAAGCGAACGGACCTTCGGGGTTCGTGAAACCATAATGGTTCCCGGCGGAATCTCGTCACATTTCATATCTTCCATACAGGGAGGGGTCATGGTCAGTCCTTTGCTCGTGATCGTATTCTCATGCGTTGTTCTTGCCTGGTTCCGGACATCGCGGGAACCGGGCAGGAACGGTGACGTTCCGCGGAACCGCATTGCGCCGAAACTGGCGTCCGCGGCGGTGTTGCTGTTCGCCTTGTTCCTTGCTTCCGGCGCTCTGGCGAGCGAGGCGGAACTCAAGATTCCCGATCTTTCTTCCGTGTCGTTCCTCGGGATGACCGGGCACAACCTTCTGGTCTGGGGGCTTCTGTTCTGCCTTCTGGGGATGGTCTTCGGGTTCGTGCAGTACATGCAGATCCGGAACCTCCCCGTCCACAAGTCGATGCGCGAGATCTCGGAACTGATCTGGGAGACCTGCAAGACGTACCTCATCACCCAGGGAAAGTTCCTGGCCATTCTCTGGGCCTTCATCGCGGCGATCATGGTGGTCTATTTCGGGTTCCTTCTCCACTACGCGACCATCCAGGTCGTCATCATCGTCGTCTTCAGCATCATCGGCATTCTGGGCAGCTACGGCGTGGCGTGGTTCGGCATCCGGATCAACACGTACGCCAACTCCCGGACCGCATTCGCCGGCCTTGCGGGGAAGCCGTTTCCCACCATGGCGATCCCGCTGAAATCGGGGATGAGCGTCGGCATGATGCTGATCAGCGTCGAGCTCGTCATGATGCTCTTCATCCTGCTCTATATCCCGGGAGATTACTCGGGGCCCTGTTTCATCGGTTTCGCGATCGGCGAGTCGCTGGGGGCGGCGGCGCTGCGGATCGCCGGGGGGATCTTCACGAAGATCGCCGACATCGGTTCCGACCTCATGAAGATCGTCTTCAAGATCAAGGAGGACGACGTGCGCAACCCCGGCGTCATCGCCGACTGCACGGGGGATAACGCGGGAGACTCGGTCGGCCCGACCGCCGACGGCTTCGAGACGTACGGCGTCACCGGCGTCGCGCTCATCACCTTCATCATTCTGGCAGTGCCCGACATGGTCGTCCAGGTCCAGCTTCTCGTCTGGATCTTCGTGATGCGCATCGGGATGATCATCACGAGCGCGGTCTCGTACTATGTCAACGGGGCAATCGTCAAGGCGAAGTACGGCGACGCCGAGAAGTTCAACTTCGAGCACCCGCTGACCTCCCTGGTCTGGCTGACCTCGCTGGTGTCCATCGGGATGACGTTCGTGCTGTCGTACCTCCTGGTGCCGGAGCTTGCCGGGGACGGCACGCTCTGGTGGAAGCTCTCGGCGATCATCACCTGCGGAACCATCGCGGGAGCCCTGATCCCGGAGCTGGTCAAGATCTTCACCTCGACGAACTCGGGGCACGTGCGCGAAGTCCTCACCGCCTCGCGGGAGGGGGGGGCGTCCCTCAACATCCTGTCCGGCTTCGTGGCGGGGAACTTCAGCGCCTATTGGCTGGGGCTGGCCATCATCACCCTGATGGCGATCGGCTACGCCGTGAGCACAGCGGGTCTGGCGGGCATCATGGCGGCGCCGGCGATCTTCGCTTTCGGCCTGATCGCCTTCGGGTTCCTCGGGATGGGACCGGTCACCATCGCGGTGGACTCGTACGGCCCCGTGACGGACAACGCCCAGTCGGTCTATGAACTCTCCACCATCGAGACCCTCCCGAACATCTCCGAAGAAATAAAGAAAGAGTTCGGCTTCACGCCCGATTTCGAGAACGCGAAGATGTACCTGGAAGAGAACGACGGAGCCGGCAACACGTTCAAGGCCACAGCGAAGCCGGTGCTGATCGGCACAGCCGTCGTCGGCGCCACGACGCTGATCTTTTCCATCATCCAGGTCCTCACCAAGATGTTCGGCGGGCCAGCGGTGTCGGCCGGACTGTCGATCCTCAACCCGGTCTTTCTGCTGGGGCTCATCACCGGCGGCACGACGATCTACTGGTTCACCGGTGCATCCATGCAGGCCGTCACCACGGGGGCCTACCGGGCCGTGGAGTTCATCAAGGCGAACATCAACCTGGACGAGGGCGCGGAGAAGGCCTCCGTGACCGACAGCAAGCGGGTGGTCGAGATCTGCACCCAGTACGCCCAGAAGGGGATGTGGAACATCTTCCTGGCCGTCTTCTTCTCCACGCTGGCCTTTGCCTGCGTCAACCATTACTTCTTCATCGGTTATCTGATCTCCATCGCCATCTTCGGCCTGTTCCAGGCCATCTTCATGGCCAACGCGGGCGGCGCCTGGGACAACGCGAAGAAGCTCGTCGAGACCGAGCTCAACATGAAGGGGACCGACCTGCACGACGCCACCGTCGTCGGAGATACGGTGGGGGACCCCTTCAAGGACACCTCATCGGTCGCCATGAACCCGATCATCAAGTTCACGACGCTGTTCGGTCTCCTGGCGGTCGAGCTGGCGATCGAGCTTCCTGTGGCCACGAGCCGGATCGCGGCCGCGGCGTTTTTCGCCGTGGCGGTCGTCTTCGTCTGGCGGTCTTTCTACGCGATGCGGATCAAGACCGGGGGGGCGGAAGACGAGCAGCTGCCGGCCGAGCCCGAAAAGGCCCGCGGGTAAGAGGAGGGCGGCCCGACCGGGGATTTTGGCGTCTCTGACGGGATGCGCCATAGGCTATAGTCGGTAACACCAGGATATAGGCGGTACCAACCGGAAGGGGCCCCC
>JBAVJZ010000187.1:0-2739 GCA_049688015.1 Candidatus Deferrimicrobiaceae bacterium | reverse complement strand
TGTCCTGACGGGAGGAAACCATACCTGGGACAAGCGGGAGGGGCTCCCGCTCGTGCGGGACGAGGAGAAGGTTCTCCGTCCCGCGAATTACCCTCCGGGCGTGGAGGGACGAGGGTGGGGCGTTTTCCGGGGACGGAGCGGATCCCCGTACGTCGTGGTCTCCTTGATCGGCAGGGTCTTCATGGGGCAGGTCGACTGCCCCTTTCGGTGGATGGACGATACGCTTCCGGAAATGAAGAAGCATGCCGCCGCGGTCGTCGTAGACTTCCACGCGGAGGCGACGTCGGAGAAGCGGGCGATGTCGTTTCACCTCGACGGGAAGGTCTCCGCGGTCGCCGGCACCCACACTCACGTCCAGACCGTGGACGCGCAGGTCTTGCGCGGCGGGACAGGGTACATCACCGACGCCGGGATGTGCGGCCCCGCGAATTCCGTGATCGGGATGGACTCCGGCGACGTTTTGCGGAGATTTCTCACCCAGGTTCCGACCCGGTTCGAGGTGGCCTCCGGCGAGGCGGAGGTGGCCGGCGTCTTTTTCGAGATCGACCCGGAGACCGGGACGTGCCGTGGCGCGGAGGCGTTCGTGATGAGGGAAACCATGATGAGGAACCGGGAAGCATGGACGCGATTCTGACGTCCCTCAGGCGCGGGACGGTCGATCTCATTTCCGCGGAGGAGCTTGGCGGAAAACTCCGGCGGGCGCAGAGAGAGAAGAGACCCCTTCGCGTGAAGGCGGGGTTCGACCCGACAGCTCCCGACCTGCATCTGGGGCACACGGTTCTCATCCAGAAGCTCAAACATTTCCAGGAGGCCGGACACCAGGTGGTGTTTCTCATCGGGGACTTCACGGGGATGATCGGCGACCCCACGGGGAAAGTCGAGACCCGCAAACCCCTGACTCGGGAGGACGTGGAACGAAACGCGCAGACCTACCGGGAACAGATCTTCAAGATCCTCGATCCGGATAAGACCGAGGTCCGATTCAACTCCGAGTGGCTTTCCCCGCTGTCGATCGAGGAGATGGTGCGTATCGCCGCCCAGATGACGGTGGCCCGGATGCTGGAGCGAGACGATTTCCGGCGGCGCTACGAAGAGGAGCGCCCGATCTCGATACACGAATTCCTCTACCCTCTTCTTCAGGGATACGATTCGGTCGCCCTGCGGGCGGACGTGGAGCTGGGGGGCACCGACCAGAAATTCAACCTCCTCGTGGGCCGCGATCTCCAGCGGGTCTGGGGACAGGAGCCCCAGGTCGTCATCACCACGCCGCTCCTGGAAGGCCTGGACGGCGTGAACAAGATGAGCAAGAGCCTTGGGAACTACGTGGGGATCACGGAAGGCCCCGACACGATCTTCGGGAAGATGATGTCGATCTCGGACGACCTCATGCTCCGGTACTACGAGCTGCTGTCGGATATCTCCGTGGACGAGCTGGAGCGGCTCAAAAAGGGGATTGCGGACGGGTCACGCCACCCGATGGAGGCCAAGGTGGCACTGGCCCGGGAGATCGTCGCTCGCTTCCACGGCGCGGCGGCCTCCAAGGGGGCGGAAGAAGGATTCCGGAAGCGATTTTCCCGGAAGGAATTCCCCGAAGATGCCCGCCGCGTACCCGGCAGCGCGCTATCCGGGAAGACCGATCTGGCATCGGTTGTCGCCACGGTTTCCCAATCCTTCCGGTCGAAGGCGGCGGCCCGTCGCCTCATAGAGCAGGGAGGACTGGAAATCAACGGGGAGAGGGCGTGCGACCCATCGGGAGAGATTTCCCCGGGCGGCGAAATCCGCATGAAAATCGGGAAGAAAGAGTTCGTTATCGTCGCGTTCGACTGAAAGTTGGGTCGCCCCGTTTTTTTTTCTTGCCCCCGTGGGGGAAATGGGCTATATTTCTCGTCGCTCAAGCAACGCCAGTGGCAACCCTCCCGTATCTTCCGGCAGGAAGCCCCGTTGTTTTGCGGATGGTATCCGCGGTACAATAATGTCGGGATCTTTCGTATTGATCTTGACACTCGAATCCGTTTTTTATATATTGTTTAGTCCGCCCCACGTATCGCGGGCGGGCCAATTTCCAGAACGGATCTTTGAAAACTGAACAGGGAATGCGAGGCGTGAATCGGATCTTCGTCTTTTCCGTTTTTTGTTTTCAAGTGGAGAGTTTGATCCTGGCTCAGAACGAACGCTGGCGGCGTGCCTAACACATGCAAGTCGAGCGCGAAAGGGGGGGCAACTCCCCGAGTAGAGCGGCGCACGGGTGAGTAACGCGTGGGTAACCTACCTCCGGGCGGGGGATAACCACTCGAAAGGGTGGCTAATACCGCATGAGACCACGGGGTCCTCGGATCCTGGGGTTAAAGACGGCACCGGCTTGCCGGTGCTGTCACCTGATGATGGGCCCGCGTACGATTAGCTAGTTGGTAGGGTAACGGCCTACCAAGGCTGCGATCGTTAGCTGGTCTGAGAGGATGACCAGCCACACTGGAACTGGAACACGGTCCAGACTCCTACGGGAGGCAGCAGTGAGGAATATTGCGCAATGGGGGAAACCCTGACGCAGCAACGCCGCGTGGGTGAAGAAGGCCTTCGGGTCGTAAAGCCCTTTCGGACGGGACGAACGCTCCGCGGGGATAATCCGCGGAGTCTGACGGTACCGTAGGAAGAAGCACCGGCTAACTCCGTGCCAGCAGCCGCGGTAATACGGAGGGTGCAAGCGTTGTTCGGAATTACTGGGCGTAAAGCGCGTGTAGG
>JBAVJZ010000186.1:0-5242 GCA_049688015.1 Candidatus Deferrimicrobiaceae bacterium | reverse complement strand
GCGAAGTACCTGAACATTCTCGGGCAGGAAAAGCCGTAGGGAGGTGGGAATGGGAGCGGGAGGGGACTGGAGGAAGCGTCGGGAAGAGATGGGAAAGACCCTGGAAGAGGTCTCCCTTCAGGTGCGCATCAGCCAGAAGTACCTGCGTGGCATCGAGGAGGGAGACTACTCCCGGTGGCCGCCCAAGGTATTTTCCACCGGATTCATCCGCGCCTATGCGTTCTTCCTTTCGGTGGATCCCGATCCGGTGCAGTCGGAATACTTTGCTTTCCTCGAAAAGCGGTCGGTCGATGAAACCCCTTTTCACGCCAAGCCGGAGTGGCTGGAACGCGAGCGGCGGCGGGGAAGCCGCCGCACGGCGTATGCGATCGCCACCGTTGCGGTGCTTGTGATCGGTGTTTTTCTCGCCTGGTACGCGAGGCACACGACGCTTCGCCCTCCTTCTCCTGCCGAGTTGGGGGAGACGTCCGCTCCTCCCCCCATCCCGATTTCCCCTCCGGCCGCCATCTCCCCTCCAACGTCCGACAACGTGGCGGAAAGTAGCCACCAGGCGGTGGAGCCTTCCCCTGTTCCCGAGCAGAAAACGGTGACCATCGCGGGAGGAGGCGAACCGGCGTCTGCTCCCTCCCACACCTTGTCGTCGCTGTTCCTGGAGGCAAGGGAACTGACGTGGATCATGTACAGCCACGACGGGTCGGATCCCGTCGACGTCATGCTGTATCCGGGGGACCGCCTCAGCATTCAGGCCCGGGAAAAGATCTACCTGAAGATCGGGAACGCGGGGGGTGTGATCGGGACACTGAACGGAAAGCTGCTTCCTCCCTTCGGGGAGAGAGGGGAAGTGAAGGAGATCACGCTGGGAGAGTAGGGCGCCGACGGGGAACCCGTTCCGGTAATGCGATGTGCCGTGGGGGAGGAAGCTTGAAAGCCAGGGAGGACCTGTTCGCCCGAACCCGACCCCGCCCGTTCCGTTCCCGCCTCCGGGTGCGGGACCGCCTTCCCAACGCACCGGTCGAAGCTCCGCCGGACGGCCGGTAGGAAAGATGGCCGGCCGGCGTTCCTTCCGGTCCTCCCGGGCATTCCTCGTACGTTCCGCGGATATGGGGGAAGCGGACAGGCGGCTCGCTTTTTTCACGGAAACCGACGGGGCGGTAAGCGTCGTCGCCAAGGCCGCCCGCCGAAGCCGGAAACGCTTCGGAGGGGCACTGCAGAAGTACTTTCTCCTCGAGGTGGCCTGGACGGAGGAGCCGCGGAGGATGCCGATCCTCACGTCGGCGTCGATCCTCGTCTCCTTTTGGGATATCGTGGCGGATTGGGACAGGGTCCGGTACGCCGACTACCTGCTGGAGCTCGCTTCGTCGCTCTTCCCCCAGTCCGGGCACAAAACGAAGGCATTCGCCTTCCTCCTGGCCGGATTCCGGTCCCTTTCCGGGGGGGAGACCCCCGCATCCGTCGGGAGGAAAGCGGAAGCCGCCTTTCTCTCCTTGGGGGGGTGGGGACCGGAATTGTCGGGGTGCCATCGGTGCGGCAGGACGGAAAGCGGGTCTTTCCGGTTCGTCGTCTCCGAGGGTAGGCTCTACTGCCTCGCCTGCTCCGGGAAAGGTGGCCATCCCCTCTCCCTCGGGGCGGTCCGGACCTGGAGGGCCCTCCAGGCGTCGTCTCCTGCCACCATCGGGCGAGTTCGGATCCCAGAAATAATACTGGAAGAATTACAAATGGTTATACCAAAATATCTCGAGTGGAACATTGGGGTCGGCTTACGGAGCCTGAGCGTCGATTCCGAAGGCCGGAAACCGTAAAACCCTTGTTTTTATAACGATATTCCTTGACAGCCTCATACAGGGGATGATATGTAACCGTATCACGTTTCAAACGGGAGGACGCAGTGCTTTTCCAGGACCTTGTCCTCGCCCTGCAACAGTTCTGGGCGGATAAAGGGTGTGTGCTGCACCAGCCTTACGACATCGAAGTGGGGGCCGGGACGTTCAACCCGGCGACCTTCCTTCGGGCGCTGGGCCCGGAGCCGTGGAACACCGCCTATGTCGAACCTTCCCGCCGCCCGACCGACGGCCGATACGGGGAGAATCCGAACCGGCTTCAGCACTACTACCAGTTCCAGGTCATCATGAAGCCCTGCCCGTACGATTACGTGGAGATGTACCTGGACTCCCTCAAGGCGGTCGGTATCGACCCTCTGAAGCACGACATCCGCCTCGTGGAGGACGACTGGGAGTCCCCCACCCTCGGAGCCTGGGGGCTGGGGTGGGAAGTGTGGCTGGACGGGATGGAGATCACCCAGTTCACCTATTTCCAGCAGTGCGGCGGGATCGATCTGAAGCCCGTGTCCGGGGAGATCACCTACGGCATCGAACGTATCGCGATGTACCTCCAGAACGTGGAGAACGTGTTCGATCTGAAGTGGGTCGGCAAGGTGACGTATGGAGACGTGCACCATCGCGGGGAGGTCGAATTCTCGAAGTACAATTTCGAGGCGGCAGACATCCCGATGCTCTTTTCCCTGTTCCAGATGTATGAAAAGGAGTGCCTGCGCCTGATAGAGGTAAATCTCGTTCTGCCGGCCTACGACTACTGTCTCAAGTGTTCCCACGCGTTCAACATGCTTGATGCGCGCGGGGCCATATCCGTGACGGAGCGCACTTCCTACATCGGCAGGGTGCGCAACCTGGCCCGCCTGTGCGCGACCGGGTATCTGAAGTCCCGGGAGGAGCAGGGGTACCCGTTGCTCAACAAGTTTTCCGATTGAGAAACCATCGATCAGGAAGAAGAGAGATATGGGACGCGACTACTTGTTGGAGATTGGGTGCGAGGAGATCCCCGCAGGGTTTGTGGGGCCCGCACTCTGGTACGGCGGTCAGCAGTTCGCCGAGGTTCTGAAAAAGGGGAGGCTCTCTTTCAGCCGGGTCGATATCTGCGGCACTCCCCGCCGCCTGACATATATCGTCCGGGATCTGGAGGACCGGCAGCAGGGGGCGGAGGAAACCGTTCTGGGTCCCCCCAAGAGCGTTGCCTTCGACGCTTCCGGGAAACCGACCAAGGCGGCGGAGGGATTTGCCAGGGGACAGGGGGTGCCCGTCTCCGATATGAAGCTGTTCCGGTCGGACCGGGGAGAGTACCTCGGCTACGTGAGGGAAGAGGCGGCAGGACCCGTCGAAGACGTTCTCCCGAAACTCGTCTCGGACTGGATTCCGACGATCCCCTTCAAGAAGACGATGCGGTGGGCCGACCTGGACGTCCGTTTCGCCCGCCCCGTGCACTGGATCATCTCCCTCTACGGCGAGAAGGTCATTCCGTTGTCGTTCGGAAACGTGACGGCGGGGGCCACAACGCACGGGCACCGCTTCCTCGCGCCCGGCGCGATCCATCTCGCCTCTTCGGACGAGTATGTCGACAAGCTTGCGGAAGCGAAGGTGTTCGTCGACCTCGAGGTCCGCAAGGATAAGATCCGCGCCGGGATAAGGGACGCGGAGAAAGAGATCGGGAGGAAATGGATCGAGGACGAGCCGCTTGTGGAAACCGTCGCCAACCTGGTCGAGTACCCTGTGGTCCTGGTGGGGCGGTTCGAGGAGAAATACCTTGCCCTTCCTCGCGAGATCCTTATCACCAGCATGCGCAACAACCAGAAATATTTCGTGTTCGAGGACGAGCGCGGGAACCTCTTCCCCGGTTTCGCCTTCGTCTCGAACATGATCGTCCCCGACAGCCAGGTGGTGGTGGTCGGGAACGAGCGGGTCATACGCGCCCGCCTGTCGGATGCGGAATTCTACTACCAGGACGACCTGAAGCAGTCGCTGTTCGACCGGGGGCAGGCGCTCAAGGACGTTCTGTTTCAGGCGGACCTGGGAACGTACTGGGAGAAAGTGGAGCGGATGGCCGAGGTCGCGGCGTACGTCGCCTCGGCGGGCTTTCCCGCAAAGGCGGAGGAATGCCGGCGCGCCGCGATCCTCTCGAAGGCCGACCTCACGGCAGGGGTTGTCAAGGAGTTCCCCGAGCTTCAGGGGGTCATGGGGCGTGATTACGCACGGAAGACCGGGGAGAACGAGGAAACGGCACAGGCGGTGTATGAGCACTATCTTCCCAAGGGGATGTCCGACGAGCTGCCGGAAACCGACGTGGGCGCCGCCGTGGCCATCGCGGACAAGATCGACATGGTATGCGGCTGCTTCGGGGTGGGACTGATTCCCACCGGTACGGCCGACCCGTACGGTCTTCGCAGGCAAACCCTCGGGATCCTTTCCATCCTCGAGGCGAAGGGACTTCGGATACCGCTGGAGGGGCTGGTGGACAAATCGCTCGCCACGCTCGGCGGAAAACTCAAGTCGCCGGCCGGCGAGGTGAAACGCAAAGTGATGGAATTCATCACCGGGCGGATTGTGAACCTGTGGACGTCCCGCAAAACCCCGGGGGATCTGGTGGACGCGGTTCTCTCCGCGGGGCTCACCGATGTCGTGGACATGCGCGCGAGGCTCTCGGCCCTCGTCACGTTCCGCCAGGAAGCGGCATTCGAACCGCTGGTCGAGGTGTTCAAGAGGGCGATCAACATCACGAAGGGATACGCGGGTCCGTTCAACGTGTCGGAGGCGCTCTTCGAGCATGAGGAGGAGCGTGCGCTTCACAAGGCCGTCGGGGAGGTATCGGAAAAGGTGCATGCCGCGACCCGGAGCGGGATGTACGCCGAGGCGTTCCGCGAGATGGCCAGCCTCCAGCCGCTCGTGGCGGCGTTCTTCGTGAAGGTCCTCGTGATGGCGAAGGAGGAGAAGGTGAAAAACAACCGGCTGGCTCTCCTGAAAAACCTGTCCGGCCTGATCGCCTCGGTGGCGGATTTTTCCCGCATAGCCGTCGGACAGCAAAAATAAGGGGACCGGAGGGGGAAGCGAATGCCCACCAAGCGGGTGTTTTTCTTCGGCGGCGGAAAAGCCGAAGGACACGGCGCGATGAAGGACATTCTCGGCGGAAAAGGCGCCGGCCTCGCCGAGATGACGAAGCTGGGCGTCCCCGTTCCCCCGGGATTCACCATCGGCACGGATGTTTGCACTCTCTACTACAAGAACAGGGGGAAGATTCCTGCCGACGTGAACCGGGAGATCGCCGCGCAACTGGCGCGCCTGGAAAAGGTCACGGGGAAAAAATTCGGGGAGCCGAAGAACCCGTTGCTCGTGTCGGTGCGGTCGGGAGCAAGGTTCTCGATGCCGGGGATGATGGACACGATCCTCAACCTGGGCCT